>CALBSQ010000056.1 GCA_937967325.1 uncultured Chloroflexota bacterium
TCCAATGAGATGACCCTGCGAGCGGTGCGCGGGAGGGAGGAGCGGCTCATCCCCTACGCCCACGCCGTACCCCCCGAAGGGGCCATCGCCTTGCAGGAGGTTCGGCGTGCGGTCGACCAGGGCTGCCGAGGGCTGAAGCTCCACTTCGGTGAGTTGCAAGGGCAGGAACCGACGGACGGACTTTTCTTGCCGCTGCTCGAGCTGGCGGCGTCATTACACGTGCCGGTGCTGCTCGATTGCAACGACCGGCCGGAGTATCCCGACCGTTGGGCTGGCGTCGTGCCCGAGGCCAACATCATCATTCCCCACCTGGGCTCCTCGCGCGACCAGCACATGAACTGGCGGTTTTTCGACGTGGCTATGCGTCACGCCAACATCTGGTTGGACACCTCCTACACGTCCGGCCCCTGGATGATCAAGGATGCCTACGACGCCTTGGGACCGGCCAAGCTGATCTGGGGATCGGATGGGGGCGGGGACTACTACCCGCCGTTGATCGAGCTGGCCAAGATCCAGGTATGGGAGTTTCCGCCGGCCGACCTGGAGCGCATGCTGAGTGGCAACATCCTAGCGCTCATCGGTGACCGGCGTTGACATCTCATTCGGTGTCCGGTATACCGTATAACGGATGGACGGACACCGGCAGCTTCAGCGCGGGCGACCTTGCATCCACTCCCGGCTCGGTCGATTCCGCCAACGTCGTCGGGACCGACCGAACCTTCCAAGGCTGTCGGGGGCACGGGGTGAAGCGGCGAGTTCGATTAGGAGCAGTGCATCCTAGTGGGTCACGCCGCATTTAAGATGGGATACGAACCAGAGTCGCCAAACTCCAGTTATTTGTCGCGTGACCCACTAGAAAGGCATAGGGCAATGGGTTCGTCTGACTACGGTAGGGAACGGACCGTTCGATTGTCGCGGCGGCGCGCCATTTCGTTGGGCGCAGGCGCAGCGGTCGCATCCTTGTTGGCGGCGTGTGGCACATCAGCCCCGTCGGCGGTCTCATCTCCGGCCGCATCAGCCTCGTCCGCGGCCGCTACCAGCGTGGCTGCGACGGCATCGTCGGGAGTTAGCAGTTCTACAGCGGCATCGGCCGCCGCAGCGCCAACGGCTGCCCCTGCCGCGACCCCGGCGCCTCAGGCAGCGCAGCCGGCAAAGACTGGGTCCATCAGTATCACGTGGGGCATGTTCCCCCAGTGGAACGGCATCACCGGGAAGGAGGTTTCGACACCGGGCGGTAAGCAATATTCGGCCCTCGACTGGCCGAATGACCGCGCGCGCGTGTACATGGACTCCCACCCGGGCGTCAAGATCACCACGGAGGAGCTTCCCTGGGGCGATGGTCAGAAGAAGCTCTACATCGCCGCCGCGTCTGGACAGTTGCAGCCGGACATCTTTTACCAGCCGGCCACCTACATGAACCGGCTCGCCAATGGCGGCTACGTAGAGCCGGTGGACGTCTACCTGACCAAGGACGACCTGGACGACTACTTTCCGGCGGTTATGCAACGCGATCGCTACAAGGGCAACCTGCACTTCTGGCCCTGGCTGACCTACACGTCTCTGGTCTTCATCAACCGCGCCATATTCAAGGAGCGCGGCGCGGAGGATCTGCTGCCGACGAACGACAATCGCACCTGGACGCTGGATCAGTTCACGAAAGCCGCTCAGGCCGTCACCTTTAAGCGCGGCAGCACCGACGTCTACGGCTGGGCAGCCTGGTTCGGCAACCCTGCGCACTGGTTCCAGCCGATCTGGGGTATGGGCGCTCGCATCTTCAGCGACGACGGTACCAAGATCGTCATGACCGATCCGGCCAACCACGACCTCATCGTCAACGGTTTACAGTGGTATTCCGACATGGAAAGCAAACAGAAGATCATGCTGCCGGGCCTAGCCAGCGCGCAGTCGAACCCCATCACCGATGCTTTCTACCAGGGGCGACTCGCCATGGTACCCTGGCAGATCCCCTCCTATCAGGCCGTCAAGAATGCGCAAAACCAGGGTAAGGTCACCGCGTCGCAGTTTGACCTCTGGGGAGCGAGCGTGCCGGCCAACAGCGGTCAGGATCCGCATCCCTACATTGAGGACGGCGGCTGGACCATCTTCAAGCAGAAGGACGGCGCCAAGCTGCAGGCGCTTATGGACTTCGGTCGTTGGCTGGGCAATACCGACAATGAGCGCGCCGTCCAGGGCAACAGCACCCTGCCCTGTCGGAAGTCCGCGATGGAAGGCATGTACGCCGGCGACCCCTTCATGCAGTTTGCGATCAAGACGGCCCAGTTCGAGACGCCGGACCTGATGCTCCCGAGCAACGTGATCGGTGGCTTCTTTGGTCTCCTCACGGAGCTGGACGCAATGGGCCAGGCGGCAATCTCCGGTCAGAAGAGCCCCTCCGATGCGTTGCAGGAGGGGCAGAAACGATGCGAGGACTCCCTGAAGGCTCTGCTGGCCCAACAACTGCCTACGCAGTAACCGGCGCAAGCCAGTGGAACGCACCTTCTCGAGGTCGCGCTTGTCGCCGGGGGTCTATCCTCGGCGGCGCGTTTCTCGCCGGCGGCTCCGGACGACGATGTGGGCCTACCTGTTTTTGGCCTTTCCGCTGGCCATGTTCCTCATTTATGCGATCTACCCGATTCTATGGACGATCGCTATCAGCTTCCAGGCATATAATCCGCTCAAGTCCCGCTGGGTCGGCCTGGTCAATTATCAGGCCTTGCTCCACAATGATCTGGTCCGGCACGCCATCGTCGTCACTACCGTCTACACGATCTGGACCGTCCCGGTTGGGCTGCTGATGGCGCTGGTGATCTCTGTCTTCATCTTCCAGGCGCCCGCGCGCGTACAGTTGCTCTTCAAGTCTGCCTATTACCTGCCCGGGGTGGCGTCAGGTGTCGTGATCGCTCTGATCTGGCAATACATGTTCGACCCGTCCGTTGGGCTGCTCGACTACCTTCTGAGCTTGTTTGGCCAGTCGCCCCGTGACTGGCTGGGCGACTACAATATGGCCCTCCCATCGCTGATCTTTATGGCCTTGGCGGGTGGCCAAGGCGCTGCCATCATCTTCACGACCGCCGCCATGAGCAGTATTCCGGCCGAGATCTATGAGGCGGCACGGATCGACGGCGCCAGCCGGCTCACGGAGTTCCTACGGATCACCCTCCCTTTGCTGCGTCCGACCGTGCTATATCTGCTCGTCATTGCCACGATTGGATCGTTTCAGGTGTTCACGCCAATCTTCGTCATGACCAAGGGCGGGCCAAACTACGCGACCAACACGCTGGTGTATCAAATCTATGATGCCGCGTTCAACAACATGAACTTCAGCTTGGCGGCTGCCGAGAGTGTGCTCGTCGGCATAGTGCTGATCGCGATCTCCGCGATTCAATATCGCTGGCTGAGCTCGGACGTCGAATACTGAATATTACTCTTGCAGATGAGGAGATCGGATGGCCGCCGTACCATCACCAATGAAACGCCCAATCCCGGTCTCTCTCGATGCCATCATTCAAGGTATTGCTTACGTTGGGCTTGCCGTGTGGGCTGTACTCTCCTTGTTTCCGCTCTACTGGCTCTTCACGACATCATTCCAGTCGTTCGGATTGACGATCCAGTTCCCGCTCAAGCTCTTTCCCCAGCCATTTACGCTGGTCAACTTCCACGACGTCCTGGCCAATGCATTCGTCCAGCGCTCCTTTCTCAATAGCTGCGTCGTCGCATCGGTCGCAACTACCAGCAACATTTTCTTCGACACCCTCGCCGGCTACGTGCTCGCCAAGATGGAGTTCCCGGGCCGGAGGGTGGTGTTTTGGCTGATCATTGCTCTCCTGATGCTACCCTGGCAGGTGACGCTCATCCCTGTCTACCTGGTCACCGCCAAGCTCGGCTTCATCGACACCTACTGGGGTCTGATTCTTCCCGGGTCGGTGTCAGCGTTCGGCATTTTCCTCATGAAGCAGTATCTTCAGACGCTTCCTACCGAGATCATCGACGCGGCGCGCGTCGACGGCGCCTCTGAGATCGGCATCTTCGTGCGGATCATCCTCCCCATCGCGCGACCAGGTATCGCCGTGCTGGGCACGTTCTTGTTCGTGGCCCACTGGAACGATTTCCTCATCCCGCTGCTGCTCACGACGTCAAATCAGATGCGGACGCTGCAGGTGGCGCTGTCGCAGCTCCAGTTCATGGGCTACACCAATTGGGGCATCGTCATGGCCGGCGCCGCTGTCGCCGCCGTGCCGACCATCGCCGTGTTTCTCGCCTTGCAGAAGGACGTGACCAAAGGCATCACGGTCGGCGCGCTGAAGGGTTAGCTCGCGAAACGGGCTACGCTGCTCAGCTATGGTGCGTGGAGGCGAACCAAGTGACTGACACGGCCGTTGTGGCCGAAGGCGACATCGTCGTTGGCCTCGCGCGACTCGGCTTGGCGGCTGGCGACGTCGTGCTCGTGCATAGCTCGCTCCGCAGCTTCGGCTACGTCCGGGGTGGGGCAGACGCGGTTATCGACGCGCTGCTCCATTGCGTCGGCGCCACTGGGACCGTTATCGTCCCGACCCTGTCCTTCCGGAGCTACGACCCGGCGCAGCCTCGCTTCGACGCCCGGGCGACGCCATCCGAAACGGGCCGGATCACGGAGGTGTTCCGGCAGCGTCCCGCTGCTGTGCGAAGCATCCATCCGGTATCCTCCGCCGCCGCGATCGGTCAGGCGGCCGGCTACCTGACCGGAGCGCACTGGGACACCCCCTGTGGTCCGACCTCACCGTATGGGCGGCTGGCGGAGCTGGACGGCTCCTGCCTGTTCCTCGGCGCGGGCTTCAACAGCAACTCGGTGTTCCACGTGGCCGAGGAGGCGGTAGCACCGGGCTACCTCGGCTATCACGTCCTCCGCGACGTCCACATCGTGGACCAATGGGGAGAGCAGGACGTCCGCACCTTTCGCCGCTACGATTGCAGCGACCGCGGCGTGCGCCGCTACCTTGGCAAGATGGAGCCGATCTTCCGCCGCGAGGGTCTGTTGCGCGAGACGTCCATCGGGGCTTGCCGGACCGTACTCCTCCGGGCGCGGGACAATGTGCGTGCCGTCAGTCGAGTTTTGCGGGAGACGCCAGAGTACATCGTCACACAGTAATGCGTCGCCGGGCGGCCGCTAAAGTATCCCGTTACCAGGTGGATTGTAGTGATCGCTGGCTACTGTCCGAAGGGGCATCCGCCGTGGCGCCCGACGCTGAACCGTCGGGCTAACAGATTTAACCCTGCTGAAGCCGGCTGGGGACGATGGCCGTCGCGGACGGTATCCCTAGCCGCCTTCAGGCGGGTTGAAACTGTTAGCCTGCTGGTTTAGCAGCGGGCGCATTGGAGCTGATGTGCCGTGGTATTCGCCGGCGACCACCAGATCATGGGGGCAGTCCCAAACGCCGCTACAGCAACGGCGTGAGCAGGGCGATGGCGCGGCGGATGTCCTCGGCCTGTTGCGGGCCGGAGATCTCGCGCTCGATGGTGACGGCTCCTTGGAAGCCGAGCTGCTTGAGCTTGGGGATCAGGCGGGGGAAGTCGACGCGGCCATCGCCCAACGGCTTCTCCGGCCCCAGCGTGCGGCCGTTGGACGGGTAGTCGCCGTCCTTGGCGTGCAGGCCGCGAACGTAGCGACCGAAGACATCGAGGGAGTCGATTGGGTTGGCCATGCCGTACATCAGCAGGTTGGCCGGATCGAGGTTAATGCCCAGGTTTTCACCGCCAATGTCCTCAATGGTGCGCAATAGGGTCACCGGCGTCTCCTGGCCGGTCTCGAACCAGAACTCCTGACCGTTGGACTGGCAGTGCATGGCCACCTCGCACAGGGCCGCGACCGTGGCGAGGTAGTCGGGGTCAGCCGGATTCACCGGCAGGAAGCCGACGTGGGTGGTGATACTGGGGATGCCGCCGACCTGGCGGGCGAAGTCGGAGCCGCGCTTGAGCGCATCGACGCGCGCGGGCCGGTTGTCGTTGGGCACCAGTCCGATGGTGCTGGGGCCTTCCACGAAGTCCCAGACGCGCCGCCCGGGCACGCCGGCCCAGAAGGTGCTGATGGATACGCCCGCTTCCGCCGCGGCGTCGCGAAGCCGGCGGGCGACCTCCGGCGTGTACAGGTCCGGATTCCAGGACGAGACCTGGCAGGTCGGCAAGCTAAACTCCTTGACGCGGGCGATGCTCGCTTCCGGCTGCTCGTGCAGCGAGACGAGCACGCCAAGTTGTAGGGGCACGGTCATATTCCTCTCATGTTAGCTGTCCCGCGCCACCGCGCGGCGAAGCGCTAAGAGCCTAACCGCTCCCGCCGCGGGTCGTAAACCGCTGCCGTGCGGCGGGAGCACGGCGCAGGTGAGCATTCCGGACAGCAGCCTGTGCCGAAACATCGCCTCGACGCGGAATTCTATGCACGTGGTAAGTGCACCGTTTGGGGTTATCGTTGCATGGGGCCGCGTGGCCTGACGCGGGAAATGAGGGATGAGTATGTGGCACGACCTCCAGGACCCGGAGATCGCCGCCGAGATCCAAGCGCTCCGTGAGGACACCTTGCGACTCTTCGTCGCCGTTAGCGCCATTGCCTACCTTGCCTGGCACTTTGCTGTTTCGCCGGACCAGGGGCTGGCCTACTGGAAGCTGCTCCCCGTGGTCGCGACCGGTCAAGTGGTGACCTACCTGCTGCTGAAGCACTGGCCGCTGCTCGCCACCGTGTGCTTCCTCACCGTCTCCGTCATTTCTATCATGGCGGCTCTGTGGATTCTGTCGTCGCCGTCGCCACTGGTGCTTCTTCCAGTTGTCGTGCTCACCGCCGTTGTCCTGCTGCACCCTGTCGCCGGGCTACTGGTGAGCGCGGGCAGCGTCGGCACGCTGCTACTGCTGCAGCAGGCTGGACCGGTGGCCTGGCTTAGTGGGGAACGGGTAGGAGAAACGGCGGTGGCGATGCTGATCACGCTCGTGGCCGCTTGGACCCTGGGGCGCAACATGGTGATCGCCGTCGGCTGGGCGCTGCACAGCTATCGCACGGCCAGTCAAAACGCCGAATCGGCCCGCGGCCATCGTGCCGAGCTGGCTCGCGCCCTGAAGGAGCGCGACACTGCCTATTACCGGCTCCAACGTGCCAGCGCCGCCCTCGAACTGGCTTGGAAGGCGGCGGATGCGGCGGAGCGAGCGAAGACGGAGTTCGTGACCAATATCAGCCACGAGCTGCGCACGCCGCTGAACTTGATCGTCGGCTTCAGCGAGATGATGTTGATGGCACCCGAGAGCTACGGGGTGCCGTTGCCCGCTGCCTACCGCGGCGACCTGCACGCCGTCTATCGCAGCGCGCAGCACCTCTTGACCTTGACGAACGACGTGATCGATCTGGCTCGGGTCGGCGTGGGACGGCTGGCGCTGTTTCGGGAGCCGGCCCGACTGGCGCACGTAGTCGGCGATGCCTGCGACATCGTCCGAGAGTACGTGACGGCCAAAGGCCTCCAGCTCGCCGTCGAACTCCCTCCTGATCTCCCCGAGCTGAGTCTGGATGGACTGCGCATTCGGCAGGTGCTGCTGAACTTGCTCACCAACGCTGCCCGCTTCACCGGGCGCGGCAGCATTACGATCTCGGCGACGCTACATGACGACTGTGTGCTGGTGAGGGTGAGTGATACCGGGCCCGGCATCGCCGCGGAAGAGCTGCCACGAGTGTTCGAAGAATTCCACAGTGAGGGCGGCAACCCGACCGCGCATCCGAGCGGCCTGGGCGGGGTGGGCCTTGGGCTGCCTATCAGCAAGCGCTTCGTCGAGCTGCACGGCGGGCGCATGGGCGTGGAAAGCATGCTGGGCAGCGGCACGACCTTCTGGTTCACGTTGCCGGCGGCCCTCGATCTGGTCGCGCCCGCTGGGGCACGGCAGCACGACCCGCGGCCGGCGATCTTCAGCCGGGGAGAGGGGGTGCTGGTGCTGCTCGGCGGCGACGCCCAGGTGGTACGATTTTTTCGGCAGCACATACGCGGCTACCGCATCGTGCCGGCGCCAAGTCTCCGACGGGCAGTAGCGGCCGCGGTTGAGCATCGAGCGGCGGCCATTTTGGCCGATCTTGATCACCGTGACATCGCCAATGGAAAGGACCTGCCCGTGCCGCTGATCCGCCTCCCGTTCCCGCACGGACAGCGCGTGGCGGCCGCGCTGGGCGCAGCCGCCTATCTGGTCAAGCCGGTGACACGGGCCCGCTTCGCCGAGGCGCTGGCATTATTGCCGCACCCGTTCCAGACCGTGTTGGTCGCCGACGACGACCCGCGCTTCGTCCAACTGATCGTGCGCATGCTGCGAGCGTCGACGCAGCCGCCGGTTAGGGACGTGCTCATCGCCCACACAGGCAGCGAGGCGTTGGCGCTCATGCGCGAGGCCCGACCCGATCTGGTCGTGCTCGACCTGGTCATGCCGGAGTTGAACGGCAACGACGTCATCCAAGCGATGGCCGCGACCGCCAGCTTATCCGCTGTGCCGGTGATCGTGGTCTCCGGTCAGGACGAAGTGGACGGTGGTGTGCCGCTGGGTGGGACCATAAGCGTCAAGAAGCCGGACGGTTTTCACACGGAGGAGATGATCGGCGCGGTCGAGTCGCTCCTGTCCGTGCTGGAGCCGCCCCGCCGCTACCTGGACGATCCCACGGCGGGTGGGAAGGAAGGCCGCGCCGCGCGCAGGAGGGCCAATCGCATCACGGTTTAGGCAAGCGGCGAGCAGGTGGGGGATGAAAGGCCGGGGCCGCCGATCGCAATCGCGGCCCCGGCATACCCGCCACCAGCAGTGTTTCCTGAATCAAACCTATTGGTTCTAATCGAGCGCGCTCAGTAGCGACAGAAGCTGCTGTTGAGTGATCGGCTTCTGCAGCGCGGCCAGCGCCCCGAGCGACGTTGCGACCCGCGGCTCCTCGAAGGCTGAGCAGACCACGACCGGGATGCCCTGAGTGGCGGCGCTGGCCTTCATCGTGATCAGGGCGTCCCACCCATCCTGCCCGGGCATCACGATGTCCAGAAGTACGGCGCGGGGCGTCGTTCGCTCCAACAGGTGACGGGCCTGTTCTACGCTGGAAGCGCCGAGCACCACCCAGGAGGAACCAGCGAGGAAGCGTTGCACCAGGCGGATAAAGTCGACATCGTTGTCCACAACCAGCAGCGTCCTCGGAGCCTTCGCCGGCAGCGTGAGGGTTACCTCCCATTGCCCATCGTGAGCCGATGAGAACCCGTGTTGGAGCCGTCCGTGCAGCGCCTCCACGAACACGCGGCTCTCCTCAATCCCCAGATGGGACGAGTCGAACGATCCGCGAGCTGGACCGCGAATGCGAATGCCCACCTGCTGTCCGGTGCATGCCAACTCCATCTCGACGATCCCAGTATCGGTCAGCGTCAGCGCGCGCGTCAGGATGGTCAGGAGGGCATGGCGAAGCGCTACGCGATCGCCGTCGACGGCCGGCACGTTGTCGTCCGGTCCGAAGCGCAGCGCCACGCCCCGCTCCTGGCAGAGTGGCTCTAGCAAACGGATGACCTCGAGACAGATTTGCGCCGGATTGATGCCAGTGGCCGTCTGACCGGAGGCCAATGTCGCTGCCTCGCGACGGACGACGCTGGCGGTGTCTACTGTTGACGATTGGTCTCCTGCCGGTAAGGAGTCGCCGCGGCGCATACTTTGCCGTTGATCCCACAGCACGGACGACACGGCGCGGAGCGCGCGCTGGTGCTCGCGGTGGTACTGCGTCTTGCTCAGCGACATCTGTGCCATGACGTCGGCGACTGGTTGATCTTCCAGATAGCGCAGCTCAAGCAGGCGGCACGCGCGCCAGCCGCGCGATGACGCTTCGACGCCGTTGCCCGGATAGAGCGCGGCGATCGCGTCGAGGAGAGCCTGGCGGAGGAGCTTGCCGCGAGCGGTGGCGGCCGTCCGGCCGATGCCCAGATAGGCCAGCAGCGGATGGGTCTGCAGCGACGCCGGGTCGTAGAGGTGCGTGAGCGCGTCGCGCACCTGCTCCTCAAGCTCCGCAGGCATGACGACGGCCGGGTCCCCGTGCGGGCCGGGCTGATCAGCCGTGGCGGCGAACTCGGAACTCACACGGAACTTTCTTGGCACCAACAGTATTGTACCCAGCGAGCGCATTGGTGATACTACGGGCCGGCAGCATCTAGCGACGCGGTCACCGCCGCCCGTCCCATCGGGAAGCTGCCATCAGTGAGCGACGTCCGCCCGTGTCCTGCCCTGGCGCATCCGACGCCGGGATACGCGACGGCGGGTTAGACGCGTTGAGGCGCGAACGTGACCGCGCCAGAAGGAGACAGCATGAGCGCATTCGATCAAGGTGGCCTTGGGCGGTTTAGCAGGCGATCGGTCATTGCCGGCGCGCTGGTGACGGGGGCCGGCGCGTTGCTCGCTGCCTGTGGCTCGGGCGCAGTCGTGACCACCGCGTCGTCGTCTGCGCCGGCTGCGACGTCGGCATCGCAGGCGGTGAGCGCCACGACGGCCGCGCAGACGTCGTCGGCGAGCGCGTCATCAGCGAGCGCGTCGTCAGCCGTCGCCTCGACCAGCGTCGCGCCGACATCGTCCGCGGCGGTGACGACCGCGGCGGCGACCTCCTCCGCTGCCGCGACTCCCGTGCCGGCGGCGCCGGGAGCGTCGGGAGCAGCCACGACCTTGACTTGGGGCGGCTGGGCCGACACGGTCCAGATGGGCATCTTCAACGACATCATCGCCGCCTACCAGAAGGCGAATCCCACGATCAAGGTCAACGCGCAATTCGCGCCGTGGAGCGACTACTGGCAGAAGGTGCAGACGCAGCTTGCCAGCAATACGGCGCCGGACCTCATCGAGATGAGCGTGGCCTACATCGGTAACTTTGTGGCCAAGAACGTCGTCCTCAATCTGGACTCCTATGTGCAGACCCGCAAGCTCGACCTCGGCCGCTACTGGCCGGTCGACGTCGCAACCTGGCGCTTCGCCGCTGGATCCAAGGTAGGCGGCCAGGGGCCGCTCTACGCCATGTCCTACGACGCCAGCATCAACAGCACCTTCTTCTATAATAAGACGCTGTTCGACAAGGCCAAGCTGCCCTACCCGACAGATTCCTGGACCTGGGAGAAGGACGTGCTGTCGGCGGCCAAGGCGCTCACCGACCCGGCCAGCCAGCAATGGGGCATGCTTGCCCCCTATGTGGCTGATGGGGCTTGGACGTCGCTGGTGTGGGAGTGGGGTGGCGACACCATCAGCTCCGACTACAGCAAGGGGACCCTTTCCCAACCTGAGGCGCTGGCCGCGCTGCAGTTCATCTACGATCTTGTCTACACCCAGAAGGTCTCGCCGCCGCCCGACTCCAGCGCCAAAGTCCCGCCGTTCACCACGGGCAAATTTGCCATGTATTTCTCCAATTGCGACTGCGAAATCTCCAGCTTCAAGAAGATCACGTCCTTCGAGTGGGATGTGGCACGATGGCCCGCCGGACCCAAGGGGCGGGTGGTGGAGATGGAGCCGGACGGCCACGCCATCACCAAGTCGACCAAGCAACCCGACCAGACCTTCGACTTCCTGAAGTTCGTGGTGTACGACGATGACGGCATCATGCGGCAGTCCACCTACGGCACACTGCCGGCGGTGCAATCGCTGGCGCAGTCGGACAAATACCTCAAGCAGCCGGGCTTTCCGGCCGGCAAATACCTGCAGTTGAAGGACATCGTGGAGGGCTCCCGCGAGAACTACTTCGGACAGGGCTGGGCCGAGTGGGAGGACAAGAGCGACAAGGCGCTGCAGCAAGCCTGGCTCGGCAAGAAGTCCGCCGCGGACGCCGCCAAAGATGCCGACGCCGCCATCGACAGTGTGCTGCAGCACCTGGGAGGCTCGCTGTTCTAGCGTGAACGGACCCATGGCAAGAGGGACGCTCGTCCGGCTGTTGGAGAGCGAGCGGATCACCGCCTACGTGTTGCTGCTGCCGACCCTGGTCGGTCTGCTCCTGTTCACGTTGGGGCCGGTCGTCGCTGGCTTCCTCATCAGCTTCACGCGCTGGGATCTAACGTCGGCCCCGCAATGGGTAGGCCTGGCCAACTACCAGGCGATGCTCAGTCAGGACCCGCTCTCCCGCATCAGTTTGGGCAACACGAGCTACTTCGTCGTGGTGACCGTCCCGGCGGGCGTCGTCCTATCGCTACTCATCGCCATGGCGATGAACCAGAAGATTCGCGGTGTCGTCTTCTACCGCACCGCCTTTTTCTTGCCGGTGGTGTCCTCGACGGTTGCCATTGCCCTGATCTGGGAGTGGCTCTACGAGCCGCAGTATGGGCTGCTGAACTACGTGCTTGGTATGGTCGGCGTTCCTCCCGTGCGCTGGCTGGCCAACCCGAGCACTGCCATGCCGGCCATCATGATCGTGAGCATCTGGCGCGGCCTGGGCTTCAACATGGTGATCTTCCTGGCCGGCCTGCAGGCGATCCCGAGGGAGCTCTACGAGGCAGCGGAAATCGACGGGGCCGCGGCCTTCGCTCGCTTCCGGTCAGTCACTATCCCATTGCTGTCGCCGACGATCTTCTTCGTCACGGTGCTGTCGATCATCAACTCCTTCCAGGTGTTCGACCAGACCTACGTCATGACCCAGGGTGGCCCGCTGAACGCGACGACGACTATCGTCTTCTACATCTTTCAGCAGGGGTTCCAGTGGTTCCACATGGGCTACGCGGCGGCGCTGGGCTACATCCTGTTCGCCGTCATCCTGGTGTTCACGCTGCTGCAGTTCAAGCTGCAAAGAACCTGGGTGCATTACGAATGAGTGATGTCGGCGCGCGGCCGGTGGTCACTACCTTCCCTGCCTCGTCTCGACGCTTGACGCTGCGGCCCGCCGTGGTGCGTCGCGCCGTTGCCCATCTGTTCTTGCTGATCGGAGCCCTGACGATGGTGCTGCCGTTTGTCTGGATGCTGTCGACGGCGCTGAAGGGCAATAACGCCATCCTGGTGTTTCCGCCCGATTTCTTCCCGCACCCGCTGGTCTGGCAGAACTTCATCGACATCTTCAAAGTGGTGCCGTTCTCCACCTACCTGGCCAACTCGGCGCGTTACGCGGTGCTGGCCACGGTGGGGCAGCTCCTGACCTGCTCAATGGCGGCCTACGCCTTCGCACGCCTACGCTTCCCCGGGCGTGACCTGCTGTTCCTCCTGCTAGTCGCCTCGCTGATGATTCCCTACCAGGTGACGATGATTCCGGTCTTCGTCCTGATGAAGTACCTGGGCTGGATCGACACGTTCAGACCGTTGATCATCCCGGCCTGGATGGGCGGCGCCTTCGGCACCTTCATGCTCCGGCAGTTCTTCCTGACCATCCCTCGCGACCTGATAGACGCCGCCAAGATCGACGGCAGCAACTACTACGGCATCTACCTGCGCATCTTCCTGCCGCTGGCGGGGCCGGCGCTGGCCACGCTGGGCGTGTTCACCTTCATGTGGTCGTGGAACGACCTGATCGGTCCGCTGATCTACCTGAACACGCCCCTCAAGTACACGGTCAGCATCGGCCTGGCCCTGTTCCAGTCCAAGTTCCTGACCGTCTGGGGGCAGATGATGGCGGCAGCGCTGGTCAGCTTGCTGCCGATCATCGTCGTCTTCCTGCTGGCACAGAAGTACTTCGTACAAGGCATCGCGACGACGGGGCTGCGACAGTGACCGCATAGGGAACCTCACCCCCTGGCCCCCTCTCCGGCGCGGCGAGGGGGAACGCGGACGGTAGCATCTAACCGAACTTGTCGTCACGTACATTAGGTTATCGAGGAGGGTTTCCAGAAATGGCAATGACACGCGTGAAACTGGCAGTCGACGGTGGGATGCCCGTCCGGTCTGCATCGTGGCCGGCATGGCCCGTTTGGGATGAGCGTGAGGAACGGGCCTTGCTGGAGGTGCTGCGCTCCGGGCGATGGGGTATGTCCAGCGGCAGTAAGGTCCAGCAGTTCGAGGAGGCTTGGGCGCGCTACCACCAGGCGCTGCATTGCCTTTGCGTGGTCAACGGCACGTCGGCGCTTGAGGTGGCGCTGCGGGCGCTCGGTGTCGGCTTGGGCGACGAGGTGATCCTGCCACCCTACACGTTCGTCGCGACGCCGTCGGCGGCGCTGCTGGTTGGAGCAGTCCCTATCTTTGCGGATATCGATCCCGAAACCTACGAGCTCGATCCGGCCGCCGTTGAGGCGGCCGTTACACCGCGCACCAAGGCGATCATCCCCGTCCACATCGGCGGCTGCCCGCCGGATATGGACGGCGTCCTGGCTGTGGCCAAGAAGCACGGGCTGCGGGTGCTGGAGGACGCGGCGCAGGCGCACGGCGCGGAGTGGCGTGGACGGCGAGTCGGTGCCATTGGCGATGTGGGCACCTTCAGCTTCCAGGCAAGCAAGAATCTGAATTCGGGCGAGGGCGGGGCAGTCGTCACCAATGACGAGGATCTTTATCAGCGCCTGTGGTCGCTGCACAACGTGGGGCGGATTCAGTCGCCCGACTGGCGCACGCGCGGCTGGTATCAGCACGAGATCCTTGGCTTCAACTACCGAATGACGGAGTTCCAGGCCGCGCTCCTTCTGGCGCAACTCACGCGCCTGGAAGCGCAGTCGGCGCGCCGGGAGGCGGGGGCGGCCTATCTCGACCGCGAGCTGGCCCAGATTCCCGGCATCCGCCCCCAGCGGCGTGACCCCCGCGTCACGGCGCACGCCCATCATATCTACATCTTCCGCTACGATCCGGCGCACTTTGGTGGGCGTCCGCGCGAGAGCTTCCTGGCGGCCTTGCGCGCGGAAGGTGTGCCCTGTAGCGGCGGCTACGTCCCGCTGACCGACGCGCCAGCCATCAAGACCGAAGTCGCCAAGCTGTGCCAGCGGCTGGGTCGGACCGACGATCCGCTCGATCGCCCGCTGCCGGTAGCCCATCGCGCCGGCTACGACGAGGGCGTCTGGATGTCGCAAAACCTGTTGCTGGCGGACCACAGCGCCCTCGCGGCAGTTCCTGAGGCCATTCGGAAAATCCAGGAGGCCTGGGCAGGCCAGGTTGCATAACCGACGGCACATTCGGGCGGCAGCCAGCCGATGAATCTGGACCTCGCCATTGACCAGCATGGTCTCTTGCGACCGAGCCCCGGCTTGCGCCGGCGCTGATCGGCAAGGCAGCGGTTCATCCGGCAAGTTCGCGGCAGTTCCCGGTGCCACGCGGCCTCTCTCCAGTCATCCTGAGCGGAGCGAAGGACCCCTGGCAGGGCCGTCCGCGCTGCGCAGGCACGTGCAGCCGCTGGTCTGCCTTGCCAGGCGTCCTTCGCTCCGCTCAGGATGACAGTGAGAAATCCTCTCGTCTTGGTGGACACACGAGTTGGTAAGCATTCTTACAGATACCGAACAGATACCGAATTGTCCCGATGGTAGAGTCTGGCATTCGTCCGTGCTTCAGGACAGAGCCACGGCCAGGAAGGTAGCCACCGATGCAACGGTTCGACGCCGTGGTGATCGGTGCGGGTAGCGGGGGACTGACCGCTGCGCGCCGGCTGGCGCTGGCGGGCAAGCGCACCGCATTGGTGGAGGCAGACAAACTGGGTGGCGACTGCCTGAACTGGGGCTGCGTGCCGACCAAGACACTGGTGGCCACGGCCCGACTGCGCCACCAAATTGGCCGCGCCGGCCAGTACGGCTTGCAAGTCGACGGCGTGCAGCTTGACTTCGCCGCCATGATGGCACGCGTTGCCGAAGTGCAGGCCGAAGTCGGAGCGGAAGAGCGGCGCTACTACATTGATGAACCCGGCGTCACCGTGGTCCACGGAACGGCACGTTTCGTCGACGCGCACACCGTTCGCGTCGATGGGGAAGAGCTGCGCTTTGCGCAGTGCATCATCGCCACCGGCTCGCGGGCCCAGGTTCCGCCGGTGCCCGGACTGGAGGATGCGGGTTACCTGACCAACGCCAGCATCCTTCAGCTCGACCACCTACCGGCGTCGCTGGCCGTCATCGGCGGCGGCCCCATCGGCTGCGAGCTCGCCCAGATCTTCCGCCGTTTCGGCAGCCAGGTGACCATCCTGCAGCGGAGCGACCGGCTCTTGCCGCGCGAAGAGCCGGAAGCGAGCGCGCTGCTGGCGCGGGTGTTCGAGCGGGAAGGGGTTGCCGTCCGGCTCGGCGCCAGTGTGCGAGCGGCCGAGCGGCGCGGTGACCGTTGCCTGCTCCACGCGACCATCCGCGACCAGGAGGTCACGGTCGAAGCGGAGGCCATCCTGGTGGCGGCGGGGCGGCAGCCCAACGTCGAGGAGCTCAACCTGGAGGCAGCAAGCGTCCGCATGAACCAGCGTGGCATCGTAGTGGATGCGCACATGCGCACATCGGCGCCGCACATCTGGGCCATCGGGGACGTTGCCGGCGGTTACCTGTTCACCCACGTGGCCGGAGAGCAAGGCCGGATCGCGGCCGGCCGCGCCCTCGGCAGGCGCGGTCGTTTCCAGGTCCGTGCGGTGCCCTGGTGTACCTTCACGGATCCGGAGGTGGCCCACGTCGGTTTGACGGAAGCAGAAGCGCGGCAGCGCTACGGCAACAACATCCGGGTGCTGACCTGGCCGTTCCGACAGGTCGACCGTGCCCTCACCATGGGGGAGAGCGAGGGATTCATCAAGCTCGTGACGGCGCCGGGCTGGATGCGCGGTCTGGCCGGCGGCGAAGTTGTCGGAGCGCAAGTCGTGGGGCCGGACGCGGGGGAGCTGATCACCGAGATCACCATCCTCATTGCCAACCGCCTGCCGCTGGGCCTGCTGGCCCGCGCCATCCACGTCTACCCGACGTTGAGCCTGGGAGTCCGCCAGGCCGCCGCGCAGGTGTGGGATGCGGCGCCGACCATTCGTACGACGCCCTGACAGGCAGACCATTGCGGGAGGCTACATCATGACGGTACCCTAATGCGGCCGTCAACAGCGACTTGGATTGGGGCCATGGACGATCATGCACAACAACAGCAAGCGCTGGCCGAGTTCCGCAAGGCCAAGGACGCCCACTTTCGGCGCGACCGTCAGTCACCGTTGACCCCGGAACAGCAGCAAGCATTCCACGGGCTGCGCTACTACCCCTTCAATCCGGACTTGCACCTGGAGCTCTCGCTCGACCGGAACGTGCCGGACGACATAGTCCGCTTGGAGACGAGCACCGGGGACGCCCAGGAGTACCGCCGCGCCGGCAAGGTCCACTTCAACGTGGATACTCAGCCGGCGGAGCTGACCATCTACCGCGGCCCTTCGGGGGACCTCTTCCTGCCCTTGCGCGATGCCACGTCGGGAAACGAGACCTACGGGGCGGGGCGCTACCTGGAGCCGGAGCTGGTCGAGGAGGGGACGGTCCGCCTCGACTTCAACTACCTCTACAACCCCTACTGCGCCTACAACGACGCCTGGAGCTGCCCACTCCCGCCCCGAGAAAACTGGCTGCGCGTCCCCTTGCATTCGGGCGAACAGAGCTTTCACGATTGAGCGCACCTATAGAGTAGAGAGGAGCCAATCCATGTCCGACTCCCACACGTACAACTACGCGATCTTCCCTCCGGCCACCGACCCCGCGCACGTTGCCGGCTTCGCCGAGCAGGCCAGGGTCGGGACCCCGGCACCCGATGGGCCGCTCACCCTGCTCGACGGCGGTGAGATCCGTCTGAGCACGCTCTGGCAGGATGCCAACCTGGTCGTGGAGTTCGGCTCGATCACTTGACCCTACTGCGGGCTGGCGGCGCCAGCCATGGAGCCGCTCGCGCAGGAGTATGAGCCGCGCGGCTATCGCTTCGCCTTCGTGTACACGCGGGGAGCCCATCCCGGCGAGCACTATCCCAACCACACCTCGATGGAGCAGAAGCTGGCCCACGCGCGGGCGTTTCGCGAGCGCGATAGCGTCCGTCGCACGATCCTGGTGGACGACCTCAGCGGCACAGTGCATCGTGCCTACGGGACCTTGCCCAATATGACCCATGTCGTCAGCCGCGCCGGCGTGGTCACGTTCAAGAGCGATTGGACCGACGCGGAGACCATCCGCTTCGCCCTGGAGTATCAACTGCGGGCTGCCGAGCGCCGCCACGAGGGCATGCGCTTGGCGCCGTTCCGTGTGGAGCTGCAGGGGCTGCGCTGGAACGACCCGGCACGCTTCCAGGAAGGGCTGGCGTTCGCGGGTCCGAAGGCCGTGGCCGAATATGCCGCCGCCACCGAACGCTGGCGGAGCGAACGCTCCAGCTCCAGCACGGCGCGCTAGGTGGCGCGTCCACCAAATCCTGGGGACTTCCGGTCGCGGCGGGACCCCGGCGACTGAAGTCGCGGGCTGTGTCCTGCCAAGTCCGACGCTTCGCTCTGCGCGGACTCTCGGTGGCCAAAGCCACGCCGGAATGGCCGGCCAGAACCAGCCCGCGAAGCGTCGGGCTTCGCCCGGTGGTAGGTGCGACTTTAGTCGCCAGCGGTCAGTGGTGACAAACGATACCGCCCTGGCACACGCAATACTCCGGCTCGACCTCAGGGAGGTCTGGTAGAATCAGGCGGATGGCCGGTCGTCGAGGCAGGTGCTGATGGATGAATGCCTCATGCCAGTGGACGTGCAGGCACCGTGCTTGAGGAGCAGACACGATGCTGCGCAAGATGCTGCCGGGCGTTGGACGGGGCATTGCCGCGACGCCGCCCGCGGCCTCCAGTGTCGAAAGCCGTGCTCCGTATAAGGCGGGATTCCTCCGGGCGATCGACATCTTCCGCGATCTCGCGCCAGAGGAGCTGCTAGCGCTGGACCAGTCCACCCGGATGACCACCGTCCCCAAAGGCCGGGTGCTGTATCACCAGGGCGACACCGCCCAGGGCCTCTTCCTGCTCAAGCGGGGCAAGGTGCGGCTTTGCCAGTATAGTGCCGGCGGCAAGAAGCTGGAACTCGCCATCCTGGAGCCGCACACCTTCTTCGGTGAGATGCCGCTGCTCGGCCAGCGCATGCGCCACTCGTCGGCGGAAGCCGTCGAGGACTGCTTGCTGTGCGTGATGAGCGCAGCGGACATCGAACGGTTGGTGCTGGCCAAGCCACAAGTGGCGCTGCGCATGCTGGAGATCCTGGGCTGCCGCCTGGCCGAGGCCGAGGATCGCCTCCATGACCTGGCCTATCGCACCGTGCCGGCGCGGCTGGCCTCGGCCCTCTTACGCCTCGCGGCCGAACCCGACGGCGTGGTGGAAGGCGTCAGCCATCAGGAGCTCGGCGACATGGTGGGCGCCTACCGCGAGACGGTCACTAAGATCCTGGATGAGTTCCAGGCGGCCGGGTACGTGGAGCTGGCGCGCCGGCGCATCCGGCTGCTGGACCGCAGCCGGCTGGCCGCCGTGCTGGACGAGTAGGTGCTTCGCTCCCGTCGGACGCCGAGTGTAATGGCATTTCAGCGCGAGCCTCGCTTGCTTTGTCGCGCTCCTGGCCACAGTGGGCTTCGACAACCGGCGGGTGGAGGACCACGCCGCGGCGCTGCTGGATCTGGTCAAGCAGGGGAGGGAGCGCAATGACAGGATCCCCACCGCGGCGGGGCACGGCCTGGACACGACGGAGGTACGACCGAATCGCGCCCTCCTACGACCGGCTGGAGCGCTGGCTGGAGCGGCGCGTCTACGCCTTGTGGCGGGAGCGGCTGTGGCAGGCGGCGCGCGGCCCGCGCATCCTCGAAGTGGGCGTAGGGACAGGCAAGAACTTCCCCCACCATCCGCGCGACACGCCGGTCGTTGCCATCGATCTGTCCTGGCGCATGCTGGCACTGGCACAGCGCCGCGCCCAGCACCTCGACCGGCCTCCCCTGCTTGTCCAGATGGATCTGCAGCGCCTGGCGTTCGCGGACCGCGCCTTCGACACCGTCGTCGGGACATTCGTCATCGGCTCCTTGCCCGACCCGGTCGCCGGCTTGCGCGAGCTGCGCCGCGTCACCAAGCCCGATGGTGTATTGTTCCTGCTGGAGTACGTGCGCCCGGAGGACCCGCTCGGGATCCTTGCCGACCTCCTCAATCCCGTGGCACGCTGGATCTACGGCGCACACGTCAACCGCCGAACCGTTGAGCAGTTGTGGCAAGCCGGTCTCACCGCGGCGCAGATCGAGCGGCACTGGTGCGGCATGGTCGTGGCGATCAAGGCACAGCCGTGAGGCGCGCTGATGACACGTAGATCCACACCGGCGGCGCAGCGCCGCCGGTGGGAGTCATCACCTCTGTCAAGAAGTGTGCGTGCCATCGCCAGGTTGACTTTCGGCCTCATCGGATCATAATTGTGGGACGGCGGTTCCCCCAGGTGGCGCTGTGCCGCGACGTCCAGGAGTGCCCGCATGGTTCGCCTGCTACTCGGTCTGCTGGTCTTGGCCTCCTGGCTTGCCGGAGCGACCCCGCGCCAGGTCCAGGCGCAGGCGATATCCTGCCAGTTCCTGCTCGGCTTCCAGGCCTTGCATAACCTGGACCCCGACGACGCCGGTGACTGCCTGGACAACGAGGCGCACGATCCGGTCACTGGTGACGCATTGCAACACACCACCAACGGGTTGATGGTCTGGCGCCGGGCCGACAACTGGACGGCGTTCACCGACGGCTACTGGACCTGGATCAACGGCCCCGACGGCCTGGCGAAGCGCCTCAATACCCAGCGCTTTAGCTGGGAGGCCAACCCGGACGGCCTGCCGCTGGCGGATGGCACGGCGGCGACCACCGCGGCCAGCCCCGGCGGCCCGTCCTGGGCCAACCCCGGCCCCTATCGCCTGCCGGGGTGGACCGACTTCCACTTGCAGAGCTTTTCCAGCCGGCAAGCGGTCGTGTTCGCCTACTTCTTCAACTTCTATCGCTACTCCACCTACACGGCCGACGTGCAAGCCAAGGGTGGTGACTTCTTCCCGTTGCATCCTACCGACCTCGCCCAGACGGACTTCGCCAGCCAGGCGTGGTACGAGCACCAGTTCGGCGATACGCTCGACGCCGGCATCGACGTGGTGCTGGCCAACTACTGGGGCGAGCCCGGTCAGTACGATCAGCGCGTGGCGCCGGCGCCGGAGCGCAACCTCTTCAGCACCCAAGGGATCCCGCCCATGGTCGGTGCGCTGCAAGCCCTGGCGGCGCAAGGTAGGCACCTCCAGGTCGGGCTGTTCCTGGATACGACGATCCTGAACAACGCCGACCTCACTACCGCGGGCGGCAAACAGCGCTTCTATGCGACTATCCGCGACTACTACTCGCGCATCCCGCCGTCGCTGTGGGCTGCCATCGACAACCGGCCGGTGGTCTGGCTATACGATGCCCAGAAGGTCGCCGCCTTCGATCAGTCCACCTTCGACTACGTCGCCGACCACTTCGCCCAGGATTTCGGGGGGCTCCGGCCCTACATCGCGCGCGAGCTGCAGTGGTACACCGCCAAGAACACGGCGACCACGCCGGTGCTCCAGACCGACGGGCTGTACGCCTGGGGCGCCGCGCCGTTCGGGTTCAACGCCGATCCGCGCCTGACGGTGGCGGACGTCGGCCCCGGCTTCGACAATGCCCTGTTCACCCAGCGGTATGATGGGAAGGCTGGCGGGCTCGTGACCGACCGCCGCGGCGGCGCCTACTACCGCGAGAGCCTGGAGCGGGCGCTGGCCTCCGGCCGGCGCCTGCTCGCCGTGGAGACCTGGGACGAGCTCTGCGAGGCTTCGGGGATCCAGGACACGGTCGAGTATGGCCGGCAGTACATCGAGCTCACCAGGACCTATGCCGACCGGCTCAAAGCCAAGTTCCCCGCGCCATGACGGCGCTTCGCGCAGGAGACATGCACCGTCGAGCAAGAATAAGGAGTTACACCCTGGCGCGCCGGCGCAGCCGACTGCTGGATCGCAGCCGGCTGGCCGCCGTGCTGGAAGAATAATCGGGCGGCTACGTCCACGCGCCCCTCCTGTGTGAGCAACATTACAGACTCGCCGGCCCCCGGCCCCTAGCATGCGCGTTGGGGCAGGGGTGGTGCAGCGAGCACGGCGTCGTGCGTTCGCTTCCGCTACTGTCTGCCGTCGCCGCCAACCAGAGGAGGAACCGTTGGCCCTGGACCTTTCCCCCGAGCAGTCCCTGATTGCGCCGGAGCGGCGCGCCAAGCGGGACCGCCCGGAAGTCTTCTACGAGCTGACGCGCAGCATGTGCCCGGAGTGTCGCACGATCATCGACGCTCAGATCCTGCTGCGCGACAACAAGGTGTACATGCGCAAGCGTTGCAAAACGCACGGCCTCTTTGAGGCGCTCGTCTACGGCGACGCCCAGATGTACACCTCGTCGCTCAAGTTCAACAAGCCCGGCACGATCCCGCTGCGCTTCTCCACCGAGGTGCGTGACGGCTGCCCCCACGACTGCGGCCTCTGCCCCGACCATATGCAGCACAGCTGCCTGGGGATCATCGAGGTCAACACCGCCTGCAACATGGCCTGCCCCGTCTGCTTCGCCAACGCCGGGCCCGGCTACAACCTCACCCTGGAGGAGGTCGAGTCGATCCTGGATGGCTTCGTGGCTAGCGAGGGCAACCCCGAGGTCGTCCAGTTCAGCGGCGGCGAGCCGAGTATCCACCCCCAGATCACCCAGATGCTGCGCGCGGCGCTCGACCGCGGCATCACGTACGTGATGCTGAACACCAATGGCAAGCGCATCGCCCACGACGACGCCTTCCTGGCCGAGCTGGCGGAAATCCGGCCGGCCATCTACCTGCAGTTCGACGGCTTCGAGGAAGCGACCAATCAGGCTATTCGTGCCGAGGAACACCTGATCGAGGAGAAGCTGCTGGCCCTGGACCGGCTGGCCGCGGCTGGCCTCAATGTGGTGCTGGTGCCGGCTATCGACAGCGCGATCAACCTGCACGAGATCGGCCGCATCGTCAAGTTTGCCGTGGCCCATCCGGCGGTGCGCGGCCTCAACTTCCAACCAGTATTCCACTCCGGTCGCCACCTGGAGTTCGACCCGCTTCAGCGGACCACGATCCCCGACCTGCTCAAGGCCATCGAGCAGCAGACGGATGGCTTGTTCAAGGTATCCGACTTCGTGCCGGTGCCTTGCTGTTTCCCCACCTGCAACTCGGTCACCTATGCCTACCTCGACGACAACGGCGTGCCGATCCCCTTGCCGCGCATCCTCAATGTGGACGACTATCTGGACTACATCACCAACCGGGCTGTACCCGACCTGGGCAGCGAGGTCAAGACGGCGCTGGAGCTGCTCTGGTCGGCCTCGGCCGTGCCGGGGTCGGACAAGATGGCCCAGCAGTACCAGTTCGCCTGCGCCGCGTGCGACCTGCCGGGGATCGCCGGCCTTGGCGATCTGGCCAAACGCGTGTTCATGATCATGCTCACCGACTTCATGGATCCCTGGACCTTCAACGTGAAGAACCTCATGAAATGCTGCAAAGAGATCCTCCTGCCCGACGGACGGCAGATCCCCTTCTGCGCCTACAACAACGTCGGCTACCGCGAGCAGGTGACCGAGCAGCTCCGCCATCGCCCGGCGGGCGAGCGCATCAGGCGCCTGGACGGCCGCGCCGGACCGAATGGGAAGGCATCCGAGGGGAAAGCGCCGTTGCCGGTCGTAGCCAACAGCGCAAGGATGTCAGGCATTGTCGCAGAGAATCCGTCCGCGTTTCCCCTCTCCTCGCCTACGGTAAACGGGAGAGGTCAGGAGAGGGGTGGAGGTGAGGTTCCTCAGCGCATCCCCGGCCATCGATCAAACGGAACTGGGGAACCGTGATGGCAGCGTCCGCACCAGAAGCCACCGCCATCAAGACATGCTGCGCCGACCTCTACGCCCAGGACTGGGTGCGCCTGCTGTTGGGCGAGTCCTTCCACCCCGGCGGGCTGGCGCCGACGCGACGCTTGGGACAGGTGCTGCGGCTCGGTCCGGGCGACCACGTCCTCGATGTCGCCTCCGGCGCCGGCGCGAGCGCGCTCGAGCTCGCCAGGACGTTCGGCTGCCGCGTCACCGGCGTCGACTACAGCGCAGAGCAGGTGGAACGCGCCAATGCCAGCGCCGCGTCCGCCGGCCTAACCGCGCGAGCACAGTTTCAGCAGGGTGACGCCGAGCGCCTGCCCTTCGACGCCGCCAGCTTCGACGCCGTGATGTGCGAGTGCGCCTTCTGCACCTTCCCCGACAAGCCCACGGCCGCCGCCGAACTCCACCGCGTGCTGCGTCCCGGTGGCCGTCTGGGCCTGTCCGACATAGCGCTGGACCCGGCCGTGCTGCCTGCGTCACTTCAGGGCATTCTGGGAGTCGTCGCCTGCATTGCCGATGCGCGCCCGGCGGCGGAGTACGTGGGGTTGCTGACAGCGGCCGGCTTCGGCCAGTTCCAACTGGAGGACCATGCCGGCGCACTGCTGGAGCTGGTGCAGCAGATCGAGGTGCGCCTACTGGCGGTGAAGGTCGCCGCGGCGCTCGGCAAGGTGCAATTGGGGAACGTCGACCTCGCGAGGGCGAAGCCGCTGCTGGGCGAGGTGCGGACGCAGATCGCCGCCGGCCAGGCTACCTACGTCGTGCTCACCGCCGGGAAAGCGCCGCGGTAACTCGCGATCGGCCGTGCTGGCGTTCGCGCGCGGCGGCAGCACGAGAGAGGGTCGCTGATGGACAGCGCACTGGTGGCGATATTCTCGTTGACCCTGTTGCTGGCTGCCGTCAACGGCGGCAACGACGTCTCCAAGGGAGTGGCCACGCTGGTCGGCGCCGGTGTCGCGCGTTATCGCACCGCCATATTGTGGGGGACAGGCACGACCCTTGCCGGCGCCCTGCTCTCCTTCATCTTCGCGGCTCGCATGACGGCGCTGTTCTCTCAGGGCATTGTCACGACGACTCCGACGCCAGGCTTTGCTATCGCCGTCCTGGCGGGTGCGATCGCCTGGGTTGGATTTGCTACCCTCACCCGCCTGCCGGTCTCCACGACTCACGCCCTGGTTGGCGCCCTGATAGGGGCGGGCATCCAACTCGGATCGCACGTGGTGAGCTGGTCGGTGCTCTTGACCAAGGTCGCCGCGCCCCTGCTATTGAGCGTCGCCGTCGCCTACGGCATTTCGGTGGCCCTGAGCTTCGTCCGGCTGCCCGAGCCTCGCTGCATCTGTCTGGGCGTGACGCCGGCTGCACCGTATCTGCTGGCAAATCGGTCTGGTAGCCTTGCCGCCTTCCGCAACGACCGGGCGTTGCCAGTGCTCCAGGTCACGACCGGTACGATCGCCGAGTGCCGCGTGCATGGCACGGCTGTGCATCGCCTTGGCTTCAACCTCGCGACGGCGCATTGGCTGACCAGCGGCGCTGCCGGTTTTGCGCGCGGTCTCAACGATACTCCTAAGATCGTCGCGGTCGGCGCGTTCGCCCTGGCGCCGGTCGGCATCGCCCCGCGGACGCCGTTGATGGCCACCGCCGTAGCGATGGCGACCGGCGCGCTGCTCGCCGGGCAGCGCGTTGCCCGGGTGCTGGGAGAGAAGGTGGTCACGATGAGTCACGAGGAGGGGTTCAAGGCCAACTTGACCACGGCGGTGCTGGTTGGCGCGGGAGCCAACCTTGGCCTCCCGATGTCCACCACCCACGTCTCCGCCGGGGCCATCGCCGGCGCTGCCGGCCTCAACCGCTCGCGTCTCAACGGCCACACCCTCCGCGATTTCGCCATAGCCTGGACCCTCACGCCCCTGACAGCTGGGCTCATCGCGGCAGGCGTTTTCCTGCTGCTACGCTAACATCGCCGGACGCCAAAAACGCTGGCCGGTGGAAGTGCGCTGATCTGAAGATGGTGGCGGGGATGCCGGGGCCGCGATTGCGGGCCCAGGGGGCACCCCCGACTAACCGACCGGGCGACCGCGGTCGCGCGGCGACTGAGGCGCTCTTCCCGTTCGCCCCGTCAAGGAGCGGATCGGTGTGGGGCAAGGGAAAGACCTGCGAGGCGCCCGGTGGGTTCATGTACTATCGTCGGTCCGGTGCCGGACCTGGGTTGGTCTTGCTGCACGGCCTCGGTGGGGGCAGCGGCTACTGGGAAGTGCTGGTTCGCGCTCTGCTCGGCATACGCACGTGCTTGGCCCCTGACCTGCTCGGGTTCGGTCAGTCGGCCCGGCCCGACCTGGCCTACACGTCGGAGGCGCACGTGGCCGCCTTGCGGGCGGTTATCGCCGATGCGGCGCTCGCGCCACCGTTCGATCTGATCGGGCATTCGGCAGGTGGGGTGCTAGCGATTGATCTCGCGCGTGCCTTGCCCGGTCAGGTGCGCTCGCTCGCGCTGATCTGCGCCCCCTACCCCAAAGCGGCAGCGACCACGCCGCGGCAGCTCTGGCCGCGCCGGGCGGCGCCGCCAGGTAGTCCGCTGGCCCGGCGTGCGCAACGCCGGATGGCGATAGCGAGCTGGCTCTGGCGACGGCTGGTTACCGTCTATCCCCCGCGCGGCTACCCGCGAGCGGCCGTGTGGAACTACCTGAGCTACTGCTTGTGGGCGTACCTGGATACGGCCAGTCGAGTCCTCAACGGGCGTGACATGGCGCGCGACACTGCTGCGCTGCGAGAACTGCCGGTGTTGCTGCTCTACGGCACGCAGGACCGCCAGGTCCCACCGTCCGCTGCGCACCAGTACCAAGCGCTGTTTCCGAGGAGCATGGTGCGCTATCTGCCGGCCGGCCACCAGCTGTTGATCGAGCGCCACACTAGCGCTGCCGTCGTCGTCGCCATTCGGGAATGGCTAGACCGGCCCGGCGAGTGAGGATAGTCGTGAGCGAGGGACAACCGGCGCCGCTTGGCGACCTCAGCTCGACGTTTGTTCAGGATCTGCTCAAGGAACTGCGAGACGGCCGGTACACACCGGCGGCGTGGCTTCGTTTCTTCAATCGGTCCTGGCAGCGATCGCTGGACGATGTGCGGAGCTCGCCGGCGCTGTCGGCCTCGCTGGTTCGCCAATCCGCCCTCCTCGAGGCGCTGGCGCTGGCGGCGCTCCTGTGGCAGAGGCGGCGCTCCGATGCCCGAGACACCCTGCGTCAGGCGCGCCTTGTTACTGCGTTAGTCGTTCTCCAACAGGGGTACGTCGCCCTGCACCTCGGCATGGCCCGGACGGAGCACGCGGCGCCACACTTCGCGACGCTGGGAGCGGCAAACTTCCTCACCCTGCTGCGCGGCGTGTGCGCAACCCTGCTGATCACGTCCGGCAGCTCCGACCTACCGCTATTCGGATTATTGGTCGCGATTGGCGGTGGCTCCGATGCGCTGGACGGCGCCGTAGCCCGCCGTTTCAGAACCGAGAGCCGCCTGGGACAGATGCTCGACCCGGCGGCAGACGCCTGCTTTTACAGCGCGGCGGCCCTGGCCGCCGTTCGGCGCGGAGCGCTGCCGTGCTGGCTCGGCTGGGTCGTGCTGGCCCGTTACCTCCTACCAACCGGGGCCGGTTTCTACCGCTACTTCCGTTGGGGACGGACACTGGAAGCGACGCATACGGCCTGGGGCAAGGCTGCCGGTGCGCTGCTCACGCTGCTTATCGCGCTGGGTGGCGTCCGCCCCAGCGCTGCCCGGGCGCTCTGCGTCCCCACGTCCATCATCCTTGCTGTGGCCGGAGCGCTGCAGTGCCGGCGCATCCTTCGTCCGGGGAGCGAGCCAGCCGCCACGCGCCCGGAGGAATAAAGCCAGCATTCGGCCTCCAGTCCGGCGCCGAAGGCACGCCGAGCCTCGGGCGATGGTCAGATGCGCAGAACCCAGCGGCCAGCAGGTAGCGGCCCAAGGTGATGAAGGTGGCACGGCGCGGCTAGCCCTTCCCGCCAGGAGGGGCGCCACTGCAAATCGAGCCGGGCGGACGCGGGAGGTGCTGCGCTCAGCCCCCTCGTCTCTCCAGGAGCGCGCGCAGGCGGGCCACCTCTGCCTCGGCGTCGGCGGCGCGCCGAGCCTCCCGCTCAGCGCGCTCCTCGGCCGTCTGGCGGCCCTTCGCCGCCCGCTCGGCGCGGGCGGCTTCCCGCTCTGCCCGCTCGGCCTCCTCCTCGGGCGCGGGCAGCCGCCGATCTTCCCGGTCAAGGACGCGCAGCCAGGGTAGCTCCTCAATGTACAGCCCCAGCTCGCCCAGCGCCCGGCTCCGCAGCACGCCTCGATCTTCGGCGGCCCAGGGTATCCACCCCCCGTCCGCATCGCGCCGGTAGCCGAACAGTCGTGGGCCGCCGTCCATCCGGTAGGGCCAGTAGATGGCGTACTCCTCCACCCCCATCGCGGCGTAGTAGCCGACCTTCTGTGTCGGGCTGGTGTCTCGCTCGACGCTGTCCCTGGTCACCACTTCCAGCACGAAGCGCGGTGGCTTCCCCTCGCCCGGGATGTTCCAAGAAGTCCGCAGTTCCGCGTTTGCCTCCACCACGAACAGGTCGGGGCCCAGGGTGAGCGTGCCGCCGTCCGGCTTGGGCATGTTCACGCCGAGCTCGGTGCTCACGTGCCAGCCCAGGCCGCGGCGGCGGTTGTGCAGGCGCAAGATGCCCGCGATCAGGGCAATGACCAGGGCCTGGAACTCCGGCATCGTCATCCAGGGGGCCTCATTCGTGTCGTCCACCGCGTCCCGCAGGAGCGATGTGGGGAGGCCGTCGGCCTGGGCCAGATCGGGCGCCGCCATCGGTCATTCACCTCCTCTCCCTCGCGCCCATGGTAGCACTCGAACGGTGGCCGGTCACCGCGCCAGTGGGATCAAGCATCCTCTGCCAGCGCGTAGTCGAGCGCCTGCTCCAGCGCCAGCGCCTCGCCTTCGGCCCACGCCGCCGCGGCCGCCTCTTCGATCAGGTCCCGCCGGGCGGTCTCCATCCAGCGCTCGAACCGGCCCAGCTCGCTCGGTTGGATCGGATGGCCGAGCGCCACCCAGGCCGAGGTGGCGCCCCCGAGGCGCAGGGCGCGTTCGGCCTGCCCCTCTGCTGCCGCCAGCTCCGCGAAGTCGGCCAGCACATACTGGAACCAGTGCCTGTGGTCTTCGCGTCGGTGGACGGCCAGACTCTCCAGGAAGCGTTCTCGCGCCACAGCAGGCGCTTGCTGATCCAGGGCCAGCGCCCCGAGGTGATGGAGGGCGCGCCCAATCCCTAACGAGATCTGATGCCGGCGCGCCCCTCGCAGCCCTTCCTCGTAGTATGCCTGGGCCTGCACAACGTCACCGCGGACGTGCGCCACCTCGCCGAGCCGGATCACCGTGCCCACGACGCCCAACTGCTCGCCGAGTTGGCGGCGCAGCGCGAGCGCCTGTTCCAGGAGCTCCTGCGCCCTGGCAAGGTCGCCTTGTTCGCGGGAGATGATCCCGAGCTGATCGAGGCAGGTGGCTACGCCTAACTGGTCCCCCACGAGCTGGCGCACGGCCACCCCCTCCTCGTGATACCGGCGGGCTTCGTCGTAGGCCCCCATGACAAAGGCGAGATGGCCAGCCAGCCCGAGCAGGATGGCCCGCTCGCCCCTGGGCTGGGCCAGCCGCGGCAGGGCCAGGACGGCGCCACACCGGCGACGTCCCTCACCGCCGGCGCCTCGGCGCACCCACAGATTGCAGAGGCCTACGAGAACGGGGATGATCTGCTGGATGGCTTGCCGCCCCACCAACCAATCTAGGGCCAGGCGCAGATTGTCATACTCCGGCTCCAGCCAGAAGAGCCGGTTGGGCAAGAGGCTGAGCAGCCAGCTCGTCGCAGTGAATCCCGGGGGAAGCGACTCCCAAAGCGCCTCCTCCGCCAGCCGCGCATAATGGGCGGCATGACGGCTGTAGACCTCCTCGGCCTCGCTCCCGGCGGCGAGCCGTCCCCGACCATACTGGCGCACCGTCTCCAGCATGCGATAGCGCTCGGCGCCGTCCGGCAGCACGTCCATCGCTACCAGCGATTGCTCCATCAGTCGCGCCAGCAGGTCCAGGACCTCCGGCGCGCCGGGGTGCCCGCCGCCACCCACCTCCTCCGCCGCCGCCAATGTCCACCCACCGGCGAAGACGGAGAGGCGGGTGAACAGGCGCTGCTCCGGCTCGATCAGCAGGTCGTAGCTCCAGTCCAGCGTGGCGCGCAGCGTCTGCTGGCGGGGCAACGCCGCGCGGCTCCCGCCCGTCAGCAACTTGAAGCGTTGGTCCAGCCGCTCCGCCAGGTGCTCCACCGAGAGGGCCGCCAACCGTGCCGCCGCCATCTCCAACGCCAGCGGGATACCATCCAGTCGCCGGCAGATATCGGCGACCGCGGAGGCGTTCTGCGCCGTCAGCGTGAAGCCGGCCTGGACCGCCCCGGCCCGGTCCAGGAAGAGCCGCACCGCCTCGTAGCGGATTAGCTGGTCGCCCGGCGGCAGCGCGTCGGCCGGCGGCACGGCGAGTGAGGGCACGCGGCGACCGACCTCGCCGTCGATCCCGAGCGCCTCCCGGCTGGTGGCGAGCACCTGGACCAGCGGGCAGGCGCGCAGGAGGGTGTCCACCAGCCGGGCGCAGGCGTCGACGAGGTGCTCGCAGTTGTCCAACAACAGCAGCAGGCGTTTGGACCGCAGGGCAGCCGCCAGCGTGCTGACGAGCGACTGGCCCGGCACTTCGCGCACCCCGAACGCCGCAGCGACCGTTCCCGGCACGAGGGCCGGATCGGTCAGCGCCGCCAGCTCGACGAGCCAGACGCCGTCCACGTAGCGGTCGGCCACGGCGTTAGCGACCTGGAAGGCGAGCCGCGTCTTGCCGACGCCGCCCGGTCCGGTGAGGGTGACGAGACGGACCGGCTGCTGACAGAGCAAGGCTTTGAGCGCATCAACCTCCTGCTCCCGCCCGACAAAGGAGGTGAGCGCCGCGGGCAAGGGCGGGCCGGGGCGGGCAGAATCCCCCACCGTTGGGGCGCGGGGACCGCGCCGCCGAGCGACGACCGCGTCGAGCTGCGCCCGCTGCGCCGAGGTGAGTCGCAAGGCCGTGGCGAGCAGGTCGAGGGTGTCGCGGTAGGGGGTAATCCGCTCGCCGCGCTCCAACGCCCGGATCGCCCGCGCGCTCAGACCTGCTGCCTCCGCCAGCGCCTCCTGAGAGAGGTTGGCTGCCAGACGGTAGCGTTTGAGTTGCGCGCCGAAGCTCGGCGCCGCGTCATCGACCATCGCCCGCGCTCCCGACACGCGCTCCCCCGCCGATCACCGGAGTACGAGGGGGAACGCTCGCCACATGCTAGCACCCATTCCGGCCGACCGCGGTACCGGGATTGGGACCGCGGTCCGCCGCCTCGGTTATTCCTGCTCAGACAGCAGTCGGGTGCTCTGGCGGTGGAGATGCCGGCGCCCCCGTCACCTCGGTTTTTCCTGCTTATACGGCAGACCCTCCCGTGGCCCTCCACTGCCGGGGCGGATGAAACCGGCTGCGCATTTTCAGACCGGTCCCCGGCACACGTGCGGCACATCCCCCTCATTACACCACAATTCCTGGCACAAGAGGCGCCCAACACTGAAAGAAAACGGCGCAGCACACGTTCATGTCGCTGGAAGGAGCTTCGCTACGGCGCGTATCCGGCACACCTGTTCGCCGTTCGTGGTGTGCCGCCCGGCTGTGCCGGGTGTGCCTGGTGGATAGGCGGCTCGACGCCTCAGACTGCCAGGTGTCACCACAACCGGCTCGACGGTCAGCACGACCGGCGGACGCAGATGCGTCTGGAACGGAAGGGACGACGATGATCGCGCAGGCGGGAGCACTGGGACGGCGAGCAGGGCACGGGCGCCCGTGGCCTCGCCTGGCGGCCATTGCGGGGGCGGCGATCCTCCTGGTGCTGACCCTGGCGGGGCTGGTCGCGGACGACCTCCGGGCCCGCCGCGCCTTGCCCCACGGCAGCGCCGCCGCCGACGCCTACCTGGCGGCGATGGTGCAGAACGACCCGGCCGCGATGTGGGCCAGCTATTCCGCGTCGGCGCGCCAGGCGCGGGGCGGCGACCAGGCTTCCTTCGTTGCCTACATGCGCTTGGGGACGCACCCTCATTCCGGTCCCGCCAACCCCTACGCGCTCGTGGCAGCGGTGCCGCTGGAAGACGGGCTGACGCTGCTCTACTACCGGGTCGCGCTGGCGACCGAAACGGGGCCAAGCCACGTCCTGGTACCGGTCGTGATCGATGCCGCGGGAGCGGTAGAGGAAGCGGGAGACGATGGCCTCTTCTTCGTCCCACCCCCAGCCCCTTGATGCCGCCGCGCCTTGCCCGTTCGGTTTCCATCCCCGCGCCGAGGCGCGCTGGTGCGTTCGACTCCTTCCGTCAAGCTGCTAGACTGGTCATTACGCATCCCAGCACGCACAGCGAGACGGAGGAACAACAGCCAGGTCAAAGGGAAGGAGAGGCAACCATGACCAAGTGTTCCAGGCGGCGAGTGTTGCAGGGAATCGCAGTATTGGGCGCGGCCGGGGGCGGCGCCGTCCTCTTGGCTGCCTGTGGCGGCGCGAGCGCGGTGGCCAGTCCGCCGACGCCGGCGCCCCAATCCGCGGCCACGACTTCCGTCAGCAGCGCGGCGGCTGCCTCGCCCGCGGCGGTCAGTGGGTCATCCACGGCCAGTAGCGCCACGGTGGCGATTAGCGCCTCGGCGACGGCTGGATCGTCCACGGTGGCGAGCGTCCAGCCGGTTGGTGGAACCGGCGCCGTCACGACCTTCGAGCTGTTGAGCCAGGATTGGCCGCCGCTCAACACCATTCACAAGGCCGCGATCAACACCTTCCAACAAGCCAACCCGCAGGCCAAGATCAACCTTACCTCGGTGAGCTACGGGGACATCCCCACTAAGATCAAGACCTCAATCGCCGCGGGTGTAGGCCCCGATGGCTTTTTCCACTACGGTGGCTTCTGGCGGGGTGTGGACGCCGCCAAGATCATGCTGCCGCTGACCCCACAGGTCTTCCAGCGCAGCGAGCTGGAACAGCGCTTCTATCCCAACTTGCTCCAGTCCGTGGCCGCGCGGAACAACGAGGTCTACTTCCTGCCCGCTCTGGTGGGGATCGGCGCGGGGTGCATCATCCATAACGTGGCGCAGCTTGCCGCCGCCAATATCGACCCGAAGGGCTTCACGTCGCTGGACGCCATAATGAGCGCGGCCACCTCGCTCACCGTGCGCCAGGGCAGTGACATCACCCGCGCCGGGCTATTGTTCGGCCATACCACGACACTGCCTTACCGCTGGGTGCTCGATCAGGGCGGCAAGTTTTACGACTCGCAGACCCACCAATGGAGCTGGCAGACGCCGGAGGCGGCCAAGGCCATGCAATGGCTGGCCGACGCCTACACCAAGTGGAACGTCGCCTGGCAGAAAGCGCCGGCCGGAGTGAAGGATGGGCTCGGCGAAGGGCGGGCTTCCATGCTGATGGAGGGACCTTATGCGCTGTCTGGCTATGCTGCCAGCTTCCCGGCGCTGGAGCTCCAGGACCAGCCGCTGCCGGGTTTCGTCCAGGGCAAGTCGCCGATCTACTACGAGCCCGAGCTCGCCGGCTATTCTCTCTCGGCACTGCTCAAGCCGGCCGAGCCCAAGACCCAGGTCGGCGCCGCCTTCTTCCGGCAACTGCTCTCTCCGGAGGGGGTGCTCACTTTCGCCAATGAGTACAGCGGCGCCATCCTCATCAATGGGCTGTACACCGATCCGCGCTTCAAGACGACCAAATTTGGCGCCGTCCGTTCCTGGATGCCGGATATGATCTCCAAGCTGGTGCTGACGCCAACGGCCGCCGATCCCGGCTTCAGCGGCCAGTTGACCAAGGTCTTTGCCGGTCAGATGTCGATCCAGGCGGCGCTGGCCGAGATGCAGCAGCTCTATAGCGCGGCCGAAGATAAGGCCCAGCAGGCGATGACCTGATCAGGCCGACTTGGACACGAGCTGATAACGCAAGGGGGTATACCGAATGGCTATCATGACAGAACAGAAGGCAGCCTTCGATCGCGATGGGTTCCTGATCTATGGGCCGCTCGTCGAGCCCGATGAGCTGGCGACGCTGCGCACTTGCATCGACGACCTGGCGGGGGGAACGTCGCCGGAGGCGCAGAAGGTGGGGCGGCGGTTGGAGCGTCAGGCCCAGGAGGGCGGCCTGCAGGACGTCGAGGAGAAGGACAAAGTCTGGCAGCTCATGGGCGTGACGGCCCACGTTCCCGCGCTGGCCGCGTTCGCGCGCAACCCGAAGCTGCTGGACATCGTCGAGGGACTGCTCGGCACGGCCGACATCAAGCTGTTTGCCGATCAGGTGCTGATGAAGCCGGCCTTCCACGGCTCGCCGGTATCGTGGCATCAGGACTCCGCCTACTGGCGCACCGTCGCGCCGCCCGCACTGGTCAGTTGTTGGACGGCGCTGGACGCGGCGACCGAGGCCAACGGCTGCGTGCTGATGATCCCCGGCAGCCATACCCACGGCGTCATCGAGCACGGGAGGGAAGATGATTCCTTCCTGCACGTTCGCGGCATCGACCTCGCTACGGCCGTGCCGGTGGTGCTGCCGCCCGGCGGTGTGAGCTTCCACCACAGTTGCACCGTCCATGGCAGCGGTCCGAACACCACGCCCAACCGGCGGCGCGGCCTGGTCGTCTCCTTCATGCGTGCCGACAGCGCCTGGGTCGACGATCCGTCCAAGAAGCCCACCTTCCCGCTGCTGCGTGGCCGCGAATATCCTGGCCGCGTCTAATCACAAGGGTGGGCAGACTGCCGGCCGCGCAGCGTCGGCCACGAGTGGCACCTGCCCTCAATCTGCAATACTATACGTCACGCATCCCCGGACGGCGCAGCGAGGGAGGGAGCCAGTGGTCACTACCGGGCGGCGCTACAGCATGGCCGACCTGCTCGAGTTCCCCGACGACGATGACCGGTTCTACGACATTGTGGGAGGGGAGCTCATCGTGTACAACGTGCCGGGGTTGGACCATGGCCTTGCTGCCAGCGACCTGTCCGGCCTGTTGGTACGGGCGTCACATGCGGGCTACGGGTACGCCCTTACCCACACCCACGCGGTCGCCCTGGACTTCCCTGCGAAGGGCTGGGCGGCGGAATATGTGACGCACCCCGACCACTCCTTTGTCCTTCGAGGTCGTGAGAACATTCTCGGCCAGCGGGCCGTGGAAGGCGTGCCCGACCTAGTGGTGGAGGTGCTGTCGCCGAGCACGCGAGAGGAGCACGCGGTCGGCGGCGCGATCCGCCGCGCCTACGAGCAGCACGGCGTGCCGCATTATTGGCTCGTCGACCTTGAGCAACGAACCATCCAGCAATACACGCTTCAGGGCGTGCCTTACGTGGGTGGTCGTTACGGCGAGCCAACGGAGGTCCGAGAAGGCGACGTGCTGACTAGCCCGCTGTTCCCAGATGTGTCGATGCCGGTGGTCGAGGTGTTTCAGCACACGCGCGGACGCCGTCCGGAGCGTTCGAGCGAATCCCGGTAGGTAAGCGACGACACATCGGGCTGCGCTGCTTGACACTCCGAACTTCCCTCACTCGGCTGACCGTGCTTCCCGCCATTCCCGTATCGCCTTGGTGTGAATCGGGTAGTGACCGTACGTATCGAGCCGGAGGCGGCGACGGGCGCGCGTTTCCCGCGTGAACTGGTCCTCGGGCGCGCCGTAGAGGAAGGCGATGAGCCGGCGGTGGGTTTCACCCAGTTGCCTTCGTACGTCGGAGAGTGAAAGGGCTCGTTTCTGCTCAGTCATCTGCGCATTGAATGCGTCGATGCCGCCGTACGTGACGTACCGCGGCGGTCTGCCTCCCTCGATGATCAGCGGCAGATGCTTCAGCGCCTCCTCCTCCCAGGTGGTCACGTGCGCGAGGATGTCTTTCACCGACCAGTCGCCCATGACTCCAGGCTCCGTCAGCTGCGCGTCAGGCAAGCCGGCGTACGATTCGATGAACGCCACAAACGCCGTGTCAAGTCTGTTCAGCAGCTTCTTGACCTGATCATCACGTATGCTCATCGCTCCTCCTTCGCTGTCCCGAGCGCGCGTGCCATCCGCCGCAGCAGATCAGTAGTATCAGGGAGGCGGCGCTGCAGGTCCATGGACGGAACAGTCAAGTTGTAGCGCCGCGCTTTCTCGCGCACGGCGGCGAGACGGGTTTGCATGTCGGCCAGCGGGCCCTCACGGTTGACCAGCGGCGGGAAGCGCTCGGTCCGCTCGACGATGCGCCGGCACTCGGCCAGATCGGCCTGGATCTCGTGCTGGAGCTCGAGCCAGCGTGGAAGGAAACCTCCACCAGCAAGGATGCTGCTGGCGAACCCCCGGTCGTCCGCGGGCTGCAGCAGCTCTGCCCGTATTGGCTTGCCCTTGCCGGGGAGGTTGTCGAAGGCGCCGCTCGCGGCCGCTTGCTGGATGGCGCTCTCGACGTAGCGCGCGATCCGGAGCGACCGCTCCTCGGGCTGGGTCGCTCCGGCGGCCGATTGGGCGGCGTCTCTGGCACTGTTGCGCTTGCTTTCGGCCAGCAGCAGGGCGGCGGCGTCGCCGCGAACCGTCGGCGTGGCCGGCGGGGCGGCGCTGGTCGGCGCCGGGTCGCGAACCTCCGCATGCAGCCGGGCGTCGAAGGCTCCTGACAGGAGGTCCAGCGCCGTTCCCAAACCGGCGTCATGCTGCTCCAGCACTTCCGTCACCTCCGTTTCGTAGCGCCGTCGCCAGGTGCGTGGATAGAGCTTGAGCAACCAATTCAGACGCATGTGCCTCAGCCTCTCGCTTCTTGGAGCGCCAGTCTCCGACTCCCCGCGGCGACGACCCGCTGCATGGTGTCCAGTTGCGCCCGCAGCGCCGTCTCCCCGGCGCCGGTGAGGCGGTAGGGGCGGCGGCGATCATCGGCCTGCAGCGCTGCAATCCAGCCGCGTTGCTCCAGCCGCGCCAGCGCCCCGTAGAGGGTGCCCGGCTCCAGCTTGGTGCCGCTAAACTCGGCGATGTCCTCCATCATGGCGTAGCCGTGCTTGGGACCGCTGGCCAGGCTGGAGAGGATGAGCAACGCCGGATCGGTGAAGCGGCCCAGGTTGGAGAGGACGGACCGCAAGTTGCGTCCTCCCCCGATCAATACTCAGTGCTGCATACTAAGCGCCACGATATAGTACCATGCGTTGGCACGCTGGAAAAGCATGGCCGCGGGATGCGGTCGTGGCCACGCGGCAGGGGAGGGAGTTACCGAAAATGACACGGGACATGCCATCGGAGCTTCGCGAGGTTCGAACGAGTATTCCCAACAAGCTGGTGGAGGAGGTCGCGCCGTCCCTGGCGGTCGCTGTGGCCAAGGATGGCGAGATCATCTGGGAGCAAGGGTTCGGCTGGGCTGATCGGGAGCGGCACGTGCCGTCGACCGAGCACACCATGTACTCGCTGGCCTCCATCTCCAAGCCGATCACCGCCACCGGCTTGATGGTGCTGGCCGAGCGCGGCAAGCTGGATCTCGACCGGCCCATCGACGATTATCTTGGCAGCGCCAAGATCAATGGGCGCGCCTGGGATGCCGCTGGGGCCACGGTGCGTCGGGTCGCCAACCACACGGCCGGCCTGCCCTTGCACTATCACTTCTTTCCGGAGGATGAGCCCTTCCGGCGGCCGGCGATGGACGAGACCATTCGTCGCTACGCCAACCTGGTGACGGTTCCGGGCGAGCGCTACCACTACTCCAATCTTGGCTACGGCCTCCTGGACTACGTCATCGCCCGCCTCTCCGGCAAGCCCTATGCCGACTTCATGCGCCAGGAGGTCTTCCTGCCGCTCGGTCTGACCCGTACCTCGGTCGATGTCGGACCCGGCCTGGAGCCATATCAGGCCGTGCGCTATGGCCGCGACGGCCTGCCCCTACCGTACTACGACTTCGACCACCCCGGCGGCTCGGCGGTGTTTGCCAGCGCGCACGACCTGGTCCGGTTCGGGATGTTCCACCTGAAGGAGCACCCGGCCGACCAGAAGGCCATCCTCACCGATGCGACGCTGGACATCATGCACACGCCCACCGTGAGCACGAGGGAATCGGCGGGATATGGCATCGGCTGGGCGATCGACGAGAACGACATGGGCTATCGTAGCATCAGCCACGACGGTGGGATGAGTGGCGTGGTCACTGCGCTCAAGCTGATCCCGTCGGAGCGACTGGTCGTGACGGTACTCGCCAACGCCTCCAATCCCTTGCCTCACGCCGTCGCGCGAGAGATCCTCTCTGCGCTCCTACCCGACTACGCGGCACGGCGCGCCCAGCGCGAGCCAGAGCAGGAGGCGCTGCGTGAACCCGGCGAAGGACAGCCCGGCAGCTTCCAGCCGCCTGCGGACCTGCGTGGAGAGTGGTCCGGCGCCATATCAACGTACAAAGGGGACCTTCCTCTCCGTCTCTGGGCCAAGGAATCGGGAGACGTTCAGGCGCAGCTCGGGGATCAGTTGAAGACCCTCGTCAACGATCCACAGCTCAAGGACGGGCGGCTCACGGGCAAGCTGCTGGGCGACGTTGGGACGGAGGACGCCAACCGGAAGCCCTATCACCTGCAGCTGGACCTGAAGCAACGCGGGGACGTGCTCAATGGCGCGGTCGTCGCGATGTCCCTGCCGAGCGTGCGCCTCGGCAACGGGCTGAGCCACTGGGCCGAGCTGCGGAAGACCGGCTGAGCGTGGACCTGGCGGCATTCCTGAGCGGGCGCTCGGCGCGAGTGACGGAGACGATCACGTGGCCGGGCGGGCTGGAGCTGCGCGTCGCCGCGTATCTGGACACGGCGATGCCGCCCCGGGCAGACGTCACCTCGGTGCGCTGCATCGTCCTCAATGCTGGTACCGTGCTGGTGATGCGCGATCCAGGTGGCAGTCACATCCTGCCGGGCGGTCGCCGCGAGCGCGGGGAGGCTTTGGAGGCCACGTTGCGGCGTGAGCTCATGGAAGAGGCCGGCTGCACCGTGCAAATGCCGCGACTGCTCGGCTGGTTGCACTACCACCACCTGAGTTCTCGTCCGGAGGGCTACGCCTATCCCTATCCCGATTTCGCGCAACTGGTGTACTGGGCGGAAGTAGCGGACTTCCTCCCGGACCTGCGCCAGCGGGACGACGTTGAGCTGGATGCCGCGTTCGCGCCTCTGTCGGGTGTACGGTCGCTTGGTCTCGCCGGATGGCAGTTGCTTTTTCTGAACGCCGCGTTGGATGCACGAAGTAGAGCTGCGCCGGCCGTGCTCCAGAGGTCGTGACGTGTGCTAGGATGGGTACGCGGCACGCGGTCCGATGTGTTACAAGGTATGCTCTATGTGTCACAAACGGCCGGGGTCGAACGACGGTTAGGAAGCAGAACGATGGCTGCGCAAACGGATCCGAGTATTACGATGACGACTCGCCTCCCCCCGCGTATGAAAGCCGAGCTTGAGGCGTTGGCGCGTTCGACAGGGAGGAACAGGAACGCCCTGGTCCAGGAGGCCCTCCGCCGCTTCATCGACCAGCAGCGCTGGCAGATCGAGGAGATCGAAGCAGGTATTCGCGAAGCCGATGCGGGCAACTTCGTGAGCGATGAGGAGATGGATAACCTGTGGGCGGAGTTCGGCCTCGAGCCGGAACACCCGGCTGAGCGGGCGCGGTGAGGGTTCGGTGGTTCCCTCGTGCCCGTGATGCCTTTCGCCGCGAGACCCGCTACATTGCCAGGGATAGCCCCGCGGCGGCCAGCCAGGTGGCCGACCGGGTGCGGAAGGCTGCCAGCAGCTTGGGCGCCCATCCACGCCTTGGGCGCGAGGGACGAGTGATCGACACCCGCGAGCTCGTGGTGGCGCGCACGCCGTTCACGCTGGCCTACCGCGTTCGTGAGCAGGCGGTAGAAATCGTCGGCGTTATTCATCAGGCGCAACGTTGGCCGGAGAGCTTCGACGCAGACGCATGAGGAACAAACGGCCGTCGCGGCAGGCAGCGCCGTGCGGTGAGATACGAGCAGGTCATTGCGCGCCGACCACCGACCTTAAAACGGTTGCTACCCTATGGAAGGTGCTGTACCGGAAACCGCGCGCGGCGAAGGATGTCGCTCAGGACCGAGTTTCCCCTGGTTGGTCTCGCATCAGAGGGTGATCTTGTACTGCCAGCGGCAGGGTTACCCGCTCGTGGCGCAGCGCGGATTCCATGATGGCGAGGAGCACCTCCAGGTTGGCTCGGCCAGACTCCCCGCTCAACAGGTGGGGCGTGCCGTGCTCGATACTGTCGAGAAGCGCCCGTATCTCCGCCTCGAAGTCGTGGCCGGGCGGTAAATCGATGTCCCGCCATTCGGCCGAGCCGCGCGTCCAGACGCGAAGGAACGACGGACGATCGCGGCTCGGGTCGCCGCTGATCTCGATGCGGCCGTCGCTGCCGAGCACGCGCACGCGCTGGTAGCCCAGTGGGCGCGCCGCGAAGCCCGTCTCCAGGAGACCGCGCGGACCGCCGGCGAACTGCAGCTGTGCCATACTCCCGCCCTCAATCGGATGGCCGTAGCGTGTGCCGGTCTGGTTCCATTGCTGGTAGCCGACCCGTTCGGTGTTGCCGACGTTCGGCGGCCGCAGGTCGATCTGGCCAAACACCCACTCCACCGGACGATCGCCGGCCAGGAAGCGCATAAGGTCGACGGCGTGCGTGCCGTCGCTGAGGAGATCGCCGCCGCAGATATTCAGGATCTCCTCAACCTCGCCGATGGCCCCATCGGCGATGAGACGCCGCGCCTGCGCGTAGCGCGGCGCGAAGCGGCGCTGGTGGCCGACGATCAACACCGTTCCGCTGGCCTTCGCCGCGGCGTTCATCTGGTCGGCCAGGGCCAGATTCAGCGCCATCGGCTTCTCGCAGACGATGCCCTTCACGCCGGCACGGGCGGCGGCGATGGCCGGCGCCGGGTGCAAGGGCGGCCAGGTGCAGATGCTGACGATGTCCGGACGTACGTCGGCGAGCATCTGGTCGTAGTCGGCGAAGCGCTGCTCGATCCCGAATTGCTCGCCGAAGGCGGCCAGCGCCTCGGGGCTAACGTCAGCCGCGGCGATCATGCGGCACTCTGGAACGCGGGCATAGCCGCCGGCGTGCGCCCGCGCGATCCCGCCGCAACCGATGAAGGCCACCCGGTACATCTCGACGCTCCCTCTCGTTGCCCCACTATTACTGCAGGTACATGGCCAGATGCTCCCGCGCCCAGGCGACGCTCCGCTGCGCCATGGGCCAGAGGTCCGTGCCGCGCGGCGGCTCGATTTCCAACGTGAGGACTAACCGACCCGGGTCCGGGGCCCGCGCTGCAAGTTGAGCAATACAGTCCCTAACGTGAACGTCACCTTCGCCAATGCCGCAGCCGACTAGACTGAGCAGTCCCTGGAACTGCGGTCGCACGAAGAGGTCCTTGATGTGGGAGGCGACGGTGTAGGGAGCAAGCGCCGCCGTCGCCTCCTCCGGCTCTTCGACGACAGCGTAGGCATTGGCAGTATCCAGTCGCGCTCGGAGAGCGGGGCTGTGGACTCGCTGGATCACCTCGGCCACCTCGTGGCCCCGGTAGTCCGCGTGATTCTCGAGCGCCAGGACCACCCCTTCATTGGCCGCCGCCTGGGCCAGTGGTCAGCGGCTATGAACGATGCCGGACTGGTCGGATGTACCACTAAAGGCTAGCCCACGCCACCCGGTCGCCCAGCACTTGGCCGAGATACTTCCTGCTCATCGCAGCGGCCTCGCGCGGGGGACGTGGGGCACGCGGGGTGCCGTCCAGCTCGACGTTGATCCATCCCGCGAAGCCGTCTTCGGCCATCAGGTCGAGGATCGCCGGCATCGGCAGGATTCCCGACCCGATCGGCTCGTAGTTCACGTAGCCCGTGGTGTCGATCTCTCGGCCCGACGCGTCGCGCTCGTACTTGCCGCTCCAGTCTTTGAGGTGGACGTGGGTGATGCGCTGGCGGTAGGTGCGCATGACTTCCATGATGTCGCTGCCGCCTTTGGCGATCTGGCCGGTATCCGGCGCGAAGCCGACGTACTGCGGGTTCAGCAGGTCGAGGATAGTATCGATGTCCGCGCGTGTCTCGACGGCGGTGCCGGTGTGCGGGTGCAGGCCGGTGACGAGGCCGAGGTCGCGGCAATAGCGCCCCACGTCGTTGAGCGCCGCCGCCAGGACGCGAAATTGTTCAGCGGTGTAGCCAGTCGGGGGCCGGCGGCCACAGGCCAGCACCAGGGTTTCGCCGCCAATGGCCTTGAGCGCGTCAGCTTCCTGACGCGCCACGGCGATGTCGTCAGCCGCCGCGGCGGGCTCGATCCACGTCCGACCGCAGTAGGCGGCGCCGGTGGGAATGCCAAAGCGATCGACCAGGGCGCGGTAGCCGTTAGGCTGACCATCCCCCTTCACAATGGTCTGCCCGAAGGTCTCGAAGCCGAGATAGCCCAGCTCCGCTGTATCGCGGTAGGCTTGCTCCACGTCGCCGGGGATGCCCCAGGTGATGCCGGTGTGCCCGATCTTCATGTCTACTCCTCGCCCCTGACGTCACGACGCCGTGTTGTCGATCGTGTACCAGATCTTGATAGCGTCCTTCCTGGTCAGCAGATCGATACCGCGATCATACTCCTCCAACGGGAAAGAGGCGGTGATGAAACGATCGGTCCTGACGATGCCGCTGCTGAGCAGATGGGCGGCGTACTCGCCGGCTTCGGGGAGGCGGCGGCCGTAGCCCTCCAGCTTCAGGCCGCGACTGTACTCCTGTTTGGTGTACTCAGCGGTGCCGTGGAGCACACCAAAGATGAGTACCCGATCGCGAGTCACCTTCATGAGGTCGTTTACCGAGGCGGCCACGCCCACACAATCGACGGCAACGTCCAGCGGCTCCCTGGTCAGCGCCTCCCACTCGGCCGAGCGACCGAGGACCGCGCTGGTCGCCCCGAGCTCTCGCGCCAGCGGCAAGCGCCGCGGCTCGATGTCGAAGCCGACGATCTCTCGCGCGCCGCGCGCCCGCAGCGCCTGGATCGCCAGCAGGCCGGCCGGACCGAGCCCGGATACGCCCACCCGCTTGGTCACTACCTCGCCGAGCCGTAGGATCGAGCTGCAGACGCAGCTGAGCAGCTCGCAGCAGCCAGCCTGGGCGAAGGGGAGATGGTCGGGCATACGCCAGGTCAGATCCTGGCTGTTCAGCGCGTACTCGACGTACGCGCCCGTCTCGCGCGACGGTCCGCCGGAGGTAGCGACGCGATCGCCGATCTGGAGCTTCGTCACCTTCGCGCCCTTGGCGACCACCACCCCGGAAAACTCGTGTCCCGGCGCACCGGGACGGAGCGGATACTCCGGATGTCCCGGCCGGTCGAAGATGTCCACCCCTTTCCACACGGTCAGGTCCCACTGGGTGCAGGTGTTGCAGCCGGCGATCTTGATGAGGACCTCGTCCTCGCGCGGCGCAGGGACGGGAATGTCCGTGATCTCGTAGCGGCCGGGGCCGGTAATCTGCAGGGCGCGCATGGCTTGCCTCCGTGTCTATTGGCTAAATGATGTATCCGCCGAGTTCGGGGCGGACCGTCGCCGCGCGGCCCTGCCGTTGTCATCCTGAGCGCAGCGAAGGACCCCCGGCCTAGCTGTCGGCGCTGCGCGGACCCATTGGGCGGCTGGTTTGCCCGGCCAGGGGTCCTTCGCTGCGCTCAGAATGACAACGAAAAGCCACCCTGCCTTCGCGGATGCACCGCTAAAGCTTGTTCTGCTGAGGAATCTCATTCCGTGACCGACACCCCAATGGACCGCGCCATCGTGTCGATGTGCTGCTTGGCGCTCGGGATGTGCTCCTCCGGCGTGTGCTCGATGTAGAGCGTCTTCCAGGGCTGGAGGCGGCTGAAGCAGCGCAGGAAGGTCGCGTAGTCGAGCTCGCCGTTGCCGGCATACGTTTCGTCCAGGTGGACGACCAGCCGGTTGACGGGCGAGATGTCCTTGGCGTGGCCGGTCACCAACCGTTCGCCGAGGAGATCGTAGGTGCGCTGGATCACCTCGCCGCTGGCATAGAGGGTCTCGAAGGTCAGCCAGTTCACCGGATCCCACTCGATGGCGAGCGCGGGCGAGCCGACCGCGTCGATGAGCAGCTTGGCCCGTTCCGGCGTGTTGAGGATGCAGAGGGTGTGCGGTTCAAGCGCCAGGTAGATGCCATGCTGCTCGGCAGGTTTGACGGCCTCTCGACAGCGCTCAACCAGAAGCTCCATCGCCTGATCGCTGTTGTTGAGGCGGTGCGGGGCGTAGGCGCCGGCCGGGTTCAGGCTGCCGGGCGGGGCAATGACGCAGCGGCAGCCGAGCTGCGCCGCGACGCGCATCGTCTCATCGAGCAGCCGCATCGTCTCCGGCCAGTGGTCCGACTCCGGGCGCACCAACGAGCCGTACCGTCCCCAGTACTGGCCGACATCGACCCCATCGGCGGCCAGCACCTCGCGCACGGAGCGCGCCTTCTGGTCGCTGATGTCTGCCGGATCGTTCTGGAGCGAGAAGAAGATGCTGCGAAAGCCGTTCGCTCGCACCCGCTGCGCCACCTCGGGCGTGATCTCCTCGATGTCCCGTGGCACGTAGGCCACGACCCCAAGTCTCATCTGGCAATACTACTCCACTCAAAGATTCAGCCGGTTGTCCGCCAGCATCGGCGCCACCAGTCCCTTGGCCTGACTCGCAAAGTCGCTCACGTTCATGCTCCCCTTGAGCACGTTCTGCCAGAGCGGGCCGACGACGCGCTGCATATCCGCTGCCCGCTGCCCGATGGGCTGCTCGTGCTTGGCGTAGCTCTGGAGGATCGGCAGGATGATCTTGGCGCTGGGCATGGCCGACGGCGACTTCTCGAACAAGGCCCAGGCCGACGCTCGCGCCGGGCTGCCGCGGCCGTTACTGGCAAACAGCTCCGCCTGGCCCTCCTTGGAAAGAAAATTGCTGATGAAGAGCCAGGAAGCGTCCGGCGCCTTGGTATTCTTGCTGATGGTCAGTCCGCTGCCGTTCGCCCCAGTGATCCGCCCTTTCGGTCCCTTGGGATAGTGGGACACGTCGTAGCGGAACTTGCCGATCTGGGCGGCCTGGCTGGCCGACCAGGTGCCGGTGATACCCATCGCCGCCCGCTGGGCAAAGAACGGCCAGAGCTGGATCGTCTTGGCCTCGTCGGCCGTCGGGACCGCCTTGTTCTTGATCAGCAGGTCCAGCCACCACTGCATACCCTGGATAGTGCCTGGCGCATCCACGACCGTCTGGTCCTCGACGTCGTTGACCCAGCCGCCGCCAAACGGCGCCACCATGGTGTATTGCGAGGGAGTGAAGGGCGAGCCGGGAATCGAGGCCATCCCGAAGACCTTGTCCTGGCCCTGCACCTTTGTGAGCTTGACGGCGGCATTCAGCACGTCGTCGAAGGTCCAGCTCTCGTCGGGATACTTGACACCGGCGGCGTCGAACATATCGAGGTTGTACCAGAGCAGCAGCGGTCCCTCGTCGAAGGGCAGGCCGTAGAGGCTGCCACGCTGGCGATAGGCGAAGAGCGACGGCGGCGTGAAGTCGGCGATATCGAACGTCTTGTCCTGATCGATGTAGGGCTGCATATTCTTGACCCAGCCACGAGGAATCCAGGACTGGACCACCGTGCTGCCGACGGCAAGGATGTCGGGGAGCGTGTCGGAGGCCGCCAGGGCGGCGACCTTATTGCTGTCGCCCTGATCGCCCTGGTCGACCTTGACCTGACCGGCGTACTTGGTGTTGAAGCGCTCCATCCAGGTCTTGATGTACGGCCCTTCGCCTGGGTCCCAGGTCTGGCCATAAACGATAGTCGTCACCGCGCCGGAGGCCGACTTAGCCGCGGGCGTCGGTGTAGCCGCCGGCCCGGCCGAGCTTGAGGTGAGTGCGACGCTGGCAATCGCCGAGGTGGTGGCCGCTGACGCGGAAGCAGCGGCTGAGGTCGACGCGGCGGCAGTGGCGACGGGAGAGGTCGCCGCTGCCGAGCCAGCCGCCGAGGATGTCGCCGTCTGTGGCGCCGCGGAGGTTGAGGCTGCCGCCGGGGGAGACGCATTGCCGCCACAGGCCGTCAACGCGGCAGCGGCAACCAGGAGTCGGGCGGTCGTGCGGAGCGCCGCCCGACGGGTCACGGCTGGCCGGCAGGGTGAGAAAGCCATGGGAACCCTCCTTCCATGACGCAGCGAGGGAGCGCTTGACAGCGGGCAGTATAGGCGGTAGTCTGCCATCTGTCAACAGGTGGCAGGCTGGTCCGATATGGGGATCGTCTTTGCCTAGTCATTGCAAGGGTGCACGGTGCCAGCGCCGGCAATCTTTAAGCAGGCTCCAGACTTCCGCCCGCTTCGGCATGACGCGTACGATGCCCTCCGCGAGGCGATCCTGCTCGGCCAGTTGCGACCCGGCGAGCGCGTGGTGGAGGCGGAAATCGCCCGCCAGATGGGGATCAGCCGCGGCCCCATTCGCGAAGCGGTCCGTCAGCTCGAGCAGGATGGACTGGTCGAATATCAGCCCCGCCACGGCGTCATCGTCGCCGAGCTGACCCCCGAGCGGGTGCTGGACGCCTACACGGTGCGCGCACAACTGGAAGGCTTCGCCGCCGAGCTCGCCACGGAGCGCGTCACGCCGGACGACCTGGCGCCGCTTGGGCGCCTCATCGAGCGCATGCGCCAGTTCGCAACGGCGAACGATGCCGCGGCGATGCTGAACGCGGATGTCGACTTCCACCAACGCATCTGCACGCTGTCCGGCAACCGCGTCCTGCTCCGCCTCTGGTCCAGCATCGGACCGCACGCCTGGACGCTGTTTAGTGGCGCGCAGCAGCAAGGGTACACCTTGCTCGCCTTGGCCGAGCGGCACCAGGCTATTCTCGAGTCGCTCGGCAGCGGCAATCCGGACCTGGCGCGGCAGGTGACAATGGCGCACATCCTGGAAATCGCGGGCAACGTGGTGGAGCATCTGCGTTCATGGCGGCCGTTACCTTGGGCCAATGGATGTTGAGCAAGTTGAGCAAATGGTCGGCAGTTTCCGCGCGTCAAGGGTAGGGGCAGGTCTCTGTGCCTGCCCTGGTCGCCGTTTGCACGGTACCACCCGCTGGTCCGGGACATAGGGCAGGCACAGAGACCTGCCCCTACCCGCTGGTGGCAAGGTCCGATTAGTTGCTCAGACTTCATGGGCGACCGGCGGGGCGGCAGACGTCGGCGCCATTTGTCGAATGGCTAGAGGGGGTGAACGATGGCAACGCTCAACAACCAGGTCGCTCTGGTCACCGGCGCCGCGCGCGGCATCGGCAAAGCGACGGCCCTGGAGCTCGCCCATGCCGGAGCGGACGTCGCGGTCAACGACGTCAACCCTGGAATTGAGCAGGTCGCAACGGACATCCGCCGGATCGGACGGCGGGCACTCGCCGTGGCTGCCGACGTGTCGCGATCCGATCAGGTCGACGGCATGGTGCAGCGCATCGTCGACGAGCTGGGCGTGCCGCGCCTGCTCGTCAATAACGCTGGTATCGAGACGATCGTCCCTATGCTTGAGCTCAGCGAACAACAGTTCGACGATGTTCTCGCCGTCAACCTGAAAGGCGAGTGGCTGGTGGCGCGCGCCGTCGTTCGCGCCATGGTGGCCCAGCAGCTCAGCGGGGCCATCGTCAATATCGGCTCCATCCAGGCGGGGATGGCTCTGCCCGGCCGCACCCACTATGGCCCCTCTAAGCGGGGCGTGGAGGCGCTGACCCGCAACATGGCATCGGAGCTGGCGCGGCACGACATCCGCGTTAACTGCATCAATCCGGGCCTGATCGCCACCGACATGACCCGGTGGGTGATGGACGATCCGCAGGTCCTGCCGGTCGTGCTGCAGCAGATCCCTTTGCGCCGCGCCGGCCGGCCGGAGGAGATCGCCAAGGTGGCGGCGTTCTTGCTCTCCGACGACGCCAGCTACCTGACCGGCCAGTGTATCTACGTCGACGGCGGCTGGGTGGTGCAATAGCGCATGGCGCCAACGGCGGAGCCTGTACGGACGCACCCCATCGGCTTCGGTCCGCCGGCGCCGAGCATATTCCCGCCCGGATATTCGCAGGGCTTCGTAAGGATGCCGCGGAGTAGCTATGTGCGTTGTCGGGCGACGCGGCGAGGGGCTTTGCCGGCCGGGGACCAGCGAGTATCAATGCCACGCCGAGGCGGCCTCCGGCCGGCGCCGAGCTTCCGGCGATGCCGGGCAAGCTCCGGAGGCGCCTCCTCGGTGTCCCCGCTGGGCACGCTAGCGCCACCGTCCGCGGCGCTGTCAGGTTTGCTCGATGGCTTGGCGCGGATGGCGAACAGGGCGACCAGGAGTATGCAGGCGGCGAAGATCGTTCCGATCGTGAAGGCGCTCGCGACGCCGTGCGCGAATAGGAGGTGTGCTTGTACCTGCTGGGTGACCCCCGGCAGAGGATTCAGAGCCGCGGCTCGGCTGGCGGCGCCGAAGACGGTGACGAGGACGGCCAGGCCCACCGTGCCGCCAGCTTGCTGCATGGTTTGCAGCAGGCCCGACGCCGCGCCCGACTCCTCCCGCGCCACCCCGGCGAGGATGGTCACGTTCAGCGGCAGGAAGCTGCAGCCCACGCCGAGACCCATCAGCAGCATCGGGCCGAGGAGGCCGGAGGCGTAGCCGGTAGTAGCGGAGATCTGGGTGAGCCACACCATCGCGATGGTGATCAGGAGGGCGCCGGCTACCATGATCCGCTTCGCGCTGAAGCGCTGGAGCAGCGTGGGGACGGTCCGCACGACGGCGAACACCACCACGGTCCAGGGGAGGAACGCCAAGCCGGCTTGGAGCGGCCCGACGCCGTCCACCTTCTGGAGGAACTGGGTCAGGAAGAAGAATACACCGAACATGGTCGCTGGGAGAAGGAGCATGTTGAGGTAGGCGCCGGCCCGGTCGCGGTTGACGAGTAGGCTCAAGGGCAGGAGTGGCTGCCGGGCGCGGACCTCGATGGTCAAGAATAGGGCCAGCAGGACGAGGGCGGCGACGAAGGCGCCCACGGTAAACCGGTCGCTCCAACCGTTGGAGGCGGCGCGGATGAACCCGTAGACCAGCGTGACCATGCCGGCGGTCGCGGTGAGCGCGCCCGGGAGGTCGAGCGATCCCGAGCGGCGATCGGGCTCGCGGATGAACAGGGGCGCCAGCAGCACCACGGCGACGCCGATGGGCACGTTGATGAACAGGACCCACCGCCAGGACAACTCCGCGGTGAGGACGCCACCCAGGATCAGGCCAACCGACGCGCCGGCGCCGGACGCCGCCGAGAAGAGGCCGAGTGCGCGGTTGCGCTGGGGACCCTCCGCGAAGGTGGTGGCGATGAGGGCAAGTGTGCTCGGCGCGGCGAGGGCGGCGCCGACCCCCTGCGCGGCTCGGGTCGCGAGCAGCCAGCCGGCCGAGGCCGCGAATCCGCCCAGCAGCGAGGCGACCGTGAACAGCGAGATGCCGGCGATGAAGACGCGCCGCCGGCCCAGGATGTCCCCGGCGCGCCCGCCGAGCAGGAGCAGGCCGCCGAACGCCAGGGTGTAGGCGTTGAGTACCCAGGACAGGCCGGTGGCGGAGAAATGCAACGCGCCCTGGATCTTGGGCAGGGCGACGTTCACCACCGTCCCGTCCAGGATGAGCATCAACTGACAGGTCACGATGACGGCGAGGGCGATGCCGGGATACTCGCGTCGCACGACGCCGATCGGTCGGTTCAGCGCTGTCGGTGCTATGGACATGTAGGCCTCCGTGATGCGATAATGAGGAGGAGTCCTCCGCTTATTAAGCGGAGGAACACTCCGCTTAGACATTATACGGAGGAACTCTCCGTTTTGCAAGCGGTTCGGAGATCCCAGATGCACAGGACCGACACATCCACTCCCACCCGGCGCCGCCGGCGCGCCGACGCCTGCCACAACGACGAATGCCTGCTGACCGCGGCCACGGCCGCTTTCACCGAACATGGACCCGCCGCCTCGCTGGACGACATCGCGCGGCGCGCCGGCGTGGGCATCGGCACGCTCTACCGGCACTTCCCGACGCGTCAGGCCCTGGTGGAAGCCGTGTACCGCAGCCACATCGACGCGCTGAGCGCCGAGGCTGAAGGGTTGCTCGGCGCGCCGGTTCCCGGCGACGCGCTGGCCGCCTGGCTGCGCTCCGTCCTCGCCCACAACGTGACGCAACGCTGCCTGAAGGAAGCGCTGATGAACGAGGGCGGATCGGAGGTCCACGCCTCCTGTAAGCCGAGAATGGTCGCGGCGGGGGCCGCGTTGCTGGCCCGCGCGCAGCAAGCCGGGGCGGTGCGCCCCGGCCTCGACATTTCGGACCTCTTGCGGCTCGTCTATGCCATCGCCCTTGCGACCGAGAAGGCGCCGGACGGCGCCGGCCAGGCGGAGCGGCTCCTTGCCCTCATGCTGGACGGCCTGCGGCATTCAGAGCGGATGGCGGGCTAGTTGCTTCCCTGCCTTCCGTCCCGCGTCGGGCGAGGTAACCGCGTGCTCATGACAGACGCGGCCACGACGAGGAGCACGGAGAACGCGGCCGACCACTGGAGCGCCGAGACGTAGGCGAGGACACCGGTTCTCGTCCCGAGCACTTGAAAGAAGATGCTCCCGAGCCCCGCGACGCCGGCCGCACTCGCGAATTGCTGCGAGGTGGTCAGGACGCCAGCCGCTGCGCCCGCCTGCTTGGCGCGAATACCGGCGAGGACCGCGCCGATCAGAGCCGGGACCGAAATGCCGTTGCCGAGACCGACAATAACCATTGGCCCGATCAAGTGAGGGGCGCTGGCGGCCCCCGTGGAGAGTTGGAGGACGACGACGAGTGCCAGGAGACCGACGGCGGCGATGGCCGTCCCCATGGTGATCACGCGCCCGCCATGCCGGACAATGAACTGCTTCGCCGTGATCGAGGCGACCGCGAATGCCACGCCGAGCGGGGCGAAGGCGAGGCCCGCTTGCAATGGAGTGAGACCCAGACCGTCTTGCATCACCAGGGTGAGCGTGAACAGGAAGCCGAAGAACGAGCCAAAAACCGCTACATTCACCACGAGCCCCCAGTTGAAGACGGCGTCGCGGAACAGCGCCAGGTCCAGCAGCGGCTGACCACCCCGCCTCACCAATGTCCACTCCCAAAGTGCCGCAGCCCCCATCACCGGCGTCGCGGCGATGAAGCTGGCCCACATCCAGAGGGGCCAGCCCTCGGTCCGTCCGAGCGCGAGCGGGACTAGCGCCAGCGCCAAACTTCCCGACACCCCCACCATGCCGACGAAATCGACTCTCGTCCGGCTGACCACTCGGGCCGCCGGCAACAGTCGCTGAGCAAAGGTCGCGGCAGTGATCGCGATCGGCACATTCACCAAGAAGATCACTCGCCAGCCCAGGCCGAACAGGTTCGCGTCCAACAGCAGGCCACCGAGCACTTGGCCCGCCACCGCGCCAACGCCCATCGTGACCCCGAACCAGGCCAGCGCACGCGGGCGCTCTGACGCCGGGAAGACAGCGGCGATCAAGGCGAGGACCTGGGGAACCATCGCGGCAGCGGTCAATCCCTTCAGCAGCCGAGCGCCGACCAATTGGGCCGGTGACTGGGCGAGGCCGGCGTCATCCGCCAGCGAGAGGACGGCAACCGACGCTGGACGTCGCTGCGCCTCGACGACCTCAATGCCCGCTTCCCCGGCCTCCTCAACACTATCGTCAGCGCCTACGACCGCCAAGCAAACCCGGTCTCGGCCTGACAGGAGAGCGGGAAGCGCGGGCGCCCGGCGGCAACCACGGCGCCACGGCCGAGGACCGACAGGGTACCTGCCGGCCCGATCTGGAGGACCACAGCGCGCCGCGCCTGACCTACGACGAGGGGACGCTGGAGATCATGACGCCGCTTCTGGAGCACGAGGGCTACAGCCGGTTCATTGATATCTTGCTGCTGGCCGTCGAGGAAGCGACGGCCACGCCGATCTACAATGCCGGCTCCACCACGTTGGCCCGCTCGGACCTGCGGAAGGGGTTCGCGTCCGACTCCTGCTATTACATACAGCGCGGCACAGCGATGCGCGGCGAGACGCGGGTGGACGCCCAGCGCGATCCGCCGCCCGACCTCGTGGTCGAGATTGACATGACGCATTCCACCCTGGCGAAGCTCACCCTCTATGCCCAGTTTGGCGTCGCCGAGATCTGGCGCTACGACGACGGCCGCTTGGAAATCCTGACGCTGGAAGGCGATGGCTATCATCCAGCGTCTCAGAGCCGCGTCGTGCCATCGGGCTCGCCTCTGCTTGCGGGCAGCTTATCGGCGGACTGCTCATTCGGGCGAACATCGCCGGGTCGGACTGGCGGCTTTGGGCATCCCGGGTTAGCCGACGAACTGCTGCTCGTGAAGTCAGTACAGCCAGGGAACCAGGCGCCGTGCGTGTGCATTCAGCGGAAGTCGGCGGCGTGGTCGGTCGCCCATTCGCGGAACGTGCGCGCGGGCGCGGTGGTGACGGCTTCCTCCGTGGAGGTGAGCGGCTCGGGTTCCTTCACCATTCTGGCCCAGGCGTTGAGGGCGCCTTCGCGACGGGCCGAATCCTCAACGCCAAGTGGGCGTGCAGCCAATCGCTCATGCACCGCACTACGCGCCGTCCCGGCGCGTCCGTGATCTTCCGATCACCCTGGACGTGATGTTGTCGGTGCAATACCGTGCCTGCAGTACGGTCCGTGCAGGTGCGGTCTTGGGTGGCGTGAATAGCGCGGGTTAGCGGGGCAGCGTGTCGCCTCCGGGGTCGCCACGGCCCTTGAGCAGGTCGCGCAGCCGCGCCAGCTCGGCTTCCGCCGCCCGCCGTGCTGCCGCCTCGCGCTCGGCGCGCTCCGCCTCCTGTCGCGCTTTCTCAACTGCTTGATCAGCCTGTACCCGTGCCTCTTCCGCCCGCGCCGTCTCGCGCTCCGCCCGCCGCTGCGCCTGCTCGGCGCGCTCCCGCGCCGCCGCCGTCTGCTCTGCCTCTTCCTCCGGAGAGGGTAGCAGGCGGCCCTCCGGGTCCACCACCCGCAACCAGGGCTGCTCCACCGGCAGCAGTCCCAACCCGCCCAGCGCCGCGCTCCACAGGATGCCGTTCCCGTCGGTGGTCCAGTCCACCCACCGCCCATTCTCATCCCGACGATAGCCAAACAGCCGGGGGCCACCATCCGCCCGATAGGGCCAGTACACCACGTATTCCGCTACTCCCATCGCCGCATAGTAGGCCGGCTTCTGCTCCGGGTCGGTGTCGCGGTCGGCGCTGTCCGTGGTGACTACTTCCAGCACCAGCGTCGGCGGCTGGCCCTCGCGGCGAATATCCCAGGAACTGCGCAGTTCCTCGCCCGCCTCCGCCACGAACACATCCGGTCCAAGGGTCAGCGTGCCGCCGTCGTGCCTGGCCATAATCACGCCCAGCTCGCCGCCGACGTGCCAGCCCAACTGGTGGCGGCGGTGATGCAGCCAGAGGATGCCCACCAGCAGCCGGGTCACGACGTACTGAAACTCCGGCATGGTCATCCAGGGCGCCTCACCCGTATCGTCCTCCGCCGCCTGGACCAGCGCCGCCAGGTCTAGCGTCTCGATGCTGATCGCCATCGCTACGCCTCTCCTCTGCTTCATTCGCGTATACCTAGCGCGAAACTGCTCCCCGACTTTGGCTCGGAGGCTCCGCCGCCAGCAAAGCAACTGAACCGCCTCACATTGTCGCGAACTCGCGACCGCTCAGGATCGTGACTTTCATCACCGCGCCGAAGCGTGAGTCATCCTCGATGAGTTCTACCACGCCGGCCGCGATGTCCTCGGGCCTGAGGATCCCACCCGTCTTGCGCAGCTCCTTGAGGCTTTCCTCGCCAAGGCCGAGCGCCATCGGCGTATCGACAAGCTCAGAGCAGACCACGTTCACACGAATGTTCGATTGTTCAGCCAGGTGCGCGAGCGACCGTGAGAAGTTGACCAAACCAGCATTCGCGGCGGCGTAGACGGGAGAGCTCGGCATCGGCCCCAGGCCGATCAGCGAGGCGGTGTTGACGATCACGCCGCCGTTACCTCCCCGCTCCATCTTCCGAACGGCGAGGCGAGTCGCGTCGATAACCGCGGCGAGGTCGATGTCGATGATCCGCTTCCAGTCGCCCGGCGCATCGGCGAAAAGGTCCTCACCGCCGATGCCGGCGTTGTTGAACGCGATGTCCAACCGCCCAAACTGCTCGACCGCCCATTCGAAGACCGAGTCCAGATCTTCGGTCTTGTTGACGTCGCAGTGGCGGAACGCGGCGAAGCCGCCCTTCCCGCGCGCGCTATCGACCGTGCGATGGCCGCGGGCGTCATCCTCATCCGCGACGACGACGTTTGCCCCGCGTTCGACCAGCGCGAGGACCGTTGCTCGCCCGATTCCCGAACCGCCACCGCTGACGACGGCGACCGTGCCTTCGATCTGCACTGACTACTCCTTTCGCCGGCCAAGTCTAGGGCGCATCAGATGACAAGTGCAAGCCGGTGGCCGTAGTGATGCCGAGCCGATAACCTCGATGATATCGTGGCGCTGCCGGCCGTCGCCGGTCTGCGCGTAGCCGCGGGGCGCCGCTACCGGTCCGGCCGTCCTCGTCCGCAAGGTGTTCATTCCGGCGCGGCTTTCGTTGCGTTGCCACGTTCGCTCTGTATTGCCGCCAGGAGCAGGAGCGCCGCGGCGACCGCAGCCACCGGGAGCAGCAGCCAGATCGGATGGCGGGCGAGTGACAGCAGAAAGCCAAGCAGCCCCCCCAGCAAGGCGGCGAACATCACGATACCGTGCAGGTCCAGCGCGTGTAGGGTCGTCGGCAACGTCTCCCGCCCGGCCGATGGTCCGGCGGCGTGCGCTGGCAGCGGGTCGGCCGGTAACCAGCGAGCGGCAAGGATCAGCCCCAGCGCGACAACCGGCAGGTTGATCCAAAAGATGGCAGGCCATCCCGCCAGGGCGACGAGGAAGCCGCCCAATACCGGGCCGAGTGCCGCGCTCACCAAGGAAGCGATGGTGATGGCGCCGAGCGCCTGTGCGGGCGGATTGCCGCTCCGCGTCTGCTCTCGGAAGATGGCGAGGCCGGACGGATAGGCCGCCGACGTGCCGAAGGCTTGCAATGCGCGGCAGACGAGCAGCCAGGCGAATGAGGCCGCCAGTGCCGCCAGTGCGCTCGACAGTCCCACGAGGAGCAAACCGGTGAGGAATACTCGTCGCGGGCCATAAGGGTTGTCGTTGGCGGTGTGGGGGGGCGGCTGTGGCTGCGCGTGACGCCGAGGTCCGCGAGCAGCCGGGCGACACGCTTCGCGGTCATCGCGCCGCAGCGATCGGCGTGGAGGGTGAGTTGCCCGGGCGGAATCTCCTGCTTGGCGGTGGCCGCGGCGATGAGGCGCTCCGCCAGGGCGGCGTGCTCCCGCTCGGCGAGCACTGCCCGCTTTGCCAGTGACCAGGATCTTCAGTTGGGTCTACTCTCGAACGCTGGGTGCGTGGCGGCCAGAATATTCTCTGCCCGTCCTGGCTGGAGTCAGCGCTTCGGGTGGGTTGAGCGATAGGCCGCCCCTGCCGCCAGGAACGTCGTGGCGGCGAAACCGGCCGTGACCAGGGCGAAGGCGTGCATGGCCGGACCGGGACCGGGGTGGGGAGCCAGATTGAGGTAGGCCGTGCCAAACGTGGCGATGCCGACGACCGCGACGATCTGCAAACTGGTGGTGATGAGCCCGCTGAGGTCGGGGGCGGAGCGGCTGGGCACGCTGGAGGTGTAGATGCCGGTCGAGGACACCGCGTAGCAGAACTGCCCGTCGGCCCTGGCGTCACGAGCCAAAACGGCGCGCCACAACTGGTCATCGTCGTCCAGCGTATCCATCGGCAGAGTCATCATCGTTGCCGTCATGCGCACCTCCTACTGATTGCAGCATACGCCGTGCGACGGTCAGAGGCTATCCGATTCGTGCGCTCGAATTCCAAGTTGCTGCGCCCGACCGACCAGCCGGGCCAGGTGGCACACCGGTAGGGGCCGTGAACGGGTACCATTTCTTTCCAATTCCCAATGTGAGCGTCGTGTCGGATGAAGCGCAGTGATGGGCGATGCGGTAGCGCGGTTCCTCCCCTGGACGAACAGGAACGAGACCCGGCCTGTCTGGCTGCCCGTTTGGTCGGCCGTGGCGGCGATGCGCGCGGTGCGGGCCACGATCGTCGTTCCCGGACTGTTCGCGATCACCTATTTGGGCATTGGCAACCTGCAGATGGCCACCTTCGCCGCGTTCGGAGGATTCGCCACCCTGGTCCTGGCCGCCTTCGCGGGCACCCGCCGAGACAAGGCGCTCGCTCACCTCGGCTTGGCCGTAGCGGGAAGCGCCCTGCTGGTCGTGGGGACAGTGGTCACCTCATCCACCGCCATTGCCGTGATCGTCACCGTCGCCGTGGCCTTCGCCGTGTTGTTTGCCGGGATGACCGGCCCCAACGCCGCCTCCGGGGTGACCGCGGCACTGCTGACCTACGTGCTGCCCGTGGCGTCCCCCGGCGCCGTCGAGATGATCCCTTCCCGGCTGGCGGGCTGGTGGCTGGCCTCGCTGGTGGGCGCCGCGGCCGTCCTCCTGTTCGCCCCGCCACCGACGGGGGACCGCCTGCGGACCGCGGCCGCGGCCACCGCTACGGCGCTGGCCGACCAGGTGAGGGCCGCGCTGCGCGGCGAGGCGGCGCCCGCCCACCGGGAGGCGTCAATCGAGGCCAAGCACAAGCTGCTGGTCGCCTTTAGCTCTACCCCCTACCGGCCGACCGGCCTGGCCACTGCCGACCAAGCGCTAGCCAACGTGGTGGAACTGCTCGAGTGGTGTACCGCGTTGGTCTGCGACGCGGTAGGCGAGCAAGGCGATCTGCGCCAGGCCACACCGACGGACCGCGAGCTGGTTTGCGCCGCCGGGGCGATGCTGCGCGATGTCGCGGCGCTGTTGGGCGGCGCCGAGGTCGGAGTGGACTTCGATCAACTGGCGCGACGCCAGGCCGATAGCGCGGCCTACCTGCGCCGGCTCAACAGTGACACCCCTGGCTACCGCGACACGGTCCGTGTATCCTTTCATGTCCGCACCATTGCCGCCGCCGCCTACGCGGCGGCGGCCGACGCATTAATCGCGGCCGGACGCGCCGACCCGCGGACCATCGCCACTCAGCGACGCCGCTGGTACGGCCAGCCCGAAGACGGGCCGCCGACCAGGGGCCGACTGGCAGGCCTGATCGGCGCCGGCAGCGTGGCCTCCCGCCACGCCAGCCTGCGCTCGGTGTGGCTACGCAACAGCCTGCGCGGTGCGCTCGCCCTGGCAGCGGCGGTCGCCATTGCTGACCTGGGCCACGTCCAGCACGGCTTTTGGGTCGTGCTCGCGACGCTGTCGGTGTTGCGCACCAACGCGGCCTCGACCGAATCTGCAGCCCTGTGGGCGCTGCTCGGCACCGTTGCCGGGTTCGCGATCGGCGCCGCGGTGATCCTGACGTTGGGCACCAGTCCCGCCGTGCTGTGGGTGGTGCTGCCCGTCGCGGTGCTGATCGCGTCCTACGCGCCGGGCACGGTTCCGTTCGCGGCCGGGCAGGCCGCGTTCACGGTCGTCGTCGCGATCTTGTACAACCTGTTGACGCCGGTCGGAGTGACGGTCGGCATCCAGCGGCTTGAGGATGTGGTCATCGGTTGCGCGGTCAGCCTGGTAGTGGGGGTCCTAGTCTGGCCGCGGGGAGCCGCGGGCGTGGTCGGGGAGGACCTGTCCGAAGCCTTCCATCAGGGCGGTACCTATCTGGTCCAGGCCGCCGGCTGGGCCCTTGGCCTGCGTCCTCAGGAACCCGATGCATCCATCCCCGCGGTGACGGCTGGGCTGCGCCTGGATGACGCGCTGCGTGGCTTCCTGGCCGAGCAGGGGACCAAGCGAGTGGCCAAGGAGGATCTATGGCGCCTGGTCCACGGGGCCCTGCGGCTGCGACTGATCGCCCATTCGCTGGCGGGTCTGCCCCGCCCGCTCGAAGATCCCGACCCGGCCCGCATCGCTCTCGGCGCGCAGGCGGAGGAGCTGGCCCGTTGGTATGACCGCCTCGCCGCCCACGTCGGGCGCCCTGGCCAAGGCGAGCCGCCGCTGTTAGAGGCGCTGGCGCTTCCGAGCCCGGTCGACGGCGCAGCATTGGGCGCATCGGCGCACCAGTTGTCGTGCATCCTGTGGGTGGACGAACACCTCCAGAGCCTGGGCTTGCACATGGCCGAGCTGGTCGCACCGGCCGGGCAGGTGGCCAAGCAATGGCGTACGCCCTGGTGGCGCTGACCATCGACCTGCCCTGATCGTGCCATTCCCCACGCATGAGTTTGATGGACTGGGCGACGATCCGTTTGTGGCGGCAGTACCATTTGCCGGTGCGTTCGGTGGTGATACTGCTGCGGGAAACGCGGCAGGCTCCGGCGTCACCGTTCCTGATCGTCTGGGGCGGTGATGAGCTATTGCGCTATCGTTACGGCGTCGTCCGCTTGTGGGAGCAACCGCAGGAGCGGGTGCTGGGGCAGACCGATCCAGCGCTGTGGCCGCTGGCGACGCTGATGGCGGGGGCGACCGTGGCTACAACCGTCGTGGTAGCCGAGCGCCTGGCGCGGTCGGAATTGGGGCGGGCGGAGCGCAGCGACCTGACGGGATTGTTGGCGGCACTGGCCGGCTTGCGGCTGCCGCGCGAGAGTGTGATGCAAGCGCTGAGGAGGGACCCGATGATCCGCGAGATCCTGGACGAGTCGAGCGTCGCCGAACTCTGGCGGGAGGAAGGCCGCGAGGAAGGCCGCGAGGAAGGCCGGCGAGAGACGGCGCGGCTAGTGCTGGAGAGCCGCTTTGGCCCCTTGGATGCGGCGGTGCTGCCGCGGCTGCAGGAGGCAAACGCGACGACCTTACAGGCGCTCGTGAGCCACCTGACGACCGATAGCTGGGAGCAGGTGCGCGAGCGCCTGGGCCTGACCTAGCAGGCTCCTGCCGGCGTCGTCGCTTGTTTTATGCGCTCGCGTTGTGACACAACAAGTCTCGGTCGCGCGCTCAGCCCCTGCTGTAGCGGACAACCTCGACCTCGGAGGTCGTGATCAGCCCCTCCTGCACCGCCTCATCCAGCCAGGGGAGGAAGGCGTCGATTTTCTCGAGGGCGTCGATTATCCCGACCACCACCGGCAGATCGCTGGAACGCGGGAATAGGCGCGGCTCGTGGATGGCGCTTTGCGCCCCGTAGCCCATGATGCCGCGGGCGACGGTGGCGCTGAGCAGTCCTTCCCGCCGGGCTTGCTTCACGAGGGCAGCATAGAGCGGTTGATGGCCAAGGATGTCGCCCCTCCTGGCCGGCGGCGCGAAGGAGGTGAGCGCGGGGATTAGCTTGACAGATCGGCTGTCGTCACGTATTCTACTTTCGTGATTCGTATCTCAGATACATCGTCCCGTCCCATGGTGCAGAGGAGGCACACTCCAAGATGAACGATCGATTCGGCGGCTTGTCTCCGCGTGCCAAAAAGGTGCTCGCCCTGGCGCTGGACGAGGCGCGCCGGTTCAACCACGCCTACGTCGGCAACGAGCACCTCCTGATCGGCCTGGCGCGGGAGAGTGAGGGCGTCGCGGCCAAGGCGCTGGTCCGCGTCGGCGTCGACGCCCCCCGCTTGCGTGAGGCGCTGCTGTTCCACACCACGCCGGGCGACCACCCCGTCGAGGGCGAGCCGCCCCTCACACCGCGCCTCGAGCGGGTTCTGGCGCTGGCGGGCGAGGAGGCGCTCGCGCGGAAGAGCCCGCTGATCGGCACCGAGCACCTGCTGCTGGCGCTGCTGCGCCAGGATGAGCGACGCGAGGCGGGCTGGATCGCCCTCCTCATGCTCGAGACGGCGGGAGCCCAACCGGAGCAGGTGCGCTCGGCGGTGCTGGAGGAGTGCTTGCGGGCGGAGGTGCTGGCGAGGTCACTCAGTGTGTCGGGTACGCGGGACAGCGTCGTCACCTGCCGCGTCGATCAACGCGCGCTGGAGACGCTGGACGCCCTGGTGGAGGCGGGCGTCTACACCACGCGCAGCGAGGCCGCCGCCCGCCTCATCCGGGCAGGCATCGAGGCCAATCAGCCCCTGCTGGTGAAGGTCTTCGCGGCGGTCGCGGAGATCCGCCGCGTGCGCGGCGAGACCCAGGCCCTGACGCAGACCTGGAAGGAGGGCCACGCCGGTGCGTCCGTTGGGCCCACCCCCGATCAGGAGCGCTGGACGGTTCCGCACGATGAGGAGGGATGGACCCTTCCGCATCAGCGCGAGCACGCCACTGAGCAGACGAAACGGGACTAACGCGGCCGGATAGGCGGGGAGGGAGGCCAGGGCCGTGGGCGAAGCGCTGCGCCGCTACTGGGCGTTGCTCGCGACCTACCTCCGGCCGCAACGGCGGCGGGTGGTCGTGCTGGCGGCGCTCCTACTCGGCAACGTCGGCCTGCAGTTGGTCAACCCGCTCGTCGTGCGCCGCTTCATCGACGCGGCCAGGTCGGCCGGTCCGCTGACGACGCTCTCCGGCCTCGCCATCCTGTTCCTCGGCCTGGCGGCCCTCTCCCAGGTAACCACCGTCCTGGAAGCCTACGTGGCCGAAAACGTGGGCTGGACGGCGACGAACCGCCTGCGGGGCGACCTCGCCGCCCACCTGCTCGGGCTGGATATGCCCTTCCACCACGCCCACCGCCCCGGCGAGCTGCTGCAACGCGTCGACGGCGACGTCGGCCTGCTGGCCAACTTCTTCTCCCGCTTCACCGTGAGCGTGCTGGCCAGCTTGTTGCTGCTCCTGGGCGCCCTGGTCGTGCTGCTCGGGATCGACTGGCGGCTCAGCCTGGCTTTCGCCGTCTACGCCGCGGTTGGGCTGGTCCTGCTCTACCGGGTCCGCCGCCTGCCCCTGCCCTACCAGCGGGCGAGCCGGCAGAGCTTCGCCAACCTGTATGGGTACCTCGGCGAGTGGCTCGCCGGGACCGAAGACATCCGCTCCCGCGGCGCGGTCGGCTACGTCCTGCGCGGCCTGTACCAGCAGCTGCGCGAGCGGCTGCGGGCCGGCCGCGCCGTGACGGCGGTGACCGTGCTGGCACTGTGGGGCCCCATGTGGCTGATCGCCGCCCTCGGCGCCGCGCTCGCCTACGTCGTCGGCGGCGCCCTCTTCCGCGCCGGCGCGATCAGCCTCGGCACCGTCTACCTCCTGGTCAGCTACGCCGCCGTGATTAGCCAGCCGCTCCTCCGGCTGTCGAGCCAGGTGCAGGATTTCCAGCAAGCGACGGTGGGCATCGGCCGGGTGCAGGAGCTGCTGGCGCTGCGGAGCGCCATTCCGGACGGCCGGGGCGCTGCGCTGCCTGCCGGCCCCCTGTCCGTCGAGTTCGCCGGCGTCTCCTTCGCCTACGGCGCCGGCCGCCCCGTGCTCCACGACATCTCCTTCGGCGTGCCGGCGGGCGCGGTCCTGGGCGTGCTCGGGCGCACCGGCAGCGGCAAGACGACGCTCACCCGGCTGCTCCTGCGCCTCTACGACCCCACGGCCGGCGCCGTCCGGCTGGGCGGGGCGGGCGCCCTCTGGGCGCTGCGCGACGTCCGGCAGCGCGACGTCCGGGAGCGGGTGGCGATGGTGTCGCAGGACGTGCAGCTCCTGCACGGCTCCGTCCGCGACAATCTCACCTTCTTCGACCCCTCCGTGCCCGACGCCCGCCTCGTGCAGGCGCTGCGCGAGCTGGGGCTCGGGGAGTGGCTGGCCACCCTGCCGCGAGGGCTGGACACCGAGCTGGCGGCCGACGGCGCCCGGCTCTCCGCCGGCCAGGCGCAGTTGCTGGCCTTCGCCCGCGTCTTCCTGCGCGACCCGGGCCTGGTCATCCTGGACGAGGCGTCCTCGCGCCTGGACCCGGTCACTGAGCGCCTGATCGAGCGCACCATCGATCGGCTGCTGCACGGGCGGACGGCCATCATCGTCGCCCACCGGCTGGCGACGGTGCAGCGCGCCGACGCAGTGCTGATCCTGGACGGCGGGCGGATCGTCGAGCACGGCAGCAGGGCGGCGCTGGCGCGCGACCCCTCGTCCCGCCTGGCCGGCCTGCTGCGCACCGGCCTGGAGGTGGCGTTCGCGTGAGGTATGGCCATCTGCTCTGGCGGTTCTTCTGGTATCAGCGCCGGCGCTATTCGCTCTTCGCCGCCCTCACCCTGCTGAACGCCGCCATCCTGCTGCTCCCGGCCTTCCTCGCCCGCGCTTTCTTCGACAGGCTGGGCGGGTATGCGCCGGTCGTCCCAGATATCCTCGTCCTGGCGGCGCTGGTGCTGCTGGTCCAACTGGCGCGGACCGTGACGAGCCTGGCATCCGGTGTGACGAACATCCAGGCCGGCTTCACCAGCAAGGCGCTGGTGCGCGTCAACGTCATGCGGCGCATCCTGACGCGGCCCGGCGCCCAGGCCCTGCCCGGCCCCGCCGGCGACGCCATGAACCGGCTGCTGGAGGACGGCGATGCCCTCGACCTCTTCCTGAGCGCGCTGATCACCTCCGCGGGGCAGGGCGTCTTCGCCCTCGCTGCGCTCGGGACGATGCTGCGGATCGACTGGCAGATCACGCTGGTGGTCTGCCTCCCCTTTGTGGCCGTCGTCGCGGCGGCGCAACTGGTCAACGCCCGCTACAGCCGCTACCGCCGGGCCAGTCGGGAGACGACGGGCCGGGTCGCCGGCGCCCTCGCCGAGTGCTTCGGCGCGGTCCAGGCGATCAAGGTGGCGAACGCCGAAGGTCACATCATCGCCCGGTTGGGCCGGCTCAACGAGGCGCGCCGCCAGGCCGGCCTCCAGGAACGCCTCTTCGACGCGACGATGGGATCCGTCTTCGCCGGCGCCGTGACGCTGGGCGCCGGCGTCATCCTGCTGCTCGCCGGCCGGGCGATGCGGGCGGACGCCTTCACCGTCGGCGACTTCGCGCTGTTCAGCTACTTCCTCGGCTCGGTCGGCGAGGCCATCCGCTCCTTCGGCGGCATCCTCGCCGGCGCCAGGCGGACCGGCGTCTCCTTCGAGCGCCTGGCCGAGCTGCTGCAAGGGGAGCCGGCCGAGGCGCTGGTGCGGCCCGGCCCGGTACACCTGACGGGCGAGCTGCCGCGCCTCGCCCTCATCCCGGCCACGGCGAGCGACCGCCTGGAGCGGCTGGAAGTGTCCGGACTGCGCTACCATTATCCCGGCTCGGCGCACGGCATCGCGGATGTCGACCTGAGCGTGGCCCGAGGCTCCTTCACGGTGATTACGGGGCGAATCGGCGCCGGCAAGACGACGCTGCTGCGGGTGCTCTTGGGATTGTTGCCGATGGATGCCGGCGAGGTCCGCTGGAACGGCCGGCTCGTGGACGACCCGGCGGGCTGGTTCGTCCCGCCGCGCGGCGCCTACACGCCGCAGGCGCCGCGCCTCTTCAGCGAGTCGGTGCGCGAGAACATCCTCCTGGGGCTACCCGCCGAGGAGGTCGAACTCGCCGGGGCGATCCGCCTGGCGGCGCTGGAGCAGGACGCTGGCGAGCTGGAACAGGGTCTCGATACCCTGGTCGGGCCGCGCGGCGTCAAGCTCTCCGGCGGCCAGGTGCAGCGCGTGGCGGCCGCGCGCATGTTCGTCGCCGCGCCGGAGCTACTGGTGATCGACGACCTCTCCAGCGCCCTGGACGTGGAGACGGAGCGCACGCTCTGGGAGCGGCTGTTCGAGCGTCGCGAGTTCACCTGCCTCGCCGTCTCTCACCGTCGCGCAGCTTTGCAGCGGGCCGACCAGATCGTCGTGCTGCAAGACGGACGTATGGAGGATCAGGGCACGCTCGCCGAGCTGCTCGGGCGCTGCGAGGAGATGCGCCGGCTGTGGGCGGGAGACCAGGAGACGGTCAAGGACGGGGTGGCCGGCGCACCTCGTCGGTAGTCAATCTGAGCCTAGGTCCCAAGGATAGCGTTCGTGGCCGGTCATCTCACTGGCGCTGCCCGGCCCGCACGCAGAAAGAAGACTGCCTCCACCGGCTCAGGGCTGATTGCGTGGTCGCGATCGGGAACGGCGTCAACGACGCTCGGATGCTTCGAGCGGCGGCCCTTGGCATCGCCGCGTTGGGTCGTGAAGGGCTGGCTACGGCAGCGCTCCAAGCGGCCGACGTTGTCGTCGCAAGCATCGAGGATGCGCTTGATCTTGTCCTGCAACCCGAACGCATGGCAGCGACGCTGCGGGCATGAGGTGGGCCCGCGGCGTGACGCGCCGCGCCCACGCGGCAGGCGTCGACGCTCCTCGCAGCCCAGTCACTGCGTATCCCTCGGCGACTCGGGCCGCTCGGTCAGGTCGCGCAGCCGCCGGGCTTCGCGCAGGTCGGCGGTGATACGCCCGAGGTAGGCTTGCCAGTCGTCGCCGTAGTGCTCGCGCAGCGCCTCGTGAACCAGGTGATCCAGGTTGAGTCGGGATAGGCGGCGGAGCACCGACAGGAACGCCGGCCGCCAGCCCACTTCCAGCGCTAGGCCGGGGAGGAGGCTCACCAGCATGGCCGGGCCGAGCGACCACCCCTGACCCGCCAGGTGGAATCCAGCCGCCACCGCGGGGGTGAAGGAGAGGGCCAGCGCGGTCGCCGCGGCGAGGTCGCCGCGGCGATAGGGGATGTTGCCATAGCGGTAGGCCCATCCCGCCGCTGCACCGGCCAGGAGGCCATAGCCCGGCACTGCCAGCGCGGCCCAACGCGGCCACGGGCCGGACACGATGGCGGCCGCGACCGCGGCGACGACGGTGACCGGCAGGAAGCCGAGCGCGCCCGCGGCGGTCAGCGCCGCTGCTGATACGTTCTGGAACAGCAGCAGCTCATGGAAGTCGGTAAAGGTGTCCTTCCGGGGCATCGCCGCGCCTCCCGGTCGCGTGCCGACCTGGCAATTTCCAGCTCAGTGGCATGAGACGTCACGGCACGCGCAACCCGACAACCCGCCGGGCGGGATCACGGCGGCGTCAACCGATTGTACCTTAAGGCGCCCGCGGTGTGTCCACCGTCTGCTCGTTTCCGACGCTACTGGGATCGGCTACTGCAGCCGGCGACAGCCACCGCGAATTCATCGCGGTGGTACCATGGAATCTAGTAGACGTGGCGGTGATGGGACCCACCGGCGGAGCGACGCGCCCCGCGAACCGCGGTCGGCGCTGATGGCCCCTGGGTTGCTACCCATTGGTAGCGGCTCAGGGGCCATCGTCATTGTTGGGTCCCTCGCGGACGGGAGACAAGCCTAATGCCGAGCGGAAGGACCAGCCTCTACTACGATCTGCTCGACGGCTTCAAGCAGCCCGGCTGCAGCATCTGCCGCTTCAGCCTGCGCGCCGTCGAGCGCTTCTTCGACGCGCTCACCTACGAGAACACCAACGACCCCAGCATCCGCAACGGCGTGCGCGCGGCCCGCGGGTTCTGCAACCGGCACACGCTGCAGTATCTCAGCTTCGGCGATGAGCTGGGCACGGCCATCATCTACCGTGATCTCCTGCACACGATCATCTCGGCGCTCGAGGAGGTCGCGCCGGAGGGCCTGGCGGGAGTGGCGGGGACGCTGACCGACCCCAGCGGGGACCGTCAAGCCGAGCACGCCCTCAGCAGCCTGGCGCCGGAGGACGTGTGCCTGGCCTGCCAGCGGCTCCAGGGATCGGAGGACCACTACCTGGCCACCCTCTTGCAGCACCTCCACAGCCGCGATTTCGCCGGCGCGTACGAGCAGTCGTCCGGCCTGTGTGCCATCCACTTCGGCCCGGCGCTCGAGGGATGCCGATCCGGCGCCACGAGGGACCTGCTGATCCGGACGCAGCAGCGCTCGTGGGATACGTGGCTCGAGCGTATGGAAACGGGCAACCTCGACGCGGCCACCCTCCAGCAAGGGGTGGCGATGGCGGTAGGGGGGAAGGGCCTGCGGCCATGATTTCAGAACCATCGATCGAGCGCCCGTCGAGCCGGTCCGCGGAGGAATCGTCGGAGTGTCCGGCCTGTGCGGCGGTGGAGGACGCCGCGCGCGCCTTGCTCTCCGGGCTGACCGGCGATGTATCCAGTGCGGACCGGTTCAACTGGCTCGGCGTCTGCAACGCGCACGCCCGATGGCTACTGCAGCGGCCGGAGCTGGCGCAACGGCTGGCGGCAGCACGCCTCCGCCGCAACTTGCAACGACTGGAGGACCTGAATGCGCCAGCGGTCCCGAGCGGCCGGTTTGGACGGCGGAAGCCAGCCGCGTCGTTCGCCGGTGAAGGGGACTGCCCGTTCGACGCGGCGATGGCGAGCGCCGCCGAGGAGACGCTGAAGCAACTGATCGGCGAGGAGGTCATCGACGCGGGGTTGTGCCTGCCCCACGTCTGCGCGGCGCTCGGTCTGGCACACGGACGTGACCGCCTGCGCGGCATCGGGCGCGCCGCGCTGCGGCAGTTCAGCATGCTCGAACAGGACCTCAGCGAGCTGATCCGCAAGAGCGACTATCGCTTCCGTGGCGAGCCGCGCGGCCGCGAGGCGACCTCGTGGACGCGCGCGGCGCGGCTGGTGGCCGGCGCGCCGGCCGTGCGCTGGTCCTTGCGGCGCGACCCTCAGCTGGAGGGCTGACCAGCAGCGCCGGGCTGGCGGGAAGGATGCGAGGGCATGGAGCAGACCTGGCAATGAGCGCCAGAGCGGAACCCCACGCCGGTGGGGACGGCAGCGTGGCGCCAGACGCGACGCTCGGCGCCTACGGGCAGCGGGGAACGGCTGAGCTGGCGCTGGCGCTCGGCTTGGCTCGGCGCGCCGCGCTCCTCATTCACACCCTGGCAGACGTCGACCGGCCGGACTGGCGGCGGGTGCAGGCGACGGCCACGGCGTGCCTGCAACGGCTCGATGCGCTTGCTTGCCAAACCGGCGTCGCTCCTGAGCGGCGGGATCTGTGTTCACTCATGCGTGCCCAGCTCTACCGGGCAGACGACACGCTGCAAGAGGCCCGACCGGAGCGACTGAAGGCTTTTGGCTCACTGAGCCGAGAGCAGCAAACGGACCTTGCCGACGATCTGGCGCCGTTATGGGAGCTGCTCGCCGCGCTACGGGTAACGCTCGACCGATTGCCGGCGCTGGAGTTGTGATGACATCGCTGTCCGAGCCGCAGCGGCGCGCGCTCGCCGCACGACTGGCGGCCGCGGAGGGAGCGCTCCTCGTGTTTGCGGCCTACGCGCGCTTGGCAGAGCAGCGCGCCGGCGGCGGCAGGTGCGGTGACGGAGCTGGCGGAGTTGGTTGCCGGGTTCTCCGCGGTCTGTGATGCCCTCTTCGCCGGGAATGTCCTGCCCCCAGCGATGCGCGACCGGCGGTTCGTCCTGGCGGAGCAGCTCACCCGACTGGAAGCGACGACGGAGGACCTTCACGTCTCGGTAGGAGACGATCCGGCCGCGACGCGCGCGGCCAGAGTCGGCCTGGTCGACGTCCGGTTAGCTATCGACCAGCTTGCGCGGTAGCTACAGAGTGTACGAACGGAGCGCGAGGGCGTGCGCTGACCGGGACACGTCGGAGTGAGGGGGCGGCCATGGTGGGATTCTTCGCGGGGTTGGGCGTCGTGGCGGGCCTCCTGGCCGGAACCATGGCCTACTTGATCACCTACGAGGAGTATCGCCGGCACTACGTCGACGCGCGGCCGGCGATTCGGCACGCACTGGAGATGGCGCTAGTGGCCTTTGTCTTCTTCGTGGTCATAATCGCGGCGGCCGGCTACGTCCTGGGCCGCTCGCTCTCCTGACGGTACCCGCGGGGTCCTGGAACGATGTGCCTAACGAACCACCATCACGGTGCATGGCGCGTGGCGCACGATCTTGTCGGCATTGGTCCCGAGGAACGATCCCCAGAGGTTGGAGTGGCCGGAATGGCCGATGACGAGCAGATCGAACCCCCCCTTGGCCGCGTAGTCCACGATCTGTTTGGCCGGGTGACCGACGAGGACTGCTCGATGCACCTGCGCTCCAGCCTGCTGGGCAAGGTGCTCCGCCTGCTCCTGAATAGCGATGGCGTAGTGGTTGGCGCGCTCCTTCTCCGCCTCGAATTCATCCCGCGTCGCCACGTAACGAGGCAAATCCTCCTCGACGGAAACCAGCCAGAGATCCAATTCCTGCTCGTGGACTATTTGGAGCGCCGCCTGGAGCGCTCGCTGTGCCCCGGCTGATCCGTCAAGCGCCACGAGCACCTTATGGAACACTCTGCTCCTCCTTGGCTGCGCCGGCGATGCAGCCATCGATCAGTCGCTCGCAGCGTCGGCGGCGACGCTCACCGCGCGGGAGTGGACCGCCCGTGCCGGCTCCAGAGCCGGTTCCGGTTGTCCTTCTGCCGCGATGTCCGGTCGGAACCAGGTCTGGGCGATGAGGGTCGGGACCACCGCCGATCCGATCACAACGGTGACGAGAATAGTGTACTGGGTCTGATCGATAATGTGGTTCGTCAGCCCATACAAGGCGGAGATGGTGCCGAAGGTCAGCCCGGTGCTCATAAGTAAGGTGGTGTAGATCGAGTTGCGCGGCGTGAAGGCAAAGGCGCGGGCCAGCGGCCAGACGCCCACGGCCTTTGTCCCCATCTTGACCGCCAGCAGCGCGACGATCAGCACGAAGCCGGCGACCACCGCAGGTAGGGCGACGTAGCTGCCGGCCTTGAGGAAGTAGAACGGCGTCAGCAGCGCAAAGGCGATCGAGCGCATCCGGTCGACCAGGACCCGGTCGCGGACGAAGACCCCGGCGATGACCAGGCCCACTAGGTAGGCTGGTAAGACGGCTTCACTCTTGGCCAGCTCGGCCAGCCAGCCCAAACCGAAGAGGATGAGGAAGATGAACTTGACCTCAGGCTCAGATACCCTCCCGCCGACACTGCCGATCACAAAGCGGGTCAAGCGCGGCAGGAACAAGAGCACAACTACGGTCACGACAACGAAGAGCAGGAGCAGCCAGTTGAAATTGGCGAAGAGAATTCCCAAGGCGAGCACGGTGCCCAGGTCGTTGACAAAGCAGGCCGCCAGGATGAGCTTGCCGATGTCCGTGCGGTTGAGTCCCGTCTCCACCATCACGGCGTAGACCACCGCGACGGAGGTGGTGGACAGGGCGATGCCGCCGATCTCGGCGGCGTGCAGGTCCCAACGTGCCACCCAGAAGCAGAAGGTGAACGCGCCGAGCGCCGGCAGGATAAAGGCAATGCACCCGATGGCGAGGCTGGCTTTGAGGTGACGGCGCAAGGAGTCGGGGTCAATCTCGGCGCCCGCCAGAAAGGTCAGGAGAACGGAGCCGAAGCTGGCGAGGAAATCGATCCAGGGCGTGGTGTGCAAGCCGAGGAAGTTGCCGCCGATGACGCCGACGCCGATCTCGGCCAGCGCGACCGAGACGCCGAGACGGATGGAGATCAGGCTAGCAAGGAGGGCCAGCCCCATCCAGAGCGAGGCGATAAACCAGACATCGTTGAGGTCCATGGACGTACCCTCCGCAAACGGCCCACGGCCCTGCCGAGGCCTAGCCTCAGAGCAGGGGCCATCAGCGCCGTGCGGTTCGGAGGAACCGCCGCGACAGCGCCGGCTCGCTCACGGGTGGGACCCATCACCCTCTGGTCGGGAGTATAGCACGGGGCGATGCGCTGTACGTGGTTGTCGGGTCGGCGGCCGGCGGGTTGATCAATGCCGGATGCCGAAGCGTCCCTCAATCTTGCGCTAGGGAACGAGCGCCAGAACGTCACGAGCCACCGGCGCCAGGCCCCGCTTGAGCTTGTAAAAGGCCCAGACGCCACGCTTCTCACTGGTGACCAGGCCGGCATCCTTGAGTCGCGTCAGGTGGTGACTGATGGTGGGCTGGCCTAGCTCCAGTGCGGCGGTGAAGTCGCAGACACAGACCGGAGCTGTCGCCTCCTTGAGGATGTGTAGGATCTGCAGACGCGCGGGATCCGCGAGCGCCTTGAATAGGCCGCTGAGCCGCTCGACTTGGTCGTCCGGCAGCGGCGACGCCACGGGCTCGCAGCAGCCGCGCACCCGCTCCGGTAGCACATTCAGTATGGGAAGTTCAACGTTCATATGGACAGTGTACCGGACCCATTGACGGATGTCGATGTATAGGCTACACTGCGCAATATATCGACGTGAGTCGATGTATGGGGAGGCAGGCATGCTGAGTATCGACCCCGACGGCCTGTACCGCCTGTCCATCCGGACAATCGCCGAGCGGCGTGAGGAGGCACGACGGCAGGCGCTGGTCCGCTCATACATGCGGTCTCGGCAAGCGGGCAACGGTGTCCTACCGTTGGGCGTCGCGCTCCGGGCCGCGCTTTCCCTCATCTGGAGCCGGCGATACCCGGCAACTTATGGCCCGGCACGTTGCTGCCTGGCCGCGCAGTTTCGTTGAGAAAGGAACAAGCGCATGACCCATGACGTGGAGACCCGGGAGGCAGTGCGGCAGCGGTATGCCCAGGCGGCGTTGCAGGTGCTCCAGCCGGAGCAGCGAGGCCGGTCGTCTTGCTGTGGCTCTGGCGCCTCCTGCTGTGGCGATTCCTCTGCTGGTGAGGGGGGGTGCGGCGCTGGCGCGGCCGACCCAGTCACCGGTAACCTCTACACTGAAGACGAGCTGGCAAATCTCCCAACCGAGGCCGCGACGGCCTCTCTTGGCTGCGGCAACCCGACAGCGTTGGCGGAGCTGCTACCGGGGGAGATCGTGCTGGACCTTGGTTCCGGCGGCGGGATCGACGTCTTGCTCTCCGCCAAGCGCGTCGGACCGGCTGGAAAGGCGTATGGCCTGGATATGACCGACGAGATGCTGACGCTGGCCCGGCAGAACGCGGCCAAGGCGGGCGCCGCCAACGTCGAGTTTCTCAAGGGGCAGATCGAGGAGATCCCTCTGCCGGACAACAGCGTGGACGTCATCATCTCCAACTGTGTCATCAATCTCTCGACGGATAAGGACCGTGTGCTCCAAGAGGCATTCCGCGTGCTCAAGCCGGGCGGCCGCTTCGCCGTATCCGACGTCGTGGTAGAGGGGCGAGTACCGTCCGACCTGCGTCGCCAGGTGGAGCTCTGGGTGGGCTGCATCGCTGGCGCGCTGGATCGCCGCGACTATCTCGCGAAGCTAGGAGCAGCGGGCTTCGTGCAGCCCTCCATCGAGCCGACGCGCTATTACGCGGCGGATGAGATTGGCGACGAGCGCCTGAATGGCTGGCTGTCCGACCAGCCTGAAGAGGACCGCTCGCGACTGAATCGGGCCTTCTTCAGCGCGTTCGTCCGGGCAAGCAAACCCGGCGCTGAGGCGCCGGAGTAGTTGATGCCGACCATGCAGGTGCGGGCTGCTTCCGTCGAGGACGCCGCGTCGATCTCGGCGATCTACAACCAGGGGATCGAAGATCGCGTTGCTACCTTTGAGACACGGCCGCGCTCGGCGGACGACGTCGGCGCCTGGTTCGACGGGCGTCACCCCGTAGTCGTCGTCGAGGAAGATGGTGAGGTCGTCGCCTTCGCCGCCACGTCGACCTATCGTCCGCGCGACTGCTACGCCGGGATCGCCGAGTTTTCCGTCTACGTCGCCCGCTCGGCGCGCGGTCGCGGCGCTGGCCGCTTCGCTATGGAGGCCCTGCTGATCGCCGCCGAGCAGGCCGGCTTCTGGAAGCTGGTCTCGCGGGTCTTCGTGGAGAACACTCCCAGCCGGCGCTTGCTCTCCTCGCTCGGTTTCCGCGAGGTAGGCATCTACGAGAAGCACGCCCAGCTCGACGGCGTGTGGCGTGACGTGGTGATTGTGGAGCGGCTGCTCCTCCGCAACCTCAACTAGCCGGGGCGCCGGCGTCCGGCGTCCGGTCCCATGCCGCGAGTGCCGGGCATGAGGATCCCGAGCACACCGGCGAGCACCAGCAGCGCCCCGCCGCCGAGGTACACCGCGACGATGCCGGCCCGATCGACGATGATGCCGGCCAGGCCGATGCTGGCGATCTCGCCCGCTGCCCACACCGCGTCGAGCGTGGCGAAAACGCGCCCGCGCAGGGCATCCGGTATTCGCCGCTGGACGACGGTGCTGTAGGTCACGGCGCCGGTGGACGTCCCCAGCCCGTAGGTGAACAGCAGGAACAGCGCGACGGGGAATGGGGTCAGCACCGCCAGCAGGACGTCGCCGAGGCCGCGCCAGACGTAGGGCCAGAAGACCAGGCGGGGATCGGGGCCGAAGCGGCGTGGGAGGAGGAAGGGTCCGACCAGCGCCCCAGCGCCGATGGCGAGCAGCAGCCAGGAGAATGCGGCGGGCGGCAGGTGCAGGTGGCGGCTGGCCAGCACCACCAGCAGGGCGGACGTCCCGCCCGTGGCGAGGGCGGCGAGACCCTGAATGAGCAGGAGCGGCCCCACGAAGGCGTCCCTTCCGGCGAAGGCCAGCCCGGCCCGCGCCTCCGCCCAGAACCCGCCCAGCGGCCCCCGTTCCTCGGCGACCTCTGGGTGATGCCGGGCCGGCAGCCGGGAGAGCATCAGCGCGGAAAAGCCGAAGGAGGCGGCATTGAGGAGAAAGGCAGGCGCGGCGCCCCAGGCGAGGAGCAGGGCGCCGGCGAGGGCGGAGGCGACAATCTGCGTGGCCTGCTCCGTGGACCAGCCGACGGAGTTGGCCGCCAGTAGGTCGTCGGCATCGACCAATGACGGCAGCAGCGCCTGCTGCGCCGGGCGGAACGGGACGCCGGCGGCCGTGAGGGCCATGGCCAGACCGAACGCCACCGGCGCGTTGCCGGTGAAGGCGAGCGCGGCGGCCAGGGCGGCGCGAGCGAGGTCCGCGACAATCATCAGGGTGCGCCGGTCAAACCGGTCCACCAGGACGCCGGCGATGGGGCCGAGCGCCAGCCCGACCAGGATTTGCGCCAGGGACAGCGCGGCCAGGACCGCGCCGGAGCCGGTGAGCCGGAAGAGGAGCACTACCAAGGCGACGTAGTGCAGGGTATCGCCGACGTTGGAGACCACCTGGCCGAGCCACAGGGGGCGGTAGGTGGGACTGCGCAGGATGCGGGCGTAGGGGGCGAGCGTGTCCAGGACGGCCACCCTTCCCACCTGTCCCCGTCCCGCCGACGGAGCCCGAAATGGGGCCATTGCATCATAAAGTCATGATATATTCTAGTCGCCGAGCCGATGATGTGCCCGTTAGTGAAGCGCTCTCCGGCGAGACGCCGTCAAGCGGCTTCGGTTATAGGTGCCAATTATGACGGCGGCCAGCGATGCCCATGCGCCGGTCATGACGATCGGGGAACTGTCGCGGCGGACCGGGGCATCGGTCAAGGCGCTGCGCCGCTACGAGGGCATGGGGCTCATCTACACGCTCGGTCGGAGCCCCGCGAACTACCGGCTGTTCGACGAGTCCGCCCTGTGGTGCGTCCAAGTGATCCGCAACCTGCGCGCCCTCGGGCTCACCATGGCAGAGGTCCGCGAGCTCGGCCGCGTCTACCTGGGGCGGCCCGACCAGCCCATCGGTCGTCACCTGGCCGAACGACTGCGCGCCGTGCGGGCGCGCCTCGACGCCCGTATCGCCGAGCTCCAGGAGCTGCGCCAGCGCATCAGCTACTTCGAGTTGCACTACGAGGCGGAGCTCGCCGGCCAGCCCGGCGCCGACTTTCGTGCCGACGACCCGAGGTTTCGGCACACTGCCACTTGACTCTCCCCCCGGGGGGAGGCCGTACCATCCGGCTGGAGGTGATGGTAATGGCAGTGACAAACATCGATCAGGGGCATGGCGCGGGGCGCGGGATCGGGGTCATCGGCACGGCGGCGCGGGTCATCCTGGGGATCGTGCTCCTGGGGATCGTGCTCCTGGGTCAGCTATCAACGGGCATTAGGCCGGCCTCGTGGGCCCTCGGCCTCGTTGGCTTCCCCGTGCTGTTGCTCACCTGGCAGTGGCTACGAGCGCGCCGTGATCCGACTCGGCTCGAGGCGACCGGGCCCTTCGGTTTCGTGCTCAACGCGGCGGCATTCCTGGCCCTGTATCTCACCTTCTGGTACGCGCCAGCCCTCTCGATCACGAGCGACGCCGCGCTTATCTTTTACGGAGCCTCGATGGTGCTCGCGGCGCTGCGGGGGTACGCCGGGTGCGAGGTGCTGGCCGTCTCCAACTGGCTGCTCCGCCGCGACGACCAGGTGGGCTGCCTCATATTTTCGCCCATCGACTCCCTGGAGCGCCGCCGCTGAGCTCGCGCGGGACTGCCCGTCCGTGGCAAGGTAATCGCGAGGAATCTGGTATCATTGATATCACGAAGTCATGATACATTGGGAGAGGGCACGGACGAACGATGGATGTGTGCGCAGTGCGGGAAGGGCCGGACGCCGTGGCGGTGACCGCGCGCTTCTTTGGGGGCCTGGCCGATCCGACGCGCCTGGCCATCGTGGAGTTCCTGCTGGCGCGCCCGCGCACGGTGGGCGAGATCGTGGCCGCGCTGGGTCTCCGCCAGAACCGCGTCTCCAACGCCCTGGCCTGCCTCAAGTGGTGCGGCTATGTGGAGGGGCGGCGCGAGGGCCGGCAGGTCTGGTACCGCGTGGCCGACCCGCGCGTGCGCACGCTGGTCGGCCTGGCACGCGGCATCGTGGCCGACCACGCCGCGGCCCTCGCCTCCTGCACCCGGCTGCCGGAGGTGGAGACGGACGACGCCGGAATGGAATCGGCGGGGCAGGCCGGCTGAGTCGCGTCGGAGTCGGAGTGAAGGAGGATTCCCATGGGCAAGGACTCGGATGGAGCGGGCGGCCTGCTGCCGCTGCTCCTGCCTATCGCCGCCGTGGCGCTCTGTTGCGGCGGCCCGCTGTTGATCGGCCTGCTGGCGTCGGCCGCGATCAGCGGCGCGGTCGTTGCCGGCGCTCTGCCGGCGGCGGGGCTGGTGCTGGCAGGCGCGGTGCTGATGGCAGGCGGGGCCTGGCTCGTGCGACGGCAAGGAGCGGGGGCCGACTGCTGCGCCGTTCCGCCGCCATCGCACACCAGCAAGGAGCGATCGGAGGTTCTGCCACGATGAAGCGTCCGGTCCTCGCGCTGGACGTCGATCCGTCGGACAGCGCCGCAATGGTCGCGGAATTCCGGCAACTTGTGCCCGGCGGCGCCTACTCCTTCGCGCTGGACCCCGGCGGCGCGATCGCCCAACGCTACGGCGTGCGGGCGCTGGAAGAGAGTGTGGTCGCCAGCCCGGCCGGCGCGCTGGCCTTCCACAACACCACCCCACCAACGGTGGCGACGCTCGAACTCGAGCTCGAGAGAGTCGCGGCGGGATGAGCCTGCCCTACCTGGCCTTCGCTGTCGCGGTCGTGCAAAACGGGACGAGTAAGTCCGATGCCAAACCCTAATCGGTATTCCGAGATTAAGTACATTGAAAATCAGCATGAAACGGGAGGAGTGGATCCGATGTCAAACCATAATCTTTATGAAATCGCTGAGGGACTGCGTGAATCCGGCTTTGATATTCCCAGTCTCAGCCCGGATGCCCCCGGGTTTGTCGTTGAACTGTGGCGACTTTTGGCCAAAGGCCACCCCATATCCTCGGAGCAGGTTGAAAAGACCCTTTCATATCTAGGCATTTCCCGCGAGGTTCTGACCAAGCTTAAAGCCGGGCTAGAGTACGACGATCAGGGCAACATCGTAGGTGCGGTTGGGTTATCGCTGAACCCTGCCTCGTCGAACCGACTGCAAATCAACGGTCACACGCTGTACACCTGGTGCGCCTGGGACGCCCTGTTCATCCCGCTGGGTCTCAAACAGACGGTGATGGTGGATGCGCTCTCCCCGGCGACAGGAGACAGTATTCGCATAAGGGTCACACCCGAGCGCGTCGAATCCTACGAACCGGAGCGTGCCGTCATTTCTATCATTGTGCCCTCAACCGGAGCAGTATCGGCAGCGAGCACGCCCGAAGACGTGTGGCTGGCCTTCTGCAACCACGTCCATTTCTTCAGTTCCCCCGAGGCGGCGTCCGCGTGGTTTGCCGGGAAGCAACACGCGCCGCTCCTTCTCTCGATTGAGGAAGGCTATGAGCTCGGGCGTATTCGGTTCGCGGACGTGCTCAGCGCGGTCACCGACCCGACGGGCGCGCTCGCCGGACACGGCACGACCTCGCCTGCACCGAGCGAGCGGCCAGCGCGGCAGGTGTCGCGGGGGTGAGCCTCCCCGACCTCGCCTTCGCTGCCTCGGCCGGGATGCTGGCGACCATCAACCCCTGCGCCTTCCCCTTGCTGCCCGGCTTCGCCGCCTACTTCGTGGGCGCAGAGGGGGACCACGCCACCCAGGCAGTGCCCGCCCGCGTCCTGCGCGGCTTGGTGGCCGGGTTGGCCGTGGCCGTTGGCTTCGCCGCCACCTTCGCCCTGGCGGCGGTGGCCGTCGCTGTGGGCGGCAAGCCGCTGTTGGCCCACGCCCACTGGCTGGCCTGGATCGTCGCGGGCGGCCTGATCGTGCTGGGGCTGGCGATGCTCGCCGGCCGGACCCTGCACCTGCCGCTGCCGGTTCCCAGTGGCCGCTCGCGGCGGCGCGGCCGGCGCGGCATGCTGGCCTACGGCGTGGCCTACGGCGCCGCCTCCCTCTCCTGCACCCTGCCGATCTTCCTGCTCGTGGTGGGCGGCGCGCTGACGGCGGGCAGCGCGATCGGGACGGTGACCAACTTCCTCGTCTATGCCCTCGGCATGGCCGTCGTGCTCGTCGCGGTCGCGATCTCGGCCGCCTTGGGACAGGCGGCGCTGGCCGCGGCGGTCCGCCGGCTGTTGCCACACTTCCAACGACTCGCCGGGGCACTCGTCACGGCGGGCGGCATCTGGCTGCTCTACGTCCAGGCGAGTACGACAATACTGCGATGAAGGTGGGAACAATGCACCCAGGCTACACACGACGGCAGGTCTTCACGGTCGCCGTCGGGGCGATCGCGCTCGCTGGGTGCGGCGTGGCGTCCAGACGCAGCGACTGACGCAGGCGCCGATCTCGACAGCGACGGGCAGCGCCATGCCGGAAGCGCAGGGCACGGCCATCGGCGACGGCAGTGCTACCACGACCGGGACTCCTGCGCCAACCGTGAGCCCGGCCGCCATGCAAGCGGCGACGCCGCCCGCGCTTCCAGGCGCGGCGCTCCCGCTCCTGCCCGGCGCCACGGGTGTCCTGAGCGGAGCACTCGAGGGCAGCACAGGATCACTCGCGCCCATCTTCTCCCTGCCGGATCTCACCGGGACGACGGTAGATCTCGCCTCACTCCGCGGGCGACCGGCGCTGCTGAACTTTCTAGCCACGACGTGTGCGCCATGCGCGGCGGAACTGCCCCTGCTGACGGCTGCGCAGCGCACCTATCGCACCGATCTGAACGTGGTCTTGATTGGCGTGAGCGAGACACCCGCGGACCTGGCCTCGTTCGTGTCGGCCAATGGCGCCGATTCGCTGACGGCGCTGGCCGACCAGCCTGGGACAACCGCGCGCGCCTACCACGTCGGCCTCATCCCGAGCAGCATTTTCCTGAACGCCGACGGCCGGATCGCCGCCACGCACGTCGGCATCTTGGACGCGACGTCGCTGGCGGCCCAACTCGCCAAGGCGGGTGTTGCCGGCGCCACGCACGCTGCCCCGGCTCTCTTAGATAAGAACCTCCCTGCGTCGGTCCCGGCTGGGTGTTGCCCCGTACCAGGAGGGAACTGAGATGTGGCTACGGACGCGCGAGCGCATCGCGCGGACGGCGTTGTCTGGGCCATTGATTGGACGCGTGGGAGGATCTTGACATGCATACGCTGATAAGCGTGCTCGACGGAGCCGGGCAACATCGACCGCGCTGTTCCCGGCGGGTCGCGCTGTTGGGGCTTGGCCTGCTCGCGGCGAGTTTGGGGACGACCGCATGCGCGGCTGGCTCGGCCGCAGGTGGCGGCCTGACGACGGCCGCGCCGGCTCCGACCGTCGCGGCCGCATCTCAGACTGTTGGCCACGAGGAGGCGACACCGGCAGGCCAAGCAGCGACGGCCGGGCCGACTTCCTCGACCGCCGAGCTAGCCGACTCGAAACGTCAGTCACAACCTCAGCAGAGCGCGGCGGGCGGTCAAGGGGCCCCCGACTTCAGCGCCAGTCTCTTGGGCGGCGGCACCTTCAGTCTCGCTCAACAGTGGGGCAAGCCGGTGCATCCCCGAGGTCAACAAGATGGCGCAGCTCCAGCAGGAGTTTGGCGCGCGAGGACTGCGCCAGCTCGTGCTGAGCGTCGATCCGAGCGACACGGAGACGCAATTCGCCGGTCTGCGGCAGCAGACCAACGGCGCGAACCTGATGTGGGCGCTGGACCCGGGGCAGAAGGCCACGCTCGCGTATCGGGTGCTGGCGACGGATACCAAGGTGCTCGTCGATCCGCGTGGCCAGATAGCCTTCCGCACGATGGGATCGACCTCGCTTGAGACGCTGCGCCAGCACATCGTACCATTCTTGCCCTGACGAAGCGGCAGGCGACGGCCGTGCAACCACGAGCCGCCTCGGGAAGGCCCGCCACCCCGTCGGCCGCGTGAGCCATCAATCCAGCGCAGACGGCAGTGACTAGTGAAATGGAGTAAGCATGGTGACTGACCACTACGACCTGGTGATCCTGGGCAGCGGCTCGACCGCCTTCGCCGCGGCTATTAAGGCCAACGAGCTGGGCAAGACGGCCGTTATGGCCGAGGCGCGCACGGTCGGGGGCACTTGCGTCAACCGCGGCTGCCTGCCCTCCAAGAACCTGATCGAGGCGGCCAAGCTGATGCACGATGCCCGCGAGCCGCGCTACCCGGGCCTGGAGGGCCGCGAGCTCGGCCTGGACTTCCGCCGGCTGATCGCCCAGAAGGACGAGGTGATCGCCGGCTATCGCGACAAGAAGTACCTCAGCATTTTCGATGAGGGCGGACGGGTCGGCATCGAGCGCGGGCGCGTGCGGTTCCTCGATGCCCACACCGTGGAGCTGGACGGGCCGGACGGCACCAAACGGCTCACCGGCGAGCAGGTCCTGGTCGCCTTAGGCTCGTCGCCGGTGTCCCCGGACCTCGAAGGACTGCACGAGGTGCCCTACCTCACCAGCGACCTGCTCACCAGCCAGGAGGACCTGGAGCTCACCGAGCTGCCGGAGTCGCTGGTCATCCTCGGCGGCGGCTACATCGCGGTCGAGCTCGGCCAGATGTTCGCCCGCTTCGGCAGCAAGGTCACCATGCTGGAGCGCGGCGACCGGTTGCTCAGCGCCTACGAGCCGGAGATCGGCGATGCCCTGGCGGACATCCTCCGCGAGGAAGGGCTGACGATTCAGACGAACGCTCGGGCGACGCGCGTGCGCCGCGACGGCGAGGGCGTAGCGGTGACCGCCAACGTTCGCGGGCGGCAGCGCGAGTTCCGCGCGGCCAAGCTGCTGGTGGCGACGGGCCGGCAGCCGAACACGGCCGAGGTTGGTCTGGAGGTGGCGGGCGTGCGCCTGGATGGGCGCGGCGCCATCGTGGTGGACGAGCACCTGCGCACCAGCGTGCCGCACATCTGGGCGGCGGGGGACGTGATCGGGCGCGAGCAGGACAGCCAGCTGGCCACGCCGGTGGGCGCCCACGACGGCGCCATCGTCGCCCACAATGCCCTGTCCGGCCAACCGCCGCGCAAGGTCGATCACCGCGTGATCCCACGTGCCATCTTCAGCGATCCGCCGGTCGGCGTGGTGGGCATGACGGAGGCGGAGGCCATCGCCGCCGGCCATCCCTGCTGGTGCAACACCATCCCGATGGAGCTGGTACCGCGGGCGGGCGCCATCCGCGACACCCGCGGCGTGATCAAGATGGTGGCCGATGCGGGGACGAATGAGGTGCTGGGGGTGTCGATGCTGGGGGTGCAGGCGGGCGAGGTGATCCACGAGGCGGCCATGGCCCTGCGCTTCCACGCCACGCTGCAGGACTTCATCGACCTGATCCACGTCTATCCGACCATGGCGGAGGCGCTGAAGATCGTCGCCATCTCCCGCTACAAGGACCCAAGCAAGCTCTCCTGCTGCGCCGAGTGAAACCGGAGATGCCGGTCGAAGCGGCGACGTTCGATCCTGGTGGCGGGGACCGACGCTGTACACGTGGCGGTAGATGACGGCACCATTGCGCCGTGGTATATCCCCGCGGCGGACGCCGACCGGCTATCGGCTCTACGACGCCGAGGAAGAGCCCCCGTTCAGGTGAGGACGGGCTCGAGCAGCACCCCGGCGGTGGACCGCAAGGCCATCCCTCCGGCCATGCTTTGCTCCGGTCGCACCCGGGCCGGCCCGAGCGCGGCGGTCCGCGCACACGCGGTCATGGCGACACGCCCTGGGCCTGAGGTCGTCGGGAGGCACGCGCCCAGATCTCGGCCGCGACCCAGAGCAGGAGGCCGGCGACGATCGCCGCCCCCATGAGCGCGAGGTTGGGTTGCGCGTACATGCCCCAGTACAGCATCCCGCCCCCGAGCAGCGCCGGGATGGCCGCCGCCCGCCGCCGGATGCCGAGCGAGAGCGCAACCGCGCCGATGGAGACCACCAGGATGGCCGGCCCGACCCGCAGCAGCAATCCCAGCAGGCCCGCTGGCGAAACCGTGGCCGCCGTCCCCAGCGCACCCGTCGCCGCCATATCGGCCATGCCGGCCGCGCTGGCCGAGGCGCCGACGCCGGCGATGCCCAGCACCGCCAAACCCATCGCCCCGACGCAGGCCAGCGTGCCGAGCAGGCCGGCCACGCCGGCTACCGGCCCCACAGGCACAGCGCGGCTCATCTGCTCGTCCCCTCCGCCGTCCGCGTTGCTGGGGCGGCCGGCGTGACTGGCTTGCCCACGCTGCGGATGGCGTCGAAGAAGAGGGACGGACGCCCCCAGAGCGAGTTCACGAAGATCGTCGTGACGCTCAGGGCCATCGCCACCATCGCCCACACGGGGTAGAGCAGGCCGGTCGTGGCGACGGGGATGCCGATACCGTTGAAGAGGAAGGCCAGCACCACGTTCTGCTTGGTCTTGCGGTAGCTCCAGCGGCTGATGTCGCGGGCCTCCAGGATCGCCCGCAGCCGGTCGCCGACGATGATGATGTCGGCGGACTCGATGGCGATGTCGGTGCCGCCGCCCATGGCGACGCCGACGTCGGCCTGCATCAGGGACGGCGCGTCGTTGATCCCATCGCCGACCATGGCCACCCGGCCCCGAGCGCGGGCTTGCAGCTCGCGGACGAGTTGGGCCTTCTGGTCGGGCAGCACGCCGGCATGCACTTCCTCGATGCCCACCGCGCGGGCCACCCGTTCGGCCGCGCGCCGGTTGTCGCCCGTGACCATGACGGGAGTGAGCCGGGCTTGCGTCATCGCGGCGACCGCCTCGGCCGCGTCGGAGCGCAGCGCGTCTCCGAGGGCGATGGCGCCGAGCAGGCGGCCGTCCCGGCCGACGGCGATCACCGTCCGTCCCGCCTGCTCCAAAGCCGTCATGCGCTCGGCGAGGGGGGACAGGTCGATGCCCTGCTCTCCCAAGAAGCTCGGGCGACCCACCAGCACGTGCCGGCCCTGCATGTGCGCGGAGACCCCACGGCCGGCCAGCGCCTCGAATTCCTCCACCGCCGGGATGTCCAGGCTGCGGTCCAGCGCGGCGTTGAGCACCGCTTGACCCAGCGGGTGCTCCGAGGACGCCTCCGCCGCCGCCGCCACGGCCAGCAGCTCGTCGGCATCCCCGAGAGCCTCCATCTCGCGCACCACGGGCCGGCCCTCGGTGAGGGTCCCCGTCTTGTCGAGGACGATGGTGGTGACGGCGCGGAAGGCCTGGAAGGCCTCGCCCGTGCGCATGATGATGCCGCGGTCGGCCGCCTCGCCCGCCCCGCGCACGATAGAGAGCGGGGCGGCGATGCCGACGGCGCAGGGGTAGCCCATCACCAGCACGCTGAGGGCAGCGAAGACGGCCCGCTGCATGTCGGCCTGGCCGGTGACCAGCCAGGAGCCGGCGAGCCAGCCCACTAGGGAGAGGGCGGCCAGGGAGAGGACGGTCGGCGCGTAGACCTTGAGGATGCGGTCGACCAGGTGGAGGATGCCCGGCTTGAGCGCGCGGGCATCCTCCACGTGCCGGACCACCTGCTGCAGGAAGCTCTCCTCGCCCACGGTGGTCACCCGGATCAGGAGCGTGCCGAGGCCGTTGATGGAGCCGCCGACGACGCTGTCCCCTACCGCTTTCTCCACGGGGACCGGCTCGCCCGTGACCAGGGACTGGTCCACTGCCGAGTGGCCGCCCACGACGCTGCCGTCCACCGGCACTCGCTCCCCAGGCCGCACGCGCACCAGGTCACCGACGACGACCTCGCCGATGGGCGCCTCCCGCTCCTCGTCACGGCGGACGACGCGGGCGGTGTCCGGCTGCAGATCGAGCAGCCGCTTGACGGCCTGGGAGCTGCGCGTCTTCACCAGCAGCGAGAGCCACTCCGAGAAGACGTGGTAGTTGACGATGAGCACCGCGACGCCGAAGAAGGCGGCGGTGGGGTAGCCGGCCGGCCGGGCGATGAGGCCAATCAGCCCGCCGGTCATGCCGGCGAAAGCGCCGGCCTCCAGCAGGACGTGCTGGTTGAGGATGCCGCGGCGCAGGGACTGCCACGCCATGACCAGGATGTGCTGCGCCACGCCGAAGACGACGGTGACGGCGAAGGCGCCGATGATCCAGGGGATGGCCGGGCGCGCGACGCCGAGGGCGTTGACCACCAGTACGGCGACGGTGGACAGGCCCAGCGCAGCGGTCCCGAGCACGGCCGTCCAGAAGCCGCGACCGCTGAGGATGAGATAGGCGAGCACGATGAAGGTCACACCGACCACCGCCGGCACGATCACCGACCAGAAGCCGCGCGCCTGCACGAGCAGCGCGATGGTGACCAGGCTGACGCCGATGGCGGTGAGCAGCCGCTTGCCCTCGCGGACGAGGCCGGCTTCCTCTTCCGCATAGGGGCGCAGCTTGCGCGGGTCCCAGATGGTGTAGCCGATGTCGCGGAGGGTCTCCAGCAGCTCCGCGGGACGGACCCGGGCGGGGTCGTAGTCGACCAGCGCCTGCTCGTGGGTGAGGCTGACCGCCACCTTGTCCACGCCTGGCCGCCGGCCCAGCGCCTTCTCGATCGTGCCGGTGCAGAGCGAGCAGTGCAGGCCGCCGATCTTGGCGCGGAAGCGGGCATGCCCGCCGGGGAGCGCCTCATTCCAGTACGGCTCCGCCGTCGATGGTTCCGTCGTCTCTGTCTCTACCGCGGTAGCCACGGTAATACCTCCTTTGCTCCTGTGGTCACGCCGAGACCGCGTAGCCCGCGCGCTCGACGCAGGCGCGGATGGCTTGCTCCGAGGTCCGCGCCGCGTCGAACACGACGCGCACCTCCGCGCGGCGGTGATCCGCGCCACTGCGCTGGACGCCCTCCAGGCGCCCGAGCGCCTTCTGGACGCGTTGCTCGCAGCCCGTGCAACTCATGCCGCTCACGCGCAGCGTCAGTTGTTCCATGTCGATGACCTCCTAGGTATATCCACGTCGAGATGAGTCTACAACCTTCCCCATAGGGCAAGGTCAAGTGGCAAGCGGTATAATGGAAGCATGGAACAGACGAGACGGACCATCACGGTGGGGCAGGCCGCCCGGCGCAGCGGCCTGAGCCCGAAAGCGCTGCGCTTGTACGAAGCGCGCGGCTTGCTCGCGCCGGCGGAGCGGACGGAGTCCGGCTACCGCGCCTATGCGGACCGCGACGTCGAGGTCCTGCGCTTCATCCGCCGGGCGAAGAGCCTGGGGCTACGGCTGGGCGAGATCAAGGAGATCCTCGACCTGGAGCGCGAGGGCACCCAGCCCTGCGAGATGGTGCTGCGGTTGCTGGAGGCCCACCTCCGCGAGATCAACGGCGCCATGGCCGACCTCAGGGCCCTGCGGAAAACCCTCGCGAAGGTGCGAGCTGCCGCCGAGGCGAGTCGCGAGCGCGGCGAGCAAGCCGTCGTCTGCCGCATCATCGAGTCCCAGGAGGCAGCCGGCTAGCCGGGAATCCCGCGCAAGGGCCGTATGCTCCGGCACGAGGCGGCGATGGCCCCGCGGTTCCACGCGACGATCGGCGAATTCATCGGGCTGGTCCACGTCTACCGGACGATGGCGGCGGCGCTGGAGATCGTGGCGATTTCGCGCTACAAGGACCCCGCCAAGCTGTCCTGCTGTGCCGAGTAGGGGGCCGGCGTGCCGGGGATCAGGATCGTGCCTCCTGTCGCCGGGCCCACCACCGCCGGAGGGCGATCCCAGCCCAGATGGCCTCGCGATGACGCCGAACGGCCACGTGCCGGACAACCAACCGTAGACCGAGGACGCCGCGCAGGCCAGTGCGAAGCTGAGCACGAACCAAGCCGACCGCGCTTCCAGCCAGTAGCTGAGCATCATGGCAGTGACCGCCACGGCGCCAAACGCCGTCAGCATCGGCGTCCGTCCTGGGGGTCAGCCGCCGGCACGGTCTCGTGCGGGACAACAGCTTCCCGTGCCATCACTCCGATGTCAGGGTAGAGCAGCCATACCGTTCCGGTCGCCAGCGCCGCGCCCGCGAGTTGTGCGAGGATGAAAGCCGGCGCCGATGCCGGGCTGATGCCGGCGAACGTGTCGGAGAGCGTGCGGGCGACCGTGACGGCAGGGTTGGCGAAGCTGGTAGAGGAGGTGAACCAGTAGGCGCCGGCGATGTAGGCGGCCACCGCGAACGGCGCGGCCGCGCTCCGTTCTGAGCGTGCGACGCCGAAGATCACCAGGATCAGCCCGAAGGTGGCGACGACCTCGCCCAGCCACAGATTGACACCCAGTCGCGGCTTCGTCGCTATTTGGACGGCCGGCAGTGCGAACATCAGATTTGCCAGCATCGTGCCCACGACGCCACCGGCAAGTTGAGCGACCACATAGACGGCGGCGACAGCAGCCCCCACACCACCGAAGGTGCGGTCAGCGAGCGTGACGACGGGGTTGAGGTGGGCGCCGGAGACAGGTCCCACGGCGAGGATGATGGCAACCAGTCCCGCCGCCGTCGCCAAGCTGTTCTCCAGCAGCTCCAATCCAACGTTGTCCGGACTGAGGCGTTGCGCGGCGATGCCCGACCCGACTACGGCGATGAGCAGTAACGCCGTTCCCACGAACTCCGCTACCGCACAGCGGGTGAGCTCCCGGCGTCGCCCCCGCGTCCTCACGGCAACTCTGTCGACAATGGTCGGACGAACCTATCAATTTGCGCGCAGATGGCATCGCGGACCTGGCGGTAGACCTCGAGTTGTTGCCCCTCAGTGCCCTGCGCCCGGGAGGGATCGGGAAACGACCAGTGCAGCCGTCGGGCGGCGCCGGGGAAGAATGGGCAGGCCTCGTTGGCCTGATCGCAGACGGTGATCACATAGTCCCAGGGCTGGCCAAGGTAACACTCCAGCGTCTTACTCTCCTGACGGGAGATGTCGACGCCAACTTCCACCATGGCTCGGGTGGCAAGAGGGCGCACCGTCGTCGCTTCCGTCCCAGCGCTGTGGACCTCGAAGCGATCGCCGCCGACGTGCCGTAGCCAGCCTTCGGCCATCTGACTGCGCGCCGAGTTGTGGGTGCAGAGGAACAGGACGCGTCGGCGCGGTATCGCGCCTACCACTTTCCCCGTCCCGCCGCCAGAACCCGGCCGCCTCTGCATCATCCCCACCGCGTTTTCCGGATCCATCGTGGCCCGCACACCGACGCTCAGCTTATATTAGCATTTTTTGATATAGGGAGCCTTGTATACTGATCGCCAGACACGAGGGAAGGAGCTATGCCGCTGCGCGATGTCGTCACCGACAACTGCATACCCGTGTCGCCGGGCATTCGCCTCAGGCCGCCGCTGACGGCCGCGGCCGCCGCGGACTATGCGCTGCTCGCCAAGGCGCTCGCGGATGAGACGCGGGTCCAGATCGTGGGACTGCTGGCCGAGCAGGATCAGCCCCTCTGTGTCTGCCACATCGAAAGCGCCTTCGGGCTGACCCAATCGGGCATCTCCTACCATCTCAAGGTCTTACGCGATGCCGGTTTGGTGCAGACCCAGCGTCGCGGCACCTGGATCTACTACCAGCTCAATCGGCGACGATTGCAGGCGATATCGTCATTGATGGAGCTGCAGTCGAGCCGCGGTTTGTGATGCGACTACCGGGCGTCGCGCCCGGTGAAGGATGCCGGCGGTAAGCGGAGTTTGAGTAGGTGCTTGGGCCTTGCCGTCGGCGGGTAGGGGCGGGTCCCTGTGCCCGCCCTGGTGTCCGCCCCCACTGAGGCCCCCGCTGGTGCGGTGGGCAGGGCGGCCACAGAGACCCGCCCCTACCCGCGACGCGCCGAAAGTGCCGACTCTTTGATCAATTTCCATAAACAGCCGGGGAAAGTTACCGAGTGGCAATACCCGTAGAGCCGCGGCTGTCGCGGCTATACTGTGCTCATGACGACCCTGACACAACAGTCCGCACTCGTCCAGCGTCTGGGAACGGAGGCGCTGCGCCGTGAGGTGCGAGCGCGCTACGACGCGGTCGCCAGCAATCCCACCGCGTCCTACAATTTCCAGGTTGGCCGCGAGTTCGCCCTGGCCCTGGGCTACCCCCAGTCCTTGCTGGACCGCCTGCCCGCGGCGAGTGTGGAACGGTTCACTGGGGTGGCAACGCCGGTGTTCGCGGCCGCTCTCCAGCCGGGAGAACGCGTGCTCGACCTGGGCTGCGGAGCCGGCGTGGACACGGCGGTGGCCGCGGAAGCGGTAGGATCGGCTGGACGGGTGTTTGCCTTGGACTTCGCTCCAGCCATGAGTCGTTTCATCGCGGAGGCGGTGGCGACGCTGCATCTTGGCCACGTCGCCGTCTGTCAGGCGAGCGCCGAGGACATCCCGTTGCCGGACGCCAGCGTGGACTGCGTGCTGGTCAACGGCCTCTTCAACCTCGCGCCAGACAAAGGCGCGGTGCTGCGAGAGGCAGCGCGGGTGACGCGACCGGGAGGGCGGATGGTGGCAGCCGAGACGGTCCTGACGCAGCCGCTGGACGAGGGCGAGCTCGCCTCCCTGGACGATTGGTTCCGCTGAATCGGGGGCGCATTGACGGAAGCGGCGCTTCTGGGAGCGATACAGGACGCGGGATTCGCCAGCGCGCGGCTGCTGGATCGCCGGCGCAATGCGCGGACTGGCCACGCCGCCTCGGCCATCGCCCTCATCGAAGCCCAACGATAGGCGACGGTGATGCGCCCGCGATCCCGACGATCCCCGAACGGGGAGCGGGATTGAGCCACCCGGAACGCCTTGAGCGGCGCCACTTCCTGCGCTCCGCCGGACAGGCCCTGGGAGTTGTCGGCCTGTCCTTACTGACCGCTTGCACTCCGGGTCAAACCGTGGCATCGAATGCAGCGTCGTCAGCGACCCTTGCGCCGTCTCCACAGGCGACCGCCGTGGACGATCCCGTCACGCCGACGGCTTCACCCGCTGTTGAGCCCTTACTTCAGCCTACACCGCTGCCGGCAACCACCGTGACCGTACTGCCGGCGGCGTCTCCAACCTCCGTCGCCCCAGCCTCATCGACGCCGCGTAGCGCACCCTCCGGTGCGGGCCTACGCGCGCCTGTTCCCCCACCACCCGGCAACAGCGCGCAGCCCGACTACCTGCAATGGGCCAAGCCCGGCCCGTACCGTCTGCCCCAGTGGACCGACTTCCGCCTGCAGAGCTTCTCCGCATCGCAGGGCGTGGTGTTCGCCTACTTCTTCTACTGGTACCAGTATCGAGTCTACCAGGCGAACGTGCAGGCTCGCGGGGGCGACTACTACTTGCTCCACCCGACGGACTTCGCGCAAACCGACTTCACCAGGCAGGCCTGGTACGACAAGCAGTTCCGCGACATGCTGGCCGCCGGCATCGACGTGGTGCTGCCCGACTACTGGGGCGAGCCGGGGCAGTATAACCAGCGCGTTGCACCCGCTCCGGAGCTGAATCTCTTCAGCACGCAAGGTCTGCCACCCATGATCGCGGCCTTGCAGGCCCTCGCCGCGCGTGGCGCCCCGCTCCGGATTGGGCTGTTCCTCGATACCACCATCATGAGCGACGAAGACTTCACGACGACACGCGGCAAGCAGATCTTCTACGCCACCATACGGGACTATTACTCGCGCATCCCGCCCGCGTTCTGGGCGGCTATCGATCGCCAGCCCATCGTCTGGCTCTACGATGCGCAGAAGGTCGCGGCCTTCGATCAATCCACCTTCGACTACGTTTACGCCCACTTCGCCGCGGACTTCGGCGGCTTGCGTCCGTATATTGTCCGCGAGTGGCAGTGGTACGAGTCCAAGAACGCACCGACCAAGCAGATCATCCGCACGGAGGGGTTGTACAGCTGGGGCGCCGCGCCCTCGGGCTTCAACCCCGATCCTCGATTCACGGTGGCGGAAGTCGGCCCCGGTTTCAACAACGCCCACTTCGGCCGCCAGAACGGGCTGGTGACCGACCGGCGCGGCGGGCAGTATTACGTGGACAACCTGGAGCGGGCGCTGGCATCCGGTCGGAGGCTGCTCGCCATCGAGACCTGGAACGAGCTCGGCGAGACATCCGGCATCCTGGAGACGGTCGAGTACGGCCGGCAGTACATCGACCTGACCCGGCGCTACGCCGACCGGTTGAAAGCGCGGTTCCCCGGTTGATGCGACTGTTGGCCATTCGCGGGCGTCGCGCCAATGGCGAGATCAGGGCGTATGGCGATACGCCCCTGCCAGTGCCGGCTGTGCCAGGTAGGGGCGTATTGCTATACGCCCTGTTCACCGCACCAGCCCACTTTCCCGAATCCCTGACAGCCTTTTATGTGCCGGGAAGGCAGCGCGGCAAGCGACGGCGGGCGGAATAACGGACCCAACACCTCGACGTCGCCGGCACGTCGCGGCGCGCCGGGCGCCGGAGATCGCGTCTAGCCACCCAGCAGCGCTCGCAGGTCGTGGAGGAAGTCGGGGACGGCGAAGTCGGCGTCGAGCGCCACCCGGATCCGCTGCCGAGGGTCGATCAGGTAGACGATGGCGGTGTGGCCAACCACAATCGGGCCGGGGGTGCTCACCTTCGCGGCGGGCGCACCTGGTACCTCGGCCGCGTCCGAGCCGACGTAGTAGGACTTCCAGACCGGCTGCAGCTCGGCCAGGCTGCCGAGCAGGTAGTGCCAGTTGGGTACCTGCAACTGGTGCTGGCTGCTGAACTGGCGCACCGCGTCCGGCGTGTCGTGCTCCGGGTCCACCGTCACGGCGAGCAGGACGACCTTGGAGTTGTCGGCTCCGAGCTGGTGCTGCGCCTGGCCGAGCTTGGCGGCAATGAGCGGGCAGACGTCGGGACAGTTGACGTACAGGAAGGTCAAGGCGACGACTTTCCCGCGAAGCGCCGAGAGCTGGACCCGCTCCCCATTCTGGTCCCGGAGGGCGAAGTCCGGCGCGGCTGAAGCGTCCTGGAGCACCGTCCCCACCAACTGGTTGGAGCGCTGATGCAGACCGACGCCCAGAGCAGCGAGCCCCAACGCCAGGGCGAGCAGGCCGCTCACCAGAGCAACGACGTGGAGGACGGGCAGGTTAGCTGGCAAGCGGTGTGAGTGCGGAGTGTCTGTCGTGCCATCTCCATCGGTCGGCGCGGAAGGGCCGTGCCGGGACCTGGTCGGTTGGCGCTGCCGTGGTATTGGCGCTGGCATCGTCACCTCCCTGCTTTGCCGCGCAATGACCGCCGCCCGCAGGGGCCGAAAGGCCGCGACGACGATTGGTGAGCGTCGGTAAGGCCACACACCATCCGGCCCACCATCACAACCGTACCTGTGCTACTATTGGCGATAGTAGCATGGGAGGAATGTCCATGGGCGTGGGGACAGCGCCGAAAACGACGGGGCACCCCTGGTTCGCGGCGACCTACGACTTCATCAATCGGTGGAGCGAGCAGCGGCTTATGCCACTGCTGCGCGAGCACATCGCGGGCGAGGCCACCGGGGAGGCGCTCGAGATCGGCGCGGGTACCGGCGCCGGTTGTCACCTCGATCGCGCCACCGCCGAGAGCGTGACCGCGGCGGGGTTCACCATCATTGAGCTTGAAGAACGAAACCCGATGCCGCTCACGCCGTTCATCATCGGCGTAGCGCGGCCCGGGCCGGCAGGCGCCGCGCGGGCCGGCGCTCAGTTGACCGGCGGCGCGATGGTCAACGGCGCGTCGAAGTCGTAGTAGCGGTGGTCCATGAAGTGCCCCTGCGCGCGCATCCCGGCCCGATGGACCAGGCCGGTCGAGTCGACCCAGAGCCGGAACCAGATCGGGACCGGCCCGGCCTGCATGAAGAAGGCGAGGATCTGGGTGTCGGCGCCCTCCACCCGCGCCGTCCCCACGATCCGCGGCGCGACGTAGCGGTGCTCCCCGGGGGCATCCCACACGTAGAGCGGGACCTGCAGTGGGCTGCCGGTGGCTTCGACCCGCCAGGGCGCGGCCGGGCCGTCCCTGAGGTAGCTCGTGGCGCCGACGTAGATTACCTGGGAGCCGCTGCTCCCGACGAACTGCATCCGGTCCGGAGCCTGGTAGGCGTAGGAGGCGCGTTTCGGCGGGTCGTAGGGGTTGAAGACCTCATCCACGCGGTAGGTGCGGAGGCCGTGCATCCGCGCCAGCATCCGCTGCAGGAGGCCGGCGCCGTCCGGCGCCGGGAGGCTGGGGAGCAGGAAGGTCGCCGTGCCGCCCTGCGTCCCAACCACATGCACGTCCGCCCGCTCGCCGCCCTGGACATCGAGGCTCACGCTCCGGCAGGTCGGGCCGCAAGCCTGCGTAGCGAGCGAACGACCGTCGATCGACAGCTCGACCGGGATGCCCGCGGCCGTCGCCTCGCCATCGAACGGCAGGAGGTAGACCAGGACGTCGTTCCGGCCCGGCAATCCGGGCCGAAGGGTGACCGCCACCAGGGCGCGGCCGGCGCTGCCACTCAGGGTGAGGTCCCCGGCCTGGGGCAGCGCCGTCGTCGGCACGGGTGGTTCTGGCGCGGTTGCTGACGGTGTCGGTGATGGCGTCGGACGCTGCTGCGCCAACTCCACCGGCGAGGTCGCCGGCGAGGGGCGTGCAGTTGCTGAAGCGGTGGGCGTCGTGCCCGGCGAACCGAGCGGCGACAGTGCCGGCGGCGTGGTCAGGGCGGGCGCAGGCGTCGCGCCGGCTCCGGTGGAGGCGCCATTCCCGCCCGCGTCCAACAGGCCCCGCTCGCCTACGTTGAAGGCGAAGTGGAGCCGCGTCGCCTGGCCGTCCGGCAGGTGGACGCTGACATCGGCCAGCCATGCGCCGGCCATGCTCAGCTCGGGGCGGGCCTGATAGGTTCCCACCGGCGAGGCGACCTCTTGCCAGGCCGTCTGTTCGACGTGGGCGTGCTGGGGCATCAGCCACGTGGCCTGGAGCCGCGCTCCCTGGACGGGCTGACCCGCGCCATCAAGCAGCCGCAGCGTGGCGTCGGCCCCTCCCTGGAGCGGCGGGTCAGGATGGAAGGCCAGCACGCCACGGAGGGTGGCGGGGACCGGGGTCGCCGGGGCCGGTCCCGGTTGGGGTACCGGTGTCGGCATGAGGGAGACCGTTGCCAGGCTGGCCGTGCTCTCCCGCTGCACCGCCGCGGCCGACAGTGCCACGCCCGGCGGCCCCGCCGCGAGCATCGCGCTGGCCGCGAGCTCCCGCCGCATCGTCCGCAAGAGCCTCGCACCGGCGGCTCCAAGCACGGCGAGGTCCGGACGAATGTCCGGCCGGGCGGCTGAGCGGTCCCACGGTCGCCACGCCGGCGAGCGGGTGGCCGCGCCGAGGCGCCCGGTCGCCCGGCCGGCCAGCGCGGCCAGGGCCCGGCGGTTGGCGGTGCCGAGGAGGATCAGGGCGAGGAAGAGCACGGTCTTGACGACCAGCGCCTGCCCATAGGCGCTGGTGAGGAGGTCACTCGGCGCTGGCAGGAGCAGTGCCGCCACGTACGCGCCCGTCACGGCGACCGCTGCCACGCTCGGGAGTGCGAGCGCCGAAAAGCGGGTGATCGCCCCGGCAGCCAGGGCCTGCCGCACCGTGGCGTCCGCCCGTTGCCAGGCCGGCCAGAGCAGCAGCGCGCAGCCGAGCCCGCCCGCCCAGAGGCCAACGGCGAGCAGGTGGATTGACAGCGCCACTGCACCGAGTGGCCAGGCACGGGCGACGTGCCCCGCGGCGACATGGCTCTCCAGCGCTTGGCTGACCACACCGACGGCGCCCAAGGCGACGATGGCCGCCAGGATCGCCCTTGGTCCACGGCCACCGGGAGCCACACTACCGCGACGTTGCAGCAGTACGCCCGCCAGCGCCGCCGCGGCTATGCCCAGCAAGACCGCTTCCCGTGCGATCCACATCCGCCCCGACCAGGGCGTGAGCAGCGCGCCGAGCACGTCAGCCGAGATGAGGTTGCGGAACGGCAAGCCGGTGGCGATCTCGGCCTTAGCGAGCAGTGAGCCGACGGCCGCGGCGGCTCCCACCGCTCCGTAAACGGCCATGAGGAGCAAGAACCGGCGCGTCAGCAGCGCGATGCAGGCGGCCGCGACCTCGCCGGCCCGCGCCAGCGCCGGCAAGAGGCAGCAGAGCGCGAACGCCGCGCCGCCGCTGGCAAGGAACAGGGCGGCGATGGTCAGCCAGCCGGTAACGACGTCGACGATCTCCATGGCGCGGTCCGTGGCTGTGGCCAGGAGCTGGCCCGCGGACGACGCTAGCGGCGAGGGCACGGCGGCCGCCACGACGGACCCGGTGGTCGGCCCCAGCACCGTGAAGGCGAAGGTTGCTTTGCTGGGGTGGCCGTCGTCGGCCGCGACGTTGGTCCAGACGACCGTGTACCGACCTGACGGCAGGGTTTGCAGGCCCACGCTCATGTGCCGGACATCGGCCGGGTCCACTACGGCATCCCCGGTATCGACGCGACGTCGGTTGACGTCGGACACCTGGATCGTCGAGACGGTCGGGGTGACGCGCTCGGTGAACCAGACGTCGACCCGCGTCGGCGGAGTCGGCAACACGGCGCCGGGTTCGGGGTCGGACCTAACCTGCTCGGCGTGCGCCAAGGCGTGCATCGGGTGCGCCGTGGACCAGAGGACGATGAGCAGGAGAAGCGCACTCGCCAGAACAGGGACTCGCCAACAGTGCCGTAGGCGATCGCGCCAGCGTACCTCACGGATGCGGCTGGGCAACACTCGTCCTCCTCGCTGCCGAGGGCCGCAAGGGCGCCAGGCCGGCCCTGGGACTGGCCTATCCTCTATCCTACCATCGGCAGTAGTAGACCAGGCCGACGCCCACGCGCTCCCTACGCCTCGGCCGGAGTGTCCGAGAGGTTGCGGCCTTGCGGGGATTCATGACCGGGCCCAGTTACGTTGCGGCCACGCGCTGCCACCAGCGCAGCCGGCGTGCGATCATGGCGTGAAGGCAGTACGAGGTACCTCCGCGTGGCGCGGGAACTGCCAGCAGGGCCAGGAAGACGACGGCGTAGATCACCGCGGCGCCGATGTCGGTGGCCCCAGTTTGGGAGAGGCCGCCAAACCCCTCCGCCGTCGCCCAGATGAGCAGGCTGTACCCGGCACCCAGGAGATAGGTGGGTCGGCGGGCAAAGCCGGCCAGTAGCGCCAGGGCAAAATAGCTTTCCGTCACCGCCGTGGCAAGCGCGAAGGCGTGGACATGGTGGGACACGAGCGCCATCCAGAACTGAAACCAGCCCCGGAGCCAGGCCGGCTGGCCCATGGCCGCCTCATGCAGGATGCCAAGGAAGTGCGCCTGAAAAGCCGGCTGCCACTTCAGGTAGGCGTCCACCAGCCAAATGCCACCGAAACCGACCCGGAGCATCTGGCCGGGCCAGGCCTGATAGCGCGTACCGTTGCACATCGCGCGTTCCCTCCTGGTGGACCCGGGAATACGTTGTGCTCGTCCTCCAGGAGCGGGGCATTGATGCCCGCGACTCCACGCACAACCGGCTCACCGTCACGATCTGGCGCCGATCGTGTGGCGCCCCGCCGCATGTGCTACCCGCCAGTCGCCGGATCGGATGCATGGTGAGGAGAATCCAGGAGCCTAACCAGCACCGCGATCGGGCAATGGGCGTCTCACGGCCAGTGTGCGCCGGCTCAGAACTTGCCAGGAGCGGCATGTACCTTGCGGCGATCCTACGCTACTTGCGCCTATGCCTCGCGAGCGCGTCGATCCAACGGAGCCAACAGCAACCCTCTCGGACAACTGATCGGCCCTGAGTAGCACGGCAAGACTGCCGGCGAGCAGGCGCCAGTTCCGGGCGGCCGATTACTCGGTCACATGCCGCACCGATGCACGTCCCACCAACCCAGGCCGACGACGAGGCCCGCGGCCAGTCCTCCGGCGCCGCTGAACAGGAGCTGTCGCCGAGACGGCCTCGGTCTCGGGTTGATTATCCACCCGAGACGTGAATGCAGCGCCGCCACGTAACGCCGTCCCGGCAAGGCTTGATCCGGACGCAGCGAAGGTAGCTGTGCCGCCATCTCCAACACCAGACGCTCGTCCTCGTCCTCAGCAACGTAGGGCATGGGAGCGCGGTTCGCCAGCAGGTCGTCGATCAGGCGGTTAAGGCGTTCGTAGCGGTCGGTCATGGCGTGTCCCCTGTGCTCTGGCGTTCGGCGGCGGGCGAGATGGCGCGGCGCCTCGGCACGTTCTCGTTCGCTTCGGCCACGCGCACCTGGTGCCGCCGGAGCAAGAACGCTGCCGCCGCCGCGGCAGCCTCCACCATGGCCGTCACAGTGCTTACGCAGGTGGTTACACGCGGGGGTAATTACGCAACGCACCCACGCGCCGGAGCTGGGACGTGATGCGCTCGGTGGACGGCGGTAGGCGCGGCCAGGCGGGGCGGAGCCGCTCGCCAGCGAGGCAGGGCCGGAGCTCCATGGCCACTCGCGGAACACCGCAAGTGCCAGGCTCCGTTGACACCGCCGGTGGCTAATCGGTAATATAGTCACATAGTTATACGATAGCGTAATTGGGGGTGCCATGGCAGTCATGCACGACCTCGGGCTCACGCTTAAGGCGAAGCTCTTCCGGGGCTTCGCCGATTCCTCCCGACTCGCCATCATCGAAGCGCTGCGCTCGGGCGAGAAGACGGTGTCGGAACTAGTGGCGGAGACGGGCCTGTCGCAACCCAACGCCTCCGGGCATCTCGCCTGCCTCAAGGACTGCGGACTGGTGGCAAGCCATCAGGATGGCCGCTTCGTCCATTACGCGCTCACGGACCAGCGAGTCGATCGACTGCTGCGCGACGCCGAGGGCATCCTGGCTGGCGTCGGGGACCGGATCTACGCCTGCACTCGGTACGAGAGGGGAGCGTGATGGCGCTCAGCACCAAGGATACCAGCGTCGAGCTGCCGATTGAGGGGATGGACTGCGCCGATTGTGCCGTCCATGTCCAGCAGGCCGTGGGCAAGGTGCCGGGTGTCCGGGATGTGCTGGTCTTGCTCGCCGCCGAGCGCGCGACCGTCACCTACGATGCCGATCGCGTCACGCTGGACCAACTCAAGGCGGCCGTCGTCGAGGCGGGGTACCGAGTCCGCGAACCGTCCGTCGGAGCGGAGGTCCAGACCAGCCGGCGCGATGTTGGCCAGGTCGTCAGTTGGGGCGTGCTGAGCCTGGTCGCGGCGGTGGTGCTGGTCGCCGCGCTGGGTGAGCGGCTGGGCCTCTTCGACCGGGTGATGGAGCGCCTCCCTTGGTGGGTCCCTGCGCTGGCCATCTTGCTGGGCGGCTGGCCGGTCTTCCGCGGTGTGCTCCAGGCCGCGCGCGGACGGCAGGTCACCAGCCACACCCTGATGACGGTCGGGGTCGTCGCCTCCATCGCCATCGGCCAGTGGACCACGGCGGCGCTGATCGTCTTCTTCATGCGCTTCGGTGCCTGGCTCGAAGACCTGACCACCGAGCGCAACCGCCAGGCCCTCAAGCAGCTCGTCGGTCTGCAGCCGGCCACCGCCCATTTACTCCGCGACGGCCGCGAGATCAAGGTCTCGGTGGCCGAGGTCGCGGTGGGTGACGTGGTGCTGGTGCGGCCGGGCGAGCGCGTCCCCGTCGACGGCCGGGTGATCGACGGCCAGGCGCCGGTCGACCAGGCCCCGATCACGGGGGAGAGCGTGCCGGTGGACAAGGCCGTCGGTGACCCGGTGTTCGCCGCCACCGTCGCCCAGGCTGGGTTCCTCAAGGTGGAAGCGACGAAGGTGGCCGGCGACACTACCTTCGACCGCATCGTGCGGCTGGTGGAGGAGGCCGAGTCTCACAAGGCGCCGGTGCAGCGCTTTGCCGACCGCTTCTCGACGTACTACCTCCCCTCCGTGCTGCTGATCGCGCTCGGCACCTACCTGGTCAGCCGCAATGTAGTGAGCGCGGTCGCTGTGCTCGTGGTGGCTTGCGCGTGCGCCATTGTGATCGCGACGCCCGTGGTGGTCCTGGCCAGCGTCGGCACCGCGGCGCGGCGCGGGCTGCTCATCAAGGGCGGGAGCGCGCTGGAGCAACTGGCGCGGATCGATACCGTGGTCATGGACAAGACGGGCACGCTCACCCATGGCCGGCCGCGGGTCACCGACGTCCTGCCGCTGAACGGCCTTGCCGAGCCGGAACTACTGCGCGCGGTCGCGGCCGTCGAGTCGCGCAGCGAGCACCCCCTTGCCCGAGCCATTGTGGGCGCGGCAACCGAGCGCGGGATCGCGCCGACGGAGCCGGATGGATTCGCCCCACTGCCCGGCCGTGGCCTGACCGGCAGCGTCGGCGGGCAGCCCTGGGCGGTCGGCAACCGCCGCCTGCTGGCCGAGCGCGGGGTCGCGCTGTCCGACGACCAGGAGGAGCGGGCGCGGGCGCTGGAAGCCGCCGGGAAGACCGTCTTCTTCGCGGCCGCGGGCGGCGACGTGGCAGGGCTCGTCGCGGTGGCGGACACTGTGCGGCCGGAAGCGAAGGCCGCCCTCGCCGACCTGCGCCGGCTGGGCATCCGCCGGCTGCTGCTGCTGACCGGAGACAACGAGCGGGTCGCCGCCGCCATCGCCGGGGAGCTCGGGGTGGACTATCGCGCCGAGCTCCTGCCCGAGGACAAGATCGCCGCGGTAAAGGCGCTCCAAGCGGGGGGCGCCCGGGTCATGATGGTCGGCGACGGCATCAACGACGCCCCCGCGCTGGCCCAGGCGGACGTGGGCGTGGCCATGGGCGTCGCCGGGACGGCCGTGGCCGTCGAGGCGGCCGACGTGGCCCTGTTGCGGGACGACTGGCGGCTCGTGCCGGAGGCAATCCGCATCGGGCGACGCGGCGTCCGCACCATCCGCCAGAACCTGGCGTTCACCGCCCTCTACAACGTGGCGGGGCTGTCGCTGGCCGCCCTCGGCGTCCTTCCTCCCGTCTGGGCTGCTGCCGCGCAGAGCCTGCCGGACGTGGCGATCATGTTGAACTCGGCGCGCCTGCTGCGCGGCTCCTCTATGAGCCGCCCCCCGCGCGTCGACTCGCGTCGAGTCCGTCGGTAATGGGCTCGTGCCGGTGGTCTCCGTGGTCGTGCTCGCCATGCGCCTGGCCGTGCTCGTGTCCACTGTCGCCGGAGCCGTTGAGCGAGCAGTAGAGCGGGTTGGGGTCGCAGCCGGCGCACTCGAATTGGAGGGTGGTGTGGCCGATCTCGTACTGCCGCTGGAGCATCCTGTTGATCCGCCCCTGCAACGCGTCGCATGCGCTCAAGTGGCAGTCGTCGCGCACCTGGACGTGGGCGGAGAGCACGCGCATACCGCCGGCGAGGGACCAGACGTGCAGGTCGTGGACGTCCTCGACCTCCGGCATCCGTATCAGGTCGCGCACGAGCTGCGCCACGTTCAGATCCTTGGGCGTCGCCTCCATCAGGATGTCTACTGTCTCGCGCAGGATGCGCCACGCGCCCCAGGCGATCAGCGCGGCGATGGCGAGCGAGAGCAGGGGGTCGGCCGGATACCAGCCGGTGAGCAGGATCACGACACCGGCAACGATCACGGCGGCCGAGGCGCCCACGTCGCCGAAGACGTGCAGCGCGGCGGCGCGCACGTTGAGGTTCTCCGCGCCTTCCTTCCGCAGCCCAAAGCCGATATACAGGTTGATGGCGATGCCTACACCGGCCGAGACGAACATGAGCCAGGGGGTGACGGCCTCCGGCTGCTGAAAGCGCCGGACAGCCTCGTAGGCGATGACCAGGACGATCACGATGAGGGTGACGGCATTGGCGAGCGCGGCGAGGATCCCGGTGCGATGGTAGCCGTAGGTGTTGCGGGCATCGGCCGGCCGCTCCGCTTGCACGGTGGCGAACCAGGCCAGGCCGAGGGCGACGATGTCGGTCAGGACGTGGCCGGCGTCGGAGAGCAGGGCAAGAGAATGGGAGAGGAAGCCCGCGCTCGCCTCGACCAGCAGGATCACGGCGGTCAGCAGGAAAGCGGTGCGCAGCTTGGCCCCGGTCATGCCGTGGCTGTGGTCGTGCCCGCCGGCCATCAGCGCCCCCCGTCCGCCGCCAGCGCCGGCAGGAGCCCAGTCGTCGGCAGGTCGCCGTGGCCCAGATGGGTCAGCCCGACCTGGAGCAGCAGGGCGATATGGGCGTCGTCGAGACCGTAATAGACGAACTTGCCGGCGCGGCGAGACTTCACCAGCCGCAAGCTCCGGAGCACCCGCAGGTGCTGCGAGGCGCCGGACTTGGTGATGCCGGCGACCATCGCCAGGTCGCAGGAGCACAGCTCCTGGTGGAGCAGGGCGTGGACGATCTTGGCCCGGGTCGGGTCGGCCAGCGCCCCGAACAGCTCGGCCAAGTCCTGGTAGGTTGCCGGCTCCTGGAGCAAGGCCTTGGCGCGGACAACGGCGTCCGGGTGGATGCAGTCCATCTGGCAGAGCTCGGCCGGAGCGGACCGTAACTCGGGCATGGCGGCGCCTTCTCTCATCAGTTGCGTAGTCACTACACCGTAGTGTACCCGCCAACTCCTGATTGCGGGAGGTGGCATAATTGATGCGCAGGACGTATGGGCGCCTGGGCACGCGCGAGACCAGCCTGGTGGCTCAGGCACTGTTCGCGGCCATGCTGGCGATGGGCCTGACAGGTGGTATCGGCGCAGATGGGATGGTGAGCGGCATGATGGGTGGATACGGCTCCGGATTCGGCATGATGGGCGGGGGATGGCTGGCGATGCTGCTGGGCTTCCTCGTGATGCTCGCCGTTATCGCGGCGGTCGTGGTTGGGGTGATCTGGCTCGTGCGATCCTTCGGCGGCACGGACGGGCATGGCGCTGGTCAGGAAACATCGGCGGAAATCCTGCGGCGACGCCTGGCTGCCGGAGAGATCAGCCACGACGAGTATGAGCAGGTGAAGCAGACGCTCGAGCGGTAGCTAGCCGGCGGGCCGGGCGCGAGTGTCGGCGACCGCCGCGAACGAGCGCCACCCGGCTCGCCGGGCACGCCCGGCGCATCACGGGCCGTGCGCGAGGGCCCGAACATCCTGGAGGAAGTCGCTGACCGCAAAGTTGGCATCAAGCGCGACCCGCACCCGCTGCCCCGGGTCGATCAGGTAGACGATGGCGGTGTGGTTGACCAGGAGCGGGGTCGGGGTGCTCACTTTCGACGCCGGCGCCCCGGGGACCTGCGCCGCGTCCGTGCCGACGTAGTAGGACTTCCAGACCGGAAGTAGCTCAGGCAGACTCCCTAACAGGTAATGCCAATTGGGCCCCTGGAGTTGATGCTCGGCGCTGAACCGCCGGACCGCGTCGGGTGTGTCGTGCTCCGGGTCGACCGTGACGGCCAGGAGGGCCACGTGCGCGTTGTCGGCCCCGAGTTGATGCTGGGCCTGGCCCAGCTTGCTGGCGATGAGCGGGCAGACGTCGGGGCAGTTGACGTAGAGAAAGGTCAGGGCCACCACCTGGCCGCGCAGCGTCGAGAGCTGGACGCGCTGCCCGTTCTGGTCTTGCAGCGCGAAGTCCGGCGCGGGCGGGGAGTCCGAGAGCAACGGGCCCACGAGCTGGTCGGCCTGGCGATGCAGGGTCACGACGAGCCCTGCCAGTCCAACCGCAAGAGCCAGCACCCCGCCGAGGAGCAGGAACAGCCACGGGCCGAGCCATCCGGTGCGCGGATTGACCAGCGGCTGTGTCGCGGGTGCAGCGGAGGGATTGTTGGTCTGAGGCCGGCCCTTGGGCTGGCGCGTCGCACCACGGCTCGGCATCGCACACTCCTGACTACACTACACGACGGCGGGAACCCGCCCGGCACGATAGCATCTGCTCGGTCTACGAGCAACCATGGTACTATCAGACCCAGGAACGTCGAGGGGGCAAACGGCGAGTGCGTCGGGGCATCGTCAGCGTGTGCTGTACGCGTGAAGCAGGAGCGTCGGATTGATGGCAAGCGGGACGTCGGGGCGGAAGCAGACGGTCCGCCGGCAGCCGCGCCGCTGGCTGTGGCCGGCCATCATCGGTGGTATCGTCGTGATCACCGCGGTGTTTGCTCTGGTGGTGACGCACCAGCCAGCAGCGACTCCTGGCGCCGCGGCGGGCGCGACCGTCCCCAGCGTCTCCCTGCCCTCCACGGCCGGCCACCCCATCTCGCTCAATGACTACCACGGCCGCAAGGTGGTGCTGTATTTCTACGAGGGCTCGACTTGAGGGGCTTGCCAGCAGCAGCTCGTGGAGCTGCAGAAGGATCTGCCGGCGATCCAGAGCTTGAACGCGGTCGTCCTGGCCGCGTGCGTCGATCCGGTCGCTACCTCGCAGTCGATGGTGCAGCAGTTGCACCTCGGCTTCCCCATTCTGGAGGATACGGATCACCAACTGGGATCGGCCTTGGGCGACTTCCGCGTGCCGGGCGGCATGGACATGGGCCCGGTGGATAACCACGCGATCTTCGTGATCGGACCCAACGGCGCCGTCGCCTGGAAGCAGCTCGCGCCGGATACCATGCACGTGCCGGACACGGCGGTGATCGACGCGCTCCAGAATGGGGCGGGGTGACGATGGTGCGGGTGACGCTCCTCACCGCGGACGGCTGCCACTATTGCGAGCGAGCGCGCGAGGTGCTGGCGCGGCTGGCGAAGGAATGGCCGCTGGAGATGCAGGAGCTGCCGATCGAATCGGAGGTGGGCGCGGCGATGGCGCTGCGCGACGGCGTCGCCTTCCCGCCGGCTATCTACCTCAACGGCCAGCTCGTTGGATACGGCCGGCTGTCAGAAGGGAAGTTGTGGCGTCGCCTCGCGGAGCTGGCAGCCACGTGAACACCCTCGTCTACAGTAGTTCCATAGTCGCCGCCTTCTTCGGCGGGGCGCTGGCGCTGTTCGCCCCCTGCTGCATCGTCTCGCTCCTGCCCGCCTACCTGGCGGCAGCCTTGCGCCGCGGCCCCTGGCGGCTGGCGGGCATGACGCTGCTCTTCGCGGCCGGGGTGGCGGTCGTGCTGCTGCCGGTCGTGCTGGGCATCGGGGCGTTGAGCCAGCTGCTGGGCCAGTACCACCGCGAGCTGTTTTTCGCCGTCGGTCTCTTTCTGACACTGTTGGGTGGCTTCGCCCTGAGCGGGCGCGGCTGGCTGCTGCCCCTCCCCATGCTGCAGACACCGGTGCGTACTGGGCAGGGCGACGCTGGCGGTACCTTCCTCTTGGGCGTGGTCTCCGGTCTGGCCAGCTCTTGTTGCGCCCCGGTGTTGATGGGGGTGCTGGCCCTGACGGTGCTCACCCCCTCCGTGCTCCGCGCCGCCGGCCTCGGTCTGGCCTACGTGTTCGGCATGGTCTTCCCTCTGGTGCTGGCGGCGGCGGTCTGGGAGCGGCTCGGGCTGGACCTGCGTGCCCTGCGGCGGGCCAGCGGGCGCCGGCTGACGCTGGGGGGCTGGTCGGCCAAGGCGACGGACGTGGCGGCCGGCGTGATGTTTCTCGCCCTGGGGCTGCTGGCGTTATACCTGGCCTTCACCGGCCAGAGCACCTACACGCCGGATTTCCTGCTGGCTTTCAACCGCTGGGCGTCCAGCCTCCTGGCCGGCGTCGCGCAGCGGCTCAACGGGGTACCGCCGCTCCTGCAGGGCCTGGTGCTCCTGGCCGTGGCGCTGGGGGTCGGGTGGCTCGCCTGGCGACGCCCTGCCGGTCAGCGTCCTGGTGTCCGTCCGTCAGACCAGTCATCACGTCAGCGGCAGGAGCAAGATGTCAGCAGTGCCACGGAGCCCGAGGAGGTCGGCAGCGCTCGGTAGCGCGGCGCCAGGAGGTAGGGCCGCGCTTGTGAGCGCCGCCGGCAGGGTACGGAGGGGAGGGCTGGGGATGCGCGGCGAGCTGGACATCGGGGCCTTTCGGCCGGACCGCCCGGGCATCCGCAAAGTGCTGGGCGACCTGGAGGCCGAGATCATGGAGCTGGTCTGGGCGCGGCCGCCCGGTGCGGGGACCACGGTGCGGGACATCTTTGAAGTCCTCTACGAGCGACGTCGGATCGCCTACACCACCGTGATGAACACCATGACCCGGCTGGCTCGCAAGGGCCTGCTGCGCAGCGAGAAGCATCCGGAGGGGACCCGGCACGGCTACGTCTATTCCCCGAACTACACCGAGGAGGAGTTCGTCTCCCGCTTCGTCGGCCGCATCCTGGAGGAGCTGGTCGTGAACTTCAGCGGCGCCCTCTCGCGCGAGCTGGAGCGGCTGCACGATCCGGCGGCGCGGCGCCGTGCCGAGCATTTGTTGGCGGAGATCGACCGGCGGCGCAGAGACGAGCCGTCCTAATGCCATTCCTCCTCATCCTCTCCAGCCTGCTCGCCGTCTCGCTGCTGGGAGGCGGCCTGCTGCGTGGCTCCTGGGGACACCGATACCCGTCGCTGCCGCTCGTCGTCCTGGCCGCGCCAACGGTGAGCCTGGGGCTGAGCGCCTGGACGCTCGGGCAGCTAGTCTGGCGTGTGTGCTGGATCGGCGTGGCGCCGGGCGCCGACTTGCTCGGGCTGGCGCTCCCCATCGGCATGGCGCTCGTGGCGCTGGGGGCGCTGGCTGTGGGGCTGGTCCGGCTAGGCCTCCTCTGGCGATGCACCGGGCGCCGAAGCCTTCCCGCCTCGTTCAGGCTCCGCTCGGGTCTCGACCGCGTCGCCCGCCGCTTCGGGATGGCGGCGCCGCTCCTCGTGGTCGTCCCTTCGCGCCGGCCACTGGCGCACGTGTATGGGTTGCCTGGCAACCGTTCCCGATTGGTGGTGTCCACATGGGTGCCGGACCACCTCGACCCTCAGGAAGTCGAAGGGGTGCTGGCCCACGAGCTCGCCCACCTCGCCCGCGGCGATCACGTGGTCGCCTGGCTGGCGCTCCTGCTGCGCGATGCTTTCTGCTACCTTCCCAGCAGTCGGGCTGCCTTCCGCCGGCTCCAGCAGCAGCAGGAGCTCGTGTGCGACGATCTCGCCGCCTGCGTCACCGGGCGGCCGCTGGCGCTGGCCAGCGCCCTGGCGAAGGTCTGGCAAGGCGCGCTTGGCGCCCCGGCGATGCCGGCCGCGGGGGTCGGACTGGCCGGCGCGCACGCGGATCTGGAGGGCCGCATCCGGCGACTGATGGACGGGACCGGGCGCACGAGCAGCGCGCCCGTGCATCCGCGGGTTGCGCTGGTCGGCGCCGGGGGCACGACCGCCGCCGTTTTCGGCTTACAGGCGATGAATCTCGCCTTGCTGGTCCTGCCCGTGGGCTGCGGCTCGCTGCTCCGTATGCTCGGTTGGTGAGAGGGGCGGGGCCGGCGAGCGTCGGGTCGTAGGGCGCCCAGGAGAGCAGGAGGAAGCCTCATCCTGGCAGAAGGGTGCTGCGCAGCGCCGCGGCGAGCGCGAGCTCGGCCACAGCCATTCCCGCGGCCGGCACACCGAGCCACCACGCGGCGCACGCGGCGGCCGGCCCGCCGGACACCCAATGGCCGATGTCGCGGAGGGCGATCCAGTTTGCTAGCAGCAAGGTCAGCACGACACCTCCGCTGCTCAGCAGCGCCACCGGGGAGAGCAGTGGCCCCCAACCGGACGTCACGAGCGCCGCGAAGCCCCCACCGCCCAGCAGGGTCCAGCCCAGGTCTCGCCAGCCGGGGACCGCCCCGTCAGCAGATGTCGGTGGTGTCGCCTGAACGAGCGCGGGCACGAGCGCGAAAGCCAGCGCGACGCCGGCCAGAATCCCCGTTGCCAATCGCAGGCGGAGATCGGGGGCATAGGCGTGGGGCCAGCCCAGGTCATAAAAAACGGCGTTGAAGCCGTCGAGCGCCATGACGCCGAAGCCGAACAGCGTTGCCAGGATCACCGGCGGGCGCGGCCAATGGAGGAGGCGACTTCGGCCGATCGTGGCGAGCTCCCCCACGCCCACGATGATTCCGCCAAAGATCCCGGTCAGCCGGGCTTCCAGCGGCAACTGGACGCCGCCAAGGGTATAGGAGTGGCTGGGCCGCTGGGGACAAACACCGTACATGAGTGCCGCCAGCCGGCCGATGAGCCCCGCTCGAGCGCCCGATACGCCGGGCAGGAGCGCGTCGAGGAGGAGCACCGAGGCAGTCAGAGCGAGCGCCACCAGGAGCGGGCGCGGCCAGCTTGTCTTTTGACCTGCGCCGCCGCTGAAGGCGGCACGGCGCGGGATCGTTCGGGCCGGCGCGCGACCGGCGGTACGGTCCCCACGGCCGAAGGGCACGTGCATGGCGTACGGCCTCCCCTCCGTTACAGCGTACCGCCGTCTCAGGTCAGTCCGCGTCGGCGAGCGACAGCGCAGGCCAGGGGTCGAGAGGCGCCGGGCGCGGACGGCGGATACAATCATCCGGTTGACCCGACCCACCGGCAGCCCATCGCGCCAACGGTCGACGCACAGGGACGCGGGAGGAGTGAGGCGATGATCTGGTGGACGAAGCTCTGGCAGTTCCTGACGGAACCAACTGGCGGGACGCTGGGGCGTGCGGCCTGGCTGCTAGTTGGCATCAGCATGCTGGTGGCCATTGCCGGGGCCATCCTGGCTCTGCGGCCCCACGTCATCACTCGCCCGTTCGTCGCGCGCACCATCTGGCACGCCGGTCCGGTGTCGCGTCGGCGCGGGCCGTCCGAGGCGCGGCTGGATGCGGACCTGCGCGTGAAGCTCGGCATCGGAGCCAGTGTCTGGAGCCTCACGTTGGTCCTGGCCCTCCTGTTGCGCCTCGTCGGGACGCCCGAGCTCACGGCACGCCTGCTGCCGGCGCTCGTTCTCGTAATGTTGCCGGTCCTGGTGGGCTACGCCGCGGCCTATCGCCTGTTCTTCTATCCCAGCGTGCTGGAACAGTGTCGCTCGCTTGACACGCGCAGGGCCTATGAACCCACCGCGAAACGCCCGGCTGGCCAATCACGACGGCACGGCGGCGCCAGGGCCGGCGTTCGGGCGCTCAAGCAGCCCAAGATCGGGTTGCTGCCGGTCAAGGCGACGCTCGCGACCATCGGCGCGGTCCTTATCTGCGTCCTGTTCATGATCCTCTTCCCGGGGGCCGCGCACCTGTTCGGCATGCTCGTCGTCGCTCCGTTAGGCTATGCGCTCGGGCTGACCGTCAGTCTGGGCGACGGCTGGCGGGATCGCTCGTTCCGCCCCAGCGTCGGGCAGGGATGAGCACGCTCCCCGCCTGCTGGTGGAGCACAGCGACCAAGCCCTGCTTTCCCGCGCCCGGGCGCGCGGTCACTTGCGGCAGCGCTGCGTGTCCCACCAGCCCAGGCCGGCGACGAGCCCGGCGACCAGCCCCCCGGCGCCGCTGCACAAGAGTTGTCGCCGCGATGGCTCGGGTCGTGGGTTCAGCATCCGCCCGAGGCGCGCGCACAGCGCCGCGGCGTACCGCCGCCGTGGCCAGGCCGCGCCCGGGCGCAGCAGGGGGAGCCGTGCCGCCATCTCCAGCACCAGACGCTCGTCCTCATCCTCAGCAACGTAGGGCATGGGAGCGCGGTTCGCCGGCAGGGCGTCGATCTGGCGGTTCAGGCGCTCGTAGCGGTCGGTCATGGCGTGTCCCCTGTGCTCTGGCGTTCGGCGGCGCGCGACGGCACGGCGCAGCGGCGCGGCCGCCCCCGCTCCGGACCCGCTCAACCGGCGCGTCCGGAGCAGGTACGCCGCGGCCGACAGTATCCTCCCCCATCGCCGTCACCGTGCATGCGCGCGTGGTTACACGCGGGGATAATTACGCGGTGACCTCAACTACAGAGCCGGCGCCGAGCGGCCCGCCGTCGCTGCGTGGTGCGCGATGTGGCTCCGCGCTCAGTTTGGTTGGAACGTGATGCCCTGAGTGGACGGCGGCACACGCGGCCAGCCGGTGCAGAGCGCCTCGTCGGTGAGGCAGAACTGGTGGTCTTTGGTCACGTGGGCTGCCCAGGGGGTCTTGAAGTAGGTCTCGTACATGGCGCGGGCGATGGGGGCGGCGATGTCGGCGCCCTCACCGGCGGCGTGCTCGATCATGGCCACCACGGCGATCTCCGGCTGGTCGGAGGGACCGAAGCTGGCGAACCAGGCGTGTGGGTTGCGCTGACCACTCTGGGCCGTCCCCGTCTTGCCTGCAACGGGGATCGGGAAGTCGCGGAAGGCCCAGGCGCCCGTCCCCAGCCAGTCCTTGGTTTCGCCAATCGTCTGGCGCATCGCGGCACGGACGGCGGCCAGCAACTCGGCTTGGACAGGCAATGTGCCGCGCGACTTTGGCGGCGCGGGCTGGGTCACCTCGCCGGTGGCGGCGACGACCTGGTCCACGATGCGCGGCGTCCAGAGCGTGCCACCGTTGGCGATGGCGGCGATCCAGCTCACCATCTGGAGCGGCGTGACCAGGAGGAATCCCTGACCGATGGCCATGTTGACCGGATCGCCGGGATACCACGGCTCGTGCTGCGTCTGCTGCTTCCAGGCCGGCGT
>CALBSQ010000057.1 GCA_937967325.1 uncultured Chloroflexota bacterium
GCAGGTTGACCTTGACGAAGATGCGCTCGTCGAAGTCCCGCCCGGCGTCCAGGCCCAGGAAGGCGTGGGTGGTCCGGGCATGGCAGTAGGCGCATTCGTACTGGGAACAACTACAATTTAGGGATCACGCGGGAAGTGCCGGTGCGGGCCAAAATCCGCTCGACTTCGCGCCGAGTGCATCTCGAAAGCCGTTCGAGTGGTCAGGCGTGCTGATGATCGCCGGTTCCGAAGTTTGGCTCTCGCCTGTCGGATGGTGTCGTGGCGAATAGACTTCCCTCTGGCAGCACCGGTGCAAAAGGTCTCGATGGTGGGGCCGGATGGGCAGTTGTTGCGTCACTTGGCGGTCAAATGCAGCGGCAGGGCGGACGTTCAACCAAGCCAGTTGGGGAGACATCCGAGCGGGCGGCTAGGCCGGATGACGCTTTCTGGGTTGTGCGACCCGTGGTTGGATCGTCTTGGCCATGCGCCCAGGCCTTGGAGCATTTCACCGGCGAGTCTGCACCCTCGATGGGTACCGATCTGCGGAGCAGTTGCAACCAGTTAACATCGGGTCCGGCCTTTTACCTCGCCACGGGGGTCGAATGCACGGTCTGTCCACAGAACTGCCGCTCTCCTGGCAGATGACCCTGCACAGTGACGCCTAGCAAAAGGGTAGAGAATAGATGCTGTGAACCCGTGGGGCAGTGGTCCCGACTGTCCACCACAGAGACCCCCGGGTTTTCGGAGGGCCCTGGTGCTGGTTTAGCCATTTTGGGGCGCTGATTCGCCCTTGTCGCCGTCTTGGGAAGACCGGGAAAGCAAACGACGCGCGCGTTTTGCGTGCCTGGAGAGTATCCGCAGCCGGCATCAGCCTGAAGCGTGGCATCTCCCCGGAGGAATGACTGGACCCTTTATGCGCTCCAATAGAGACCCCCGGGCTGAACCAGGGCGATCCAGTCCTCCCAGCACCGGATGGAGTGTCGGCGGCCGGACCGGCGGTGGACTACCACCACTTCGACGGATACGGCAGCGGCGTCGCTTGGTGGCACTATTGGGGAATGCACATCAAGCACAAAGCGTTGACCGAGCGCGGGGTCCAGATTCAATGCGACGGTGAGACGCACGGCCAAAGCAATGCGCTGCAATCCGGCGCCACAATGTTCAGTTCCCGCAGCTCTGGCTTCCATTGTCCTCTCCCGGCTCAGTGTAACTGGACCCGCTCTTCACATCGTGAGCGACCGAGACTCTTCCGGTTGCATAATGTACTCGGCCGATCAGAGCGTACGCAGGAAAACGACAAGATCGAAGTGCTCCCGGGGGTAAAGTCGATGCAAAACGCGTGTTGAGGAAAGTGACGACATCGTTGAGCGCGGCGAATACGTTGTTGTGGAAGTAGCGTGCGGCCAGCGCGCGCAGGATGGGGGCCGTAAACCCGCCGATTCCTTGGCGCTGTCCACTCCTGGGGGCAGGCTAGCCAAGCATCCCTCAAATAGACGACCGTTCTCGCACGTCGTTATCGTCTTCCACCGGCATCGCCGCCTACCGCAGAGTCGAGAATGTCGTCGGTCGCCGCCGTCGGCACGAGCGATGGAAAGTCGCTACCATGACGGCACTTTCGTCATTGCTTTGCACCGGGGGGGTGGACGTATGCCGCCACAGCCAGGAGAACTCACCGTCGCGGCCAGCCGCACCAACTTGCCTGAAATCGCTGACGACGCCTTCCCAGCAGAGGCACTGCAAGGGGTCTACCACGCGATCTTTCAACGCCGCGATATCCGCAGTTTTCGCGCCGATCCTTTTCCGGACGATGTACTGGCGCGGCTGCTCAATGCGGCGCACCACGCGCCGTCGGTCGGCTTCATGCAGCCGTGGGGCTTCCTGCTGGTGAGGGACCGGGAGACCCGGACACAGGTGAAAGCGCTGTTTGACCGAGAACGGCAGGCCGCCGCATGCTTCTTCGACGAACCGCGCCGGGCGCAGTATCTCTCCCTCAAACTGGAAGGGATTCTGGAGGCGCCGCTCAACCTCTGTGTCACCTGCGACCCTACCGCGGCCGGTCCCGCCGTGCTTGGGCGCAATAGCATCCCGGAGACCGATGTCTACTCCACCTGTTGCGCCGTGGAAAACCTCTGGCTGGCCGCGCGCGCCGAAGGCATCGGCGTCGGCTGGGTCTCCATCATCAAGCTACCCCAACTGCGTGAGATCCTGGGCATCCCGCCGCACGTCATCCCGGTCGCCTATCTTTGCCTCGGCTATCCCAGCGACGGCTTCCCTCCTCGCCCCGTGCTACAGACGGCGGGCTGGCGCCAGCGTACGCCGCTCAGCGCCGTGTTGCATTACGAACGCTGGGGGACGCCTGCGCATCCCACGTGGCCGGCACTCGACCGCCTCCTACCGGAGACAGCTCCGGCCAACGATCCCCATTGGAAGACCATCCAGGAGACCATACGAGCGGTGGACGACCTGGATCGCAGCGCCATGGAGACGGCCCGCCTCCGTCAGGATGTGCTGACCAAGCCGCAGGGCAGCCTGGGCCGGCTGGAGTCGTTGCACGTCCAACTGGCCGGCATCACCGGCAACCTGCTGCCGAACGTCGAACGTAAGGCGGTGATCGTGATGGCCGGCGATCATGGCATCACGGCCGAAGGCGTCTCCGCCTACCCGGCGGAGGTCACCGCCCAGATGGTGCTGAACTTCGTGCGCGGCGGCGCCGCCATCAACGTGCTGGCGGAACAAGCCGGAGCGCGAGTCGTGATTGTGGACATGGGAGTCGCCACCGACCTACCTGCCAATCCCGCCATCGTCTCCCGGCCGGTGGCACGCGGCACCGCCAATATGGCGCAGGGACCGGCCATGACGCGAGCACAGGCCAGCCAGGCCGTGGCCGGCGGCATCGCGGTTGTCAACGCCGAGATCGCCCGGGGCCTGGACCTCGTGGCGACGGGCGATATGGGCATCGGCAATACGGCAGCTTCCAGCGCTATCGTCGCGGCCATTACCGGCAAACCGGTCGCCGCCATCACCGGTCGCGGCGCCGGCATCGATGACGCCGGCATCCAGCGCAAGATCGCGGCGATCGAGCAGGCGCTGGCCGTGAACCAACCAGAACCGAATGATCCCCTGGACGTGCTGGCCAAGGTGGGCGGCTTCGAGATTGGCGGGCTGGTCGGGGTGATCCTGGGCGCGGCAGCTCAGCGCGTGCCGGTGTTGATCGACGGTTTCATCTCGGGAGCGGCAGCATTACTGGCAGTTGATCTCTGCTCGGCGGTGCGCGGCTACCTGATCGCCGCCCACATGTCCGTGGAGATTGGGCACCGCACGATCCTGGAGCGACTGGAGTTAATGCCGCTGGCGACGCTGGACCTGCGGCTGGGCGAAGGCACCGGCGCCGCCCTGGCCATGCACCTGGTCGAGGCGGCCTGCCGTATCCCCCGCCGAATGGCAACCTTCGCGCAGGCGGGCATCGCAGAACGCGATCCGGGTGGGGTCCCTGACCGGGGACGCTGTTGAGTGTCCAGGCGGGTCACCGATCCCCGTTCGACGTATTCTTCCTGGGCCATCGCCCGGTCATGGCCGTCCGTCGCTCCCGTTCGCGCGCTTCGCGACGACTATCAGCCCTTCCGGACGGGACTGATACGGGCATGCCTCGTCCAGATTCGCGTAGGTCGCGACGAGTTGGAGACTAGCCGCTTCGAGCAAGGCCGCCAGGCTGTTCGGGTCGTAATGCTTGCGCGTACGGGTGAGGTACAGGGGGCCTTCCGGTAGGAGCCAGCGGGTCTCGTTGACGCTCCAGCCGGTTGTGGTGTCGTAGCGGATCTCTTCGACGACTTCGCCGGCGAGGGTCCGGCGCACCAGGCGCTGGTACGCCGGGGAGCCGTGCGGGTAATCGCCCGTACCGAACAGCAGGAGGCCGCCCGGTCGCAGCGCGCCGGCAAGGCTTTGCAGCATGCGAAGATTGTCCGTTTCGTCTTCGGCGCTGATAGGGCTATCGTCGCGAAAGCCGACGATGGCGTCAAACGGTTCCCGGAATGGGCGCAGTAGCCGTACCGTGGCCAGGCGCACGTCGGCAACCAGCCCCGCCTCCTTCAGGTTTTGCCGCGCACGGGCCACCATCGGCGGGGAGAGGTCCACGGCGGTCACGCGGCAGCCGAGGCGGGCCAGTCCTCCCGTGCAGCGGCCCCAGCCGCAGCCGGTCTCCAGGACTCGCATGCCGGTCCTCAGGCCAAGAATTCGACGCGCGAATGCCACGTCGCGTTCGGTCAATGTCGGGTCCGGTCCAACCGATTCACCCTGCCGCATCCGAGCAGCCCAGTCTGCCGTCACCCGCAGATACCAGCGCTCGTTTTGCGTTGGAACGAACGCCTCCTCCTGCAGCGGCGTGTGGTCGCGTTGGTGCGCCGGAAGCTGGTGCAGGTGGCCGTGGCCGGGCGCCTCTGCCACAATGGGCAGGAACCCTGGCGGCGGCTCGGCGCCGGCCAAGCATGCCATCGCGCGCACGCTCAGGCTCGCTTCCCGCGCACGGAGCAGCAACAGGCGAATGAGGTACGGATGGTTGCTCAGGTGCTCCGCGACGCGCAGCAGCACGTCCGGATAGCGCTGCTGCGTCTCCAGGACCTGGGCGTGGATGCGTTGCACCAGGATGCCCGTATGCAGGAAGTAGGGAACGATGACCACGGAGCGGGCGCCCAGGACCACGCAACGGCGAATGCCTTCAGGCACGCCCGGTCTAGCCTGGCTGATGAAGCAGGCTTCCACCAGAGGGTGGCCATACTCCTCGCTTAAGAGCCTGGCGATCTTGAACAGATCAGAATTCGCAGTGGGGTCGTGACTGCCGCGTCCGACCAGGAGCACCGCGGTGTCAGACCCGTACTCAGGACGGATGCCCCCGGCGACTTCTGCTCTTCCGTCACTTTGCGGCGAGCACTGCCGTTCAGCGGCGCAATGTTGGAGTCGCTCCTGTACGACAGCCCGCAGCAGCGGGTGGGGTAAGAGTGGCTGGGCCATGACGCAGCGGACGCCAGGGTGGCGTGCCCGGATCTGCGCAAACTGCTGCGGCATATCCGTCTTGCCGTGGCCCGCCTGGAGCAGCAGCACCGGTACGGCCACGATCGCTCGCGCGCCGCACTCCACGAGCCGGTCAGCAGCATCGCCTATGGCCGGCACAAGGTGACCGGGGTACTCGAGGACGCCGAGCGCCACCAAACGCCGGCTCGTCGCCGCCCGGACGGCCATTTCCAGTTCCTGCAACTCCTGCTGGCCTGCCGCGTCTTTGCTCCCGTGGGCCATGAGCAGGAGGGCAGGCGGAGGCCTGCGGGGATATTCCGCTCCCTGATTGAGCGCGGACTGCTCTTTCATTGCCGATCCCTTCCGGTCTGCGCCAGTGGATAGCCACGCGGCGTGACGAGACGGCCGCCGAGCAAGCGTGTCGCGGCGTTCCCGACGATGACGACGGTGAGCATGTCGACACGAGTTGCGGCAAGCTCGCCCAAGGTCGTCAGATGTACCTCTTGCTCGGGTCGGCACACTTGCCGCACGATAGCCACCGGCGTCATCGCAGACCGTTCCGTCAGGAGAATGGCACATGCCAGGGGGAGTTGCTGCCGGCGTCGCTCGCTCATCGGGTTATACAGCGCCACGACGAAATCACCGATCGCGGCGCCCCGCAGGCGGCGCTCGATGACCGGCCACGGTGTCAAGAGGTCGCTCAGGCTGATCGTCGCAAAGTCGCTCATCAGCGGCGCCCCCACCAGTGCCGCCGCCGCTGTGGCAGCAGTGACGCCGGGAATGACCGTGATTGGCGGCCAGCCCGCGTCGTCGAATCGCCAGCCTTGCGCCCAGGCCAACTCAAAGACCAGTCCGGCCATGGCGTAGACGCCCGCATCGCCGCTCGACACCAGGGCGACCGTGTACCCTTCTCGGGCCAGGTCGAGGGCCGTTCGACAGCGCTCCGCCTCCGCGCCGATGGCGCTTTCCGCGAACGTTGCGGTCGGTAACCAGTCGCGAACCGCCGCCGTGTAGGCGTGATAGCCGACGATACGTTCGGCGCGCCGCAGGGCATCCTCCGCCCGGTGGGTCAGATCAGCGTAGCCACCCGGCCCAATGCCGACGACGCTGAGTTCGCCGGGTGCAGTTTGACCTGTGCTCACGCTGGCGCCTCCGCCCGCCGGGCCAACGCTACCGTCGCGCGGACCGACTTGCGCTTGGGCAGGAGCAGGTCCGCCGCTCCCGCCGCCAGCAAGGCTGCCGGTTCGCAGACGCCGGGTGTTCCTACCGCCGCTTCGACAACCGGCGACGGATTCGGTACACGCACGGTTGCCAATTGCGACGCGCTGAAGTACCTCACCGGAAGATGGTGACGACGGGCTAGCTCCCCAATCCCTGGTTCATCATGCTTGAGATCGATAGTGGCGAACGCGTGCAGGGCGTGGGCGGATACCCCCGCCTCGACGAGCGCGGCCTGCAGCAAAGTCTCAATCTCGTCGGTCGGCGCTCCCCGGGAGCAGCCGACGCCTGCCACCAGCGTCGGCGGGCGGTAGAGCACACAGGGGCAGGTGAGCTGGTCCGGCGGGTCGCCAAGGACACGATCCGTGATGATCACTGCCGCGCCAACCCCGTCACTCGCTGCCGCCAGATCGGCCAGGTCAACGCACTGGCGGCGCTGTTCTGCCGGAATGTCCCGTTGCCAATCGGTGTCACCGGCATCCTGATAGATGAGCAAGGATTCCCCGTTGAGCAGGGCGGCGGACGCACGTTTGACCGACTGGCGGGTGCCTTCCAATCGCCAGCCGGCAGCCCGCCCCAGCAGGTCCAGCGCCGGCAGGCCGCGTCCATCAGAGGCGGTCGTAATCACGGGCGTCGCACCCAGCGCCGCGGCGACTTCACGGGTGAGCGCGTTGGCGCCGCCGATGTGGCCGGACAGGACGCTGATGGCGAACGTTGCCGTCTCGTCCACGACGACCACCGCGGGGTCGCTTTGCTTATCCCGCAACAGTGGGGCCAGCAAGCGAACGGCCGCACCGAGGGCCATGAAGAGAATGAGACCGTTGTAGGAGGGAAAGAGGAGGTCCAGCAGTTCGCGCGCCGGTTGCTCGTAGGGAAGGGCATCGTCCCCAGCAAAGGCCAGCCGTGCCGGGACATAGCGGTCCAAGGGCCCCAGCGCCCTGGACAGACGAGCGGAAGCGGCCACGCCGGCCCGTGTCAGGGCCACGCTCGCTAGTCGCATCGTCGTGTTGGGATAAGCATGCCGAAGCGAAGACAATAGTTGGAAACGGCCGGCGCCAGAGCATGGCTAAGGTTCATATGACCACCGCCTCGGAGACGTCGGCGGCCCCGCCGTCCCGCCGCCAGGTGCCTTTGCGGAACATGTGGGTGTACGTGGCGTCGTAGAGGTGCGAGTGGTTCTCCGCCGCCCGCTGGTGCAACTGTGGATCGAACACCGGACCAACCATGATGAGCGCCTGCTTCGCCAGCTTCGCTTCCCGTACCTGGCCGGCTACGGTGGCCAGCGTTCCCCGCAGCATCGACTGGTCTGCCCAGGTGACGCGGTGGACCACGGCGACCGGCGTTTCCGGCGGATAGCCGCCCGCCAGCAGTTCGGTCACCACGCGATCGATCATGGCGATGCTCAAGAAAAGCGCCATGGTCGTACCATGCCGGGCGAAGGCTGCCAACTGCTCGTTCGGCGGCAAGCCGGTGCGGCCGCCGACGCGCGTAAGGATGACACTCTGGGCGATCTCCGGCACCGTCAACTCCGCACCGAGCGCTGCCGCCGCGGCGAAGGCCGAACTGACGCCGGGGATGATCTCGTAGGCGATGCCGGCGCGGTCCAGCGCCACCATCTGTTCGTGGATAGCGCCGTACAGTCCCGGATCGCCACTCTGCACACGCGCCACGAGCTTGCCGGCACGCGCTGCGCCAATCATTAACTCCAGGATACGTTCCAGCGGCAGGGTCGAACTGCCGTGGATTTCCGCATCAGGCCGCGCGCCGGCGCAGATACCGGGATGGACCAGCGAGTCCGCATAAATGATGACGTCCGCACGTTGGATCAGGCGCTGGCCTTTGACCGTGAGCAACTCCGGGTCGCCCGGACCGGCGCCGATAAAGTAGACGGAGGTTTCAGACATTGGGCGCTCCTTCTGCTGGATAGACGATAACCAGGGAAAAGTAGTCGAGCGACTGGCCGCGCAGGGCCCGCAGGTCGTGCCGAACCTCTTGCTCCGGCCGACCGACCCGGCGCACATACAGCGCATGGTCGACCAGGTTCAGCCGCTCCAGCAGGTCCAGGACCTGGTCGAAGACGGCGCTCACCTTGAGCAGGACGACGGTATCAAACTCGTGCAATACTCGCTCCAGATCGGCGGGAGCATAGCTTGCCGGAATGACGGCCAGCCGCTCGTCCTGGTCGACCAGGGGGTGCAGCGCGGCGGCGCTGGCCGCCGCGAAGCTGGTGATCCCCGGCACGACTTGTACGGCTACGCGAGGATGCTGGTGCTGGAGCGTACGATAGAGGTGGACGAAGGTGCTGTAGGTGAGCGGATCGCCCTCCGTGATGAAGGCGGCATCCAGTCCCGCCGCACTCACCTCGGCCACGCGCTGGACGGCTGCCAGCCAGGCGCGCTCCATGGCGGCAACGTCCCGGCTCAGTGCGAAGGCCAGCGGCTCGATGCGCTGGCGGCTGGGATCGAGGTAGGTCTCTGCAATGCGTTGCGCGTAACCCGGCTGGCCACCGCGCCCGGCTGGCGCGAACACCACCGGTGCGGCGGTGAGCAGGCGATGCGCCCGCAACGTCAGCAGTTCCGGGTCGCCGGGACCGATACCCAGGCCGTAGAGCGTTCCCCATGCCGTGCCTTCAGCCATCGGTACGCTCCAACTTCGTCGCCGCCAGTATCCAGACCGGATTGAGGGCGGCCAGGCGCTCGTCGTCAGCGATCGGGACGGCCCGCGCCACCTGTAGCTGCACTAACTCCTGTGCCCCCATGCCCGACGCCGCCAGCCAGGCGCGAGCTTGCGCCAGATGATCCAGCGTCGCCAGATTGAGGACGAGACGCCCACCCGGTCGTAGGCGCGCCTGCACGGCAGTCAGCACGTCTCGCAACCGACCGCCGCTGCCGCCGATGAACACAGCGTCCGGCGTCGGTAACGGCTCCAGAGCCTCGGGCGCCTCACCCACAATCGCCTGCACGCGTGCTGCAGGAAAAGTGGCCAGGTTGGCCCGCAACACCGCGACCTGCTCCGGCGCGCGTTCCATCGCGTAGACATCACCGCCGCACAGGAGCGCGGCCTCGATGCTGACTGACCCGCTACCCGCGCCAATGTCCCAGACGGTATCGCCGCGGCGCAGCCGCAACTTGGAGAGACTCACCGCTCGCATCTCCGCCTTGGTGATCTGGCCGCGCAGATGGGCAAAGGCGTCGTCGGGCAGGCCGAGCGTCAGCGGCGGCCGGCGAGGTTGATTACGTAGCAGCAGCAGGACGTTGAGCGCTGCAAACGTCTGCCCCGGCAGTTGGGAGAGCGTCGTCTCGATCAGTCGTTCCTCAGGGCCGCCGAGATGCTCAGCGACCACCGCCCGGCAGTCCTCCATGCCGGCGGCACGCAAGGCTGTAGCGATGACGCCCGGCGTGTTGGTGTCGTCGGTCAGGAGGGCGACCTTGGCCGCTTCCAACGCCGGCTGGAGGACCGGCGCTAACGGCCGGCCGTGCGCGCTGAGGATCGCCGCGTCTTGCCAGCCGACACCGACCCGGGCGAAGGCGAGCTGCACGGAGCTGACATGGGGCAGGATCTGCAGGCGGTCGGGACCAAGCTGCTTGCTCAGGTAGGCGCCGATCCCGAAGAACAGGGGGTCGCCGGAGGCGAGAACGACCACCCGGCAGTGCGCGCTATGCTGCTCAATTGCTGCCACGACCGCGCGGAGATTGTCCGTTATCGGCAGCGTCTGTGCCGGGTGGCCGCTGAACCAGGCCAGGTGGCGATGGCCACCGAGCAGCAGTTCCGCCTGCTCTACGGCTGCCCGCGCTTCCGTGCTCAGTCCGGCGGGGCCGTCGTCACCGATGCCGACGACGGTCACTGGCAAGGCGGCGGTGCTCACGAAACCACTCCCTCCTGGCTACCCTCTGGCGGAAGCGTGCCGGCACTGTGCAGCGCCTTTGGGCGAGACAGTGCCGGGGCGACCGGAGTTCCCGCTGGCCGCGCCGCCCGGCCCAACACCCGACCGTCGAAATCGAACATGATGACATCCAGGGTCAGCGCCCCGCCGACGTGTGCCTGACAGTGCTCCGCGACACGTTCGCAGATGGCCGTAAAGAGTTGCGGAAAGCCGGCGGCGATGGTCAACTCCTGGACGTGCCGGGCGGTGTTGGCCTGACTCATCGCCGCTGCCAGGCCTGGTGAGGCGCCGGCCTCTGTCGCCACGGCAGCGAGGAAGGCCGGATCGACCTGATTGCCGGCGACGTGTGTCATCAAGTGTCCCTGCGCCATCTTGGCGTACTTGCCGATCATGCCGCAGAGGTGGACTGTTTGCATGCCGTGCTGCGCCGCCCGTTGGAGGGCGAAGCCGGTGAACTCCCCCATCTCGATCAGCGCCATGTCCGAAAGACCAAGCAAGTCCTGACCGAACCGTTCGCTGCGCCCACCGGTACTCATCAGGACTTCCCGAATGCCGTTCGCGGCCGCCACGTCAATGGACTGCCCGACGCTCGCCCGCCAGGCGGCGGTGGAGAAGGGCTGGACGATGCCGGTGGTGCCGAGAATAGAGAGACCACCGACGATGCCGAGCCGCCCATTGAGCGTCTTGAGCGCCAATTCTCGCCCTTTAGGGACGGAGATGGTCACCGTTAGGCCCTGTTCTCGCAGCCGTTCGCCGGCCAGGCTGCCAACGTGTTGCAGGATCATGTGCCGTGGCACCGGGTTGATGGCCGGCCCGCCCACTTCCAGGCCAAGGCCGGGACGTGTCACGGTGCCCACGCCTTCGCCGCCGAGTAAGGCGATACCCGGGATCGGGGACCGGGCCACATCGGCGCAGATTTCGGCGCCGTGCGTCACATCGGGATCGTCGCCGGCGTCCTTGATCACCGAGCAGTGCGCCTGCTGCCCGTGGAGCGTGCAACGCTGGAGAAGAAAACGCACCTGCCGGCCCGCTGGCAAGGTGACGACGACGGACCGGACCGGGTGGCCCTCAAGCAGCGCCTGGGTTGCCCCCAGTGCCGCCGCCGTGGCGCAAGCGCCGGTAGTGAAGCCGGTGCGCATTCCCTTGCCGCGTGGTTGTGGCACACCGCCGGTCACAACGATACCGTCCGGCGGGAGAGAAGTATCGGGGATGTCGTCAGCCATCGCGCTGCCCCTCCTCCGCAGCCGCCAGCAGCAACAGCGCGTTGACTGCCGCCACGGCCAGCGGCGTGCCGCCCCGCGTCCCTGTCACCGTGATGAAAGGTACCGTGCAGCGTAGCAGCGCTTCCTTGGACTCAGTGGCGGCGACGAAGCCGACAGGAATCCCGATAATGACGGCGGGGCGGGCGACGCCCGCCTGCACAAGGTCAAGCAGCGCCAGCAAGGCAGTGGGCGCGTTGCCGATGGCAACGACCGCGCCCTCCAACCGGGCGCCAAAGTGCAACATCGCCTCAGCAGAACGCGGAAAACCGGACGCCTGCGCGCGAGCAGCAACCGCAGCGTCGTCGATGCCGGTCTGCACCGCGCAGCCGAATCGCTCCGTCAGGCGGCGATTGACGCCGCTGGCGACCATCTTGACGTCGCAATAGATCGGCCGGCCCGCCCGCAGCGCTGCCATGCCTTCTGCCGTCGCTTCAGGATGGATCTGGATGAGCGAAGCGATGGCCGGATCACCAACAGCATAGATGAGCCGGCGGGCTACTGTTCGCTCCGCCGCAGTCCACATGCTTCCGGCCAGCGCACCGTCGCTGATGGCCAGACTGCGCCGCTCGATCTCCGCGCCGGGCAGGCCATGGGTGCGCAGCAGGGACGGCGCCGCGAGTTGGCCGCTACGCTGGTCGTCAGTTGTCGTCGCGGTGGCGGCTGTTGCCGCCCGTGGTTCATCCCCAGTTGCGGCGCGCAACGATGTTGTGGATGGCTGCCAGGGGGTGGCCGCTGTGCAAGCCTGGACAAAACGCGGCGCGAGGTGCGGAGCGCTGCCGAGGTGCAGGTGGATGTAGGAAGCAAGGACGCTGCCGCTGCTGAACCCTTCCCGGCGCGCCACCGGTCCCTCGATGTCGTAGGCCGCCATATCCGCGTCCGGCTGCTCCCGTTGAACGGACCAGTGGAACTCATGGCCAGGCAAGCGTTCGCCCTGCTGCTGCAGCATCGTTGAACGGCGGGCCGTCACGGTGCGGTAGCCCAGCGTCAGCCGCGGCTGCGTCATCGAGCAGTCCAGTGGGACGAGGCCCGCCATGGGATACGTGTGACTGTCGCGGTCGGTAAGGCATGTCCCGAGGTACATCGCGCCGCCGCATTCGCCATAGATCGGCATGCCTTGTCGGGCGGCGGCGCGCAGGGATGCCAGCATGGATGTGTTGGCGCTCAACTCCGCCGCGAATAGCTCCGGGAACCCACCGCCTATATAGGCGCCCTGGGCGCCCTCCGGCAGCGTCGCATCCTCCAGCGGGCTGAATGGCAGCAGTTCAGCCCCCCAGGCGCGCAGCAAGTCCAGGCTGTCTTCATAGTAGAAATGAAAGGCGCGGTCGCGGGCGACGGCGATGCGGGTGTACACCGGCAGGGTCTCCTCTGGAAACAACCCGGCGAGGGTGTCCTTCGGCAAGGTGACGGCGGGCAGCAGGCGCAACAGTCGATCCAGGTCGAGGCCGCCCTCGATGGCGGACGCTGCCCGCTCCAGGAACGCCGTCGCGGCCGGGCCCTCCGTCACCGGTATCAGCCCCAGGTAGCGCTCCGGCAGTTGCAGGCTGCCGTCGCGCCGGATCGCTCCCACCACCGGAACGCCTGTTTCTCGCTCGATGGCCGGCGCGACGGCCGCCAGGTGCGTGTCGGAGGCCACGCGATTCAGGATGACGCCGGCCAGCGGTAGGGCCGGGTCGAAGGCGCGCACACCGGCCACCAGCGCCGCGGCGGTCCGGGCCAGCTTGGCGACGTCCAACACGAGCAGCACGGGTGCTCCCAGGGCCTTGGCAACCTCGGCGGTACTTGCCCGTTCGCCTTCGCCCGTGCGGCCGTCAAACAGCCCCATCACGCCTTCGACCACGGCGATGTCGGCACCGGCGGCAGAGCGCGCGAAAAGGGCCCGCAGCACGGGCAGGCTGAGGAGCCAGCGGTCCAGATTGCAACAGGGACGGCCACAGGCGGCCGTGTGATATGTGGGGTCGATGTAATCCGGGCCTACCTTGTATGGTTGGACCCGCAGGCCGCGCTTGCGGAGCGCCGCCATCAGACCGGTAGCAACGGTGGTTTTACCCGTGCCGCTCTGCATACCGGCAATCACCACTGCTTTCACGGCTGGAAGGCTCCCACTCCCGGGCGGAGAGACGCACCCGGCGTCAGCAGGGAGCGTACGGACTGCTCCAAAGCCTGACCGGCGAGGCCGGCGCCGGCACGCAACTGCGCTAACGGTAGATAGCGAGCCGCCATAGACTTAGCGATCTCCTGGGCGAGACCCAGCCGCGTGCGGCCGGCTTCGGTGTCCACCACCAGCGTTTGCCCTCCCCAGCGCGCCGTCCGCTCTCGGATATGGGCGGCTGCTGTTAACGCAGCCGGGAAGGGGCCAACTCCTGCCAGGTTGACATTGGTATGGCCGTCGCTGAGGAGTACCAGGAAAGGGATACAGCGGTCGCCTTGCGCGATGGCTCGCTCCAGCACATCGGCGGCCAGGTAAAGGGCCTGCGCCAGCGGTGTGCGACCGCCGGTCGGCAGCGTGGCGAGGAGACGCTCGGCCCGCTCCACGCTGTTGGTCGGCGGCAGCAGCAGGCTGGCGCCGCTGTCGCGAAACACGATCAGACCAACTTGATCACGCTTGCGATAGGCGTCCAGCAGCAGCGAGAGAATGGCGCCCTTCGTGGCGGCCATGCGATCAGCCGCTCCCATAGAGCCGCTGGCGTCGACCACAAAGAGGATCAGGTTGCGCATGTGCTGGCGATGGACACGTTCACGCAAATCCCAGGGCCGGAGCCGGAGCGTCAGTGACGGCCTCGGCGCCGCATCTTGCCGCCGTGTCAACTGGTACGGCGCTGCCGCTCGTATCGTCGGCGCAAGCGCCAGATGTCGGAGCGGACCACTCGGCAGCCGGCTGCCGACGTAGCTGCCGTGGTCGTCGGCAGTTGTCGTTGCGCCGTGCCGTCCAGAGCGCGACACCGCCGGACGGCGGGCCTGCGCCGGACGTGAGAGGGGAGTTGGGGAGACGATGGGGAACGGGCTATCGGCACTCGCAGTCCGGTCGGGGGCGGGCGGGGAAGGCGATGGGTTTTCGGAGTTGTTCTCGCCGTTCGTCACCGAGGGCGGCGGCGATGATCCGCCCTCGCTGTCGCCGCTGTCTTGCTGTGTGCTGTCGGACGTAGAGTCGCCGGCTTCGGCACTGCCTGGCTCCGGCGCGGGAGCACCATGCTCCTCCAGGAGTTGCTGCAACTGTTCCTGATCGGCGCCTGGCTGGTCAAAGGGTTGGCGGCGCTTGCGATGGGGCAAGGCGAGCTCCGCCGCCTGTCGAATGTCGTCGATGGTGACGCAGGTGCGGCCGGTAAGCGCGGCGAGCGTGCTGGCCGTGCGATGCATGACGATGTCGGCGCGCAGGCCATCCACGCCAAAGGCAGCACAGATGCGCGCGATCACCTTGAGCAGGCCGTCGTCCAGCGTGACGCGGGGCAGCAAGTCGCGCGCTTGCCGCAGGCGCTCACGTTGGGCCGCTTCGGCCGCCGCCCAGACTGCGCCGAACGCTGTCGGGTTGCGCTCGAAGGCGATGCGGCGGCGCACGACTTCCGCGCGCTCGGCCGGGTCGGGTAGACCCTGCACCTCTACCATCAGCGCGAAGCGGTCCAGCAGTTGTGGGCGTAGGTCGCCCTCTTCCGGGTTCATGGTGCCGACGAGCAGGAACTCCGCCGGGTGGCTCAGTGAGATGCCTTCTCGCTCGACGTAGTTGCGGCCCATCGCCGCCACATCGAGCAGTGTGTCCACCAGGTGATCCTGCAACAGGTTCACCTCGTCGATGGCGAGGATGCCGCGGTTGGCGCGAGCGAGCAGGCCCGGCTCGAACTGCCGCCGTCCCTCCTGAATCGCCCGCTCCAGATCGAGCGTGCCGACGACGCGGTCCTCGGTGGCGCCCACGGGCAACTCGACCATCGGCACTCGACGCTCCTGGCGGGGCAGCGTCTCGCCGCCTGACTGGCGCTCGGCGCAATCGTCACACAGCGCCGTCGGGTCGTCTGGATTACAGCCATAAGGGCAGCCCTCCACCACAGCGATCGCCGGTAGCAGGCTGGCCAGCGCGCGCACCGCCGTGGACTTGGCAGTGCCCTTTTCGCCGCGAATCAGCACGCCACCCAGGCGCGGATTGACAGCATTGAGGAGCAGGGCGAGCTTCATGGGCTCCTGGCCGACGAGGGCGGTGAAGGGGTAGATGGGACGCTGACGGTTAGCCGGCATTGCTGCCCCTGCCTTCCAGGTCGCCCTCGACGCTCAAGAAGAGGTCGCGCAACTGCGCACGTCGCTCCGGATCGGGCTTGGCCCAGAGGCCGCGGTCGATCGCCTCCAGCAGCCGCTCGGCCACGTCGCGCAGGGCCCAGGGGTTGCTCGCCCGGAAGAACGCCTGTACCGCCGGGTCCAGCGCGTAGACCCCGGCGGTGCGGTCGTACATCCAGTCGTCCACGACGTCGGAGGTGGCGTCGTAGCCGAAGAGGTAGTCGACGGTCGCCGCCATTTCCAGCGCCCCCTTGTAGCCGTGCCGCTGCATGGAGGCGATCCACTTCGGGTTGACGACGCGGCTGCGGAAGACGCGCAGCGCCTCCTCCTTCAGGTCGCGCACGCGAGCGCGCTGCGGATCGGAGCTGTCGCCGAAGTAGCGGCGGGGAGCCTTGCCGGAAAGGGCGCGGATGGTGGCAATCATGCCGCCGTGGTACTGCAGGTAGTCGTCGGAGTCGAAGATGTCGTGCTCGCGGTTGTCCTGGTTCTTGACCGCCACGGCCACCGTCGCCAACTGTTCACGGAAGGCGTCACGCGCATCCGTGCCGTACTCCGTCGCCGTGTAGGCGTAGCCGCCCCAGTTGACGTAGGCTTCGGCGAAGTCATGGACGTCCTGCCAGTTTTTCTCGTCGATCAGCGGCAGGATGCCGGCGCCGTAGGTCCCCGGTTTGCAGCCAAAGATGCGGTAGCCGGCGCGCTGCGCCGCCGCTTCCGGCGCGAGCCCTGCCTGCTGGTGGCGGGCCTGGTCCGCCAGGTAGCGTTTGCGGAGGAAGTTCTGCTCCGGCGGCTCGTCCAGATTGGCAACGGTGCGCACCGCCTCGTCCATCAGCGAGATCAGGTGAGGGAAAGCATCGCGGAAGAAGCCGGAGATGCGGCAGACCACATCGATGCGCGGCCGGCCCAGTTCTTCCAGCGACATCGGCTGAATGCCGAGCAAGCGGCGGTTCTCCGCTTGCCAGCGTGGTCGGACGCCGAGGAGGGCAAATACTTCGGCGATGTCGTCGCCGTGGGTGCGCATGGCGCTGGTCCCCCAGATAGAGAGGCCGACTTGCTCCGGGTAGCGCCCTTCCTCTTTGCGGTGGCGCTGCAACAACTCCTCCGCCAGCTGGCTGCCCACGCGCCAGGCGGCGAGACTGGGCAGGGTGCGCGGGTCGACGGCGTAGAAGTTCCGCCCGGTGGGCAGGACGTGGGCCATGCCGCGCGTCGGCGCGCCACTCGGTCCGGCCGGCACGTAGCCGCCGGCCAGCGCGTGCAGCACGTTGTCGATCTCCGCCTGGTTCTGGCGGAGACGCGGCACGATCTCGCCGCAGACAAACTGCAGCACCTGCGCGATGTCGTCAGTCAGCGTCTGGTCGGGGCAACCAGCAGCGACTGCCCTGCCTGCGCTGTCGGTCGCTTCGTTGGCGAATGGCGCCATCAGCACCTCCCGCAGCACGCTCTGCACGGCCTCGGGGGCGAAATCGTGCTGCTGCAGGCCTGCCAGGAGGCGGTGACAGAGCGCGTCCACGGCCTCCAGCGCGTCGGCATGGGAGGCGAACCCGCTGCGGTCGGCTTCTGCCGGCGTATCTGGCTCCAGCCGCTTTCCCGGCGCGTCCAGCAAAGCGTCCAGCGACAGCCCGAGTGCCGCGGCGACGCCGGCACGCAGGCTCGGGATCTCCAGATTGGGGATACGAGTGAGACTCTGCAGCAGGTCGGTGAGTTGCTCGCCGGTCGGGACCTCACCCAGGGTGTGCAGGCCGTCGCGGATCTGGGCGCCGGTGAGTTCGCACAGGTAGCCGTCGATATCTTCCAGCAGGTGGGCGAAGTCCTTGCCCCGTAGCTCGGCGATGGCCACCGGAGTACCGTCTTCCGTCAACTCATCGTCCCAGGCGTGGCTGTGGCCATCGTGGCTGCGCGTGAGCATGACCTTGAGATCAGCATCCAGCCTGGCCTTTTTCAGCAACTCCCAGATCTGCTGCTGGAGCAGAGGCAGCTTGCTCGGATCGAGCTGTTCCACCTGGTAATACTCGTCCACCAGTTGGGCCAACTCGGCCAGTTCGGCGTAGCCGCCGGCCGTCGTCATCGGCGGAGTCATGTGGTCGACGATCACAGCGTGGGTGCGGCGTTTCGCCTGGGCGCCTTCGCCGGGATTGTTGATGATGAAGGGGTAGATCAGCGGCAGGTCACCCAGGAACTGATCGGGATAGCAGGTCTCGGCCGGGCCGATGCTCTTGCCGGGCAGCCACTCCAGCGTGCCGTGCTTGCCGACGTGGACGATAGCGTCGGCGCCCCAGCCTGCCGGGTCGCGCAGCCAGCGATAGAGGGCGTGGTAATGATGGGGCGGCGGCAGGTCGGGCATATGGTAGATCAGGTTGGGGTCCATGCCATAGCCGCGCGGCGGCTGCAGCGCCACGAAGACGTTGCCCAACTCCAGCCCGGCCAGGGCAATGCGCCCGTCATGGACATAGGCGCTGCCGGGTGCTGCGCCCCAGCGCTCGCCCATCTCCTGCTGGTTTTTGGCCGGCAGTTGCTCGTACCACCGGCCGTACTGCCGGGCATGTACCTGTCCGGCAGCCTGCGCCAGTTGCGCGGGCGTGAGCAGCTCCGCGTCGTAGGAGCAGCGGTCGATCAGGGCGTGCAGCAGCGCATCGCCGCTCTCCGGTACGCCTTCCACCCGGTAGCCGGCCTGCTGCATGGCGGCAAACAGGCGGAGCAGGGAGGCCGGCGCGTCCAAGCCCACCGCGTTGCCAATGCGCGAGGCCTTGGCAGCGGAGTTGGTCAGCACGAAGGCAACGCGCTTATCGGCGTTGGGCTTGCGGCGAAGCACGGCCAGCCGCGCCGCCAGACCCACCAGGTGGGCAATGCGCTCCGCATCGGGCGCGTAGTACACGGCAGGTGTTGCCGTTCCTTCCCCATTGCGGGCAGGTGAGGAAACGCCGCGCGTCTCGCCAAGCTGCTCCTTGAAGGAGACTGGCACCCCGATGATGCGGCCGTCGAACTCGGGGATGACGACATTCATCGCCGTATCCAGGGGCGACAGGCCCCGGTCGGACGCTTCCCACTGCGGGCGGGTGGAGGAGGCAGTGATGGCCTGAATCATCGGCACATCGAGCTGTGTTAGGGCTGTTACCGACCAGCCGCTCGGCGTCGGCCCATCCGGGTTGACGCTGCCCATGGCGAAGCTGGTGGTGTTGATGATGACATCGACGGCTGGCCGGCCGTCCTGGAGGAAGAGCTGCACGGCTGCCGGCAGCGCGTTGGCTGTTGCCTCCTGCTCGTCGCTGCCCTCCTTCAGGGAATAGGTGTACACGGGAAGAACGTTCAGGCCGCCTGCTTCACAGGCGCGCACGATAGCGTCGGCGAAGGCGGTGTTGCCGGAAAGCAGGTGCGAGCGATAGAAGAGGACCCCGATCGTTGGCTGAGTCGCGCTGTGCCTTGCCTGGAGGCGCGCGACGGTGGGCTCAGGAATATCAGGGTGGTAGAGGCCGTGGCGCGGCTGGGGCTCGGGAGCGTCGTAGCCGAAGCCGCCTGCTAGCAAATGGTCGGCCAGGAAGCGCAGGCAGTACACGTAGTTCCTGACGCCGCCCATTTGCAGGTAGGCGAAGGCTTCATGGGCCACCGGCACTCCCGTCGTGGAGAGCGCAGCGAGCTCCGGGTCCAGCGCGTCGGTCCCGGGCAGGCAGATCAGCCAGACATTCTGCTCCTGAGCCCAGGCCACGATGCGGTCCAAGCCGTGCCGGAAGCTGGCGCGCCCACCCAGCAGACGCACGATGATCACATCGGCGCGTGGCAAGACATCGTCGAGAAAGATGTCCAGGTCGGCGTCATTGCGGAGGTGACTGGGGTTCACGACATGCAAAGGCGGGAAGTCCGACGGCAACTGTCCGGCAACGCGCTGAAAGGCCAACAGGTCGGTATCAGCTTGCGTCAGCACCAGGAAGCCGCCACCTCCGATGACTGCCGGCGCAGCGCTCTCTGCGTCGCCGCCGGCGCGGTTTGCTTGCACGCCGGCAGCCCGCGGCTCCTCATCCCAGGCGAAGGACGTAAACATGTTGTCGGTAAGGGCTGGCGGCGGCGGCACGTAGCTGTTGGCGGCGAGCAACTGCTCCATGTAATCGTAGAGTGCCAACACCTGACCGTCACTGTTCACGGAGTGGAACCAGAGGGAACGGCCGTCGAACATGAGCATGGCGACGTTGAAGAGCGTGCAGGGTCCCAGACAGCCGCCAATGGTCAAATGAATGCGGTTGCGCAGCTTCCGGCGTTCCCACTCGTTGTGATACAACTCGGTGGGGATCGGCGGAAAACTCCGCTCGGTGCGCCCGCAACAGCAGCCGGTGGCGCAGACGAAGAGGTGGCCCTGCTTGCGCACGACGTTGACGGTTTTGCCGTCAGCGCGAATGACCAGATTGCGGGACCGTCGTTGGGGTACAACCATCGTTAGGGGAAGCCCACCGCCTTTCACTCGAAGGTGTGCTGCTGGAAACGGCGTCAGGCATTCTGACTGGTGACGGCGTACCGTCACTTACAGTTGCGGGACAGCGCCGGCTTCGCACCGGCTTTCCCTGATCGCCATCATCTCTTTTATTGAATGACCGACTGTACCAGCGCCTGCATATCCCGTCAATTTGGGGTGCCGCCCGCCGGATTGGCCGTCGGATAATGCAATCAGTCGGTGTCCTGACGCATCAGGAGGGTTGGGAAAGATGGCAGCAACCATGACGATCGGGGAGGCGGCCCGGCGCGCAGCAGTTAACGCGCGCACGTTGCGCTACTATGAGCGCATCGGGGTCCTGGTTCCCTCTGCGCGCACCAGCGCCCGCTACCGCCTCTACACGTCCGGCGACCTCGCGCGGCTGCGCTTCATCCGCCGCGCCCAGCGGCTCGGGTTGTCGCTCGCCGAGATTGCCGCCGTCCTGGCCGTATGCGACGCCGGACGTGCCCCTTGCCGGCACGTCCAGCCGTGCGCGCAGCCCCGGTAGGGGTTCAGGGACCAGGGGAACGGCATCCCGTGGACGCGGTTGATCGCCGACTTGCACTCGACTTCGGTGTACTGTACGCGCGCCACGGCGGTATTTTAGAACATTAGTTCGGTTGGCGCAAGCGCCATTGCCGCCGACTCGGCGTATCAGCTACGTTTACCGCCCGAGACCGAACATGCGCACGCCGTCTCGATGAGGCGCCATATCTTCGGTATCTTTATGGTGTCACTGCTTGGCGCCGCGATCGAATCTGGAAAGCGCCCAGAGGCGACGCGTGCTTGATCGGACGTGATTTGGGTCTAGGACGCGGCAGAGCGGACAACAACTGTCGGCATGGGCGTGTCGAGAGGG
>CALBSQ010000058.1 GCA_937967325.1 uncultured Chloroflexota bacterium
ACGCGTAAGATCGTCGGCAGCGTCAGATGTGTATAAGAGACAGGAATGAATCCGACTGGCCATCCGTCCAACCGGTTGCCAATCTCCCTTGCTCCCCTGCTCCCCTGCCCCTCTGCTCCCCTGCCACCCGTACTGGCGCCGGCAGCCATCATTGCCCTGGGCGCGGTGTTGCGGCTGGCGCGGCTGCAATGGGCGCAATACCGGCGAGACGATGCCATCGTCCTGGGCCTGGCGCAGCACGCGCTGAGCCTCCACCAAGTGCCATGGGCCGGCATGATCTCCACATTGGGCATCGACAACGGTCCGGCTCAGGTCTGGCTGGCCATGGTTGGGTCGCTCGGCGGGCAGTCGCCGTTCGCGGCGGAGTACGTCATCGCGCTGCTCAACGTGGTTGGACTGGCAGCCGGCTATGCCTTTGCACGTCAGGCCTTCGGCCGCAACGTCGCTATCTGCGCGACATTGCTGTTCGCAGTATCCTCCTGGAGCGTCCTCTACTCGCGGCGACTCTGGGGCAACGACATGATGGCGCCGTTCGCCGCGCTGTGCCTCTGGTCGCTTGCTCGCGTGATGCGACGAGGCGACCGCGTCCACCTGGTCTTGGTGGGCGTCTGGGCCGCGCTGCTGGCTCAGGTGTACGTGGTGGCGGCCGTCCAACTCGTCGCCGTCGGCGTCGGCCTTCTCGGAGCGATCATCCTCCGCCGCGCTCGGCCGATTCCCCTGATCGGGGCGGTGGTCGCCTTCGCCGCGCTTACCGCTCCCTACGCCTTGGGAACGGTGGTTCCTGAGCTCGACCATCTCGGTCACCTCACCGGTGGAGCGAATGCCACGACGGATCTCACCAGCCTTCAGCTTCTGGCGCGCACGACGGGTCTCGGTGCTTACCAGACGTACCTGCCTCAGCTTGACCAACTGCTGGATGCCAACGCCGGGCTGCTGCGCGTGATCAGCGGGGCATGCTTCCTCCTGTTGCTGTGCGGCCTGGTGTACGCGGCCGCGCATTGGTTTTCCCCTCAACGCTGGTTGTACGCGCTCACCTTGACGTGGGCACTCATGCCGGCACTTGTCACCGTGCGCCACGGGGCGACGCTCTATCCTCACTACATGCTTGGGGCCGTGCCGGCAACCTATGTGCTGATGGCATTGCCGCTGAGCTGGTTGCTCGGGATGTCGCGCTGGAGCTACCTTGGTGCGGCAGCGCTGACGGCAATTGTCGCCGCACAGACGGCCGCAGCCGACGCCTTTCTGCAGGCGGCGCCGATTTACGTGCAAGGGACCGAATACGGCGTGCCACTGGCGGACGTGCAGACGCTCGCCGTGGCTGCTGAACGGGCCGTCGCGGCGTCGCACGCCAATCAGGTTCTCGTCACCGGCCACTACGACGGCGCCGAGATGGGCGAGGCGTTACGGACCTGGCTGCCGAACGTTGAGGTTATCGACGATCATGGTTCATTACGTATCCCGAAGGAGCCTCAGCGCATCGTGCTGCTCACGACTCGCGACGACTCGCCCATGGTCGACTTCCTGCGCGGCGCGGCTACCTCACAGGTGTATCGTTTCCCAGGCGACGGTACGGCATTTCGTATCTTCACAGTATCGGCGGACGACCTTCGCATGGCAGCGCAGCGACGAATCGCCTCCGTGGGGCCAGTGATGTTTGGTGGAGAATTGCGCCTTGACGGCTCGTCGGCGCCGGCTGCCGTAACCACGGGAAGCTCGGCGCGGTGGTCGGCCCGCTGGACGGTGACGGCGCAGGGCGCACAGGACCATCCCGTTGCCAGCATCTTTGTTCATTTGCTGAGCAGTTCCCAGCAGAAGCTGGCAGGCCAGGACCAAGCGCTCGACAACGACGCCGTGGATTGGGCACAGGGCGACGAGATCTTGACCTGGCTGGACGTCGCGGTGCCCGCGTCGACCGCGTCAGGTCCGGCTGAGCTGGCAGTGGGGCTCTATCGATTGGGACCCGGCCGGCAAATCGAGCCACTGTCCGGACCCGATGGCGCCCAACAGGTGATCGCCAACCTACAAATTCAGGCGACGCAGTCAGCGGTCGCCAGCGGCTTAGTGACGACTTCCCCCTCGTGATCGCTGTTCCCCCGGACGGTAACGTCGCCTCGGGGGTCCATTCGTGCGCGGCGGTTGGTCCAGACCGCGAAGCTGCCACGCCATTTCGCAAGGTGGCAGAGACGGCTGCCGCGCTGCTTATCATGCTGGCAGCGGCCTATCTGCGGTTAGCGGCGCTGTCGTGGGCACAATGGCGGAACGACGAGGAGATCATCTGGCTGCAGGCGGTGGGCGCGTTGGCAGCGGGACGTTTCCCATTGGCCGGGATACCAAGCGACCTCGGCGTTGCCAATGGACCCGCCGAGATGCTGCCGGTACTCGTCGGAGCGCTCTTGCAGGCGCCCTATGTCGCCTACGTGCTCGTGGCCCTGCTCAACGTCATTGCCGTGGCCGGCATCTACAGCCTGGGACGGGTCTGGTACGGCGCGCCGGTGGGCATTGCCGCGGCAGCGCTCTGCGCAGTAGCTCCCTGGGCGGTCATCCATTCCCGCCGGCTGTGGGGCAACGACATGATCGCCCCCTTCGCGGTCCTCTTCGTGGCCGCGCTTTGGCAGCTTGCCATGGGGCGTCGCTGGGCGCTGCCTCGCGCGGCGCTCTGGTTGGCGCTGCTCCTGCAGATGTATATCGCGGCACTGGTCAACCTGTTGGTGCTCGCCGTGGGCCTCTTGTTCGGACTGCGAGCGCGGGCCAGAGGCGAGCTTACGGGACTACCGGGACCGGCGCTGCTCGCGTTCGGCATCTTTGCCGTGCTGACGGGCGGCTACTTCGTAACAGCGCTGGCGCCGAATGTGCTCGATTTGACGCGAGCTGTCCGTGACAGCCGCGGCGTCGCCCCGGCGATGGTCGCGCTGCCGAACTGGTCCGGGCTGGCGATGTTAGTGCGCTCGGTCGGCAGCGACGGGTACAAATACTATCTTGACCACAGCCCGCCACTCGGTGTGGCGATAGAAGGGCCGCTCGCCGTCGCCACGGCGCTGGCTCAGGGCTTGTTTTGGGCCGGGGTCGTGCTCCTCGTCTGGCGGCTCGGCAACCTGTTTGGCTCGCGGCGGGCGGAGCAACGGGCGCAGGCGGTCGCGGCGGCCCTGTTGCTCACCTGGGTCATGGCCGAGCCCGCCGCGCTGACCGCCCACTCGGGTATCGTCTGCGCCTGTTTTCTGCTGCCCTCCTATCCGGCGCAGTATCTGGTGGAGGCGATCGGTGCGTTCGGGGTGGGGCAAGCGATGTGGACGCTGGTTTCATCGATCGTCCGTCACGGCGTGGAGGCGTACGCAGGGAGCGCGGGCGTCCCGCCCGCCCCGGTTCGCAAGTGGCGTGTCATGGTGCAAGGGGATGTCCGTTCGTCGCCAGGCGATCACCGGGGCGGGCGGGACGCCCGCGCTCCTAGCGATCGTCGCCCTCCGGTCTGGCCGCTGTCCTCGAAGGCATCCCAGCAAGCTCCTCGTGTCGCAAAGTTAGCATCGATCGTTCTTGTCGCTATCGTCCTGATTCCTCAGGCCGCGCTAGCCGCACCCTTCTTTCAAAGCATACGGTCGTACTATCCGGCTGATCTGTACGGTCTGCCCTATGCTTGGCACCAGCGCATCGTCGACGCGGTGGCCACGGCGTGGCAGCCGGGGATGCCTGTCGTGGTGTCCGGACACGGCGAGCTGGACGGCGTGCTGCGCGACGAGATCGACACGCGCCTTCCCGCGTCCAGCGCCCGCATTATCGACGACCAGACCGCGCTGGTCCTGCCCGGCCGCGGCGAGTCGACGGAATTGGTGTTGCTCGGCCCCGGAGCAAAGACACCCGGTCACAGCGCCCTCGAACAACTGATAGCGTCGGATCCCGCCATACTTCGCGCCACCGTCACCGTCCCGGGTCAAGGTACGACATTCCGGGTGCTGCGGGTCGACGCCGCCGACGCCGGCCACCTTGGAGACCTGCTGGCAACTCATGATGTGACCGCCAGCCACGACATTGAGGTGCGCTTTGCGGGCGATGCTTTCCTCAACCAGATGATCCTGCCCGTGCGGCTGCTGCCCAAGGAGACGACGCCGCTCGCGCTCCAATGGACGACGCTTCGTACCCGGCCCTACGTTCCCGCAGAGAGCTATTATGTCCATTTGGTTGACAGGCACGGAACCACCGCCGCGCTTGACGCCGCCTTCCTACCGCCGGGGTCTTGGCGAGCCGGCGAGCGAGTCTGGACGTTTGGCAACCTGAGCGATCCCGGCGCGGCGGGCACGGCCATGCGACAGGCGGAAATCGGGATGTACGTGCTCAACGGCAAAGGCGCGGCGGCTGGAGTCACGCCGCTGCCCATGAGCGATGCCCAGGAGAACGGACTCGCCCGGCTGCGCATCGGACCGTTTGTGGTGCGCGCGCGGTCTTCGGGCCCGGCCGTGCGGGCGCCGATTCAGCACGATGTCGTTCCTGGCCTCTCGCTGGTGAGTGTTACGACACCGGCCCCCGGTGAACCGGGGGGCGCCCTGGCGGTACACCTGCGATGGAGCACCGAAACCGGCCACCTCGCCCGCTACACTGTGTTTGTCCATTTGCTCGACACCGATGGCAAGCTGCAGGCGCAGAGCGACGCCGAGCCGGACAGCGGTCAATTTCCCACGTCGTCCTGGCTGGCGGGGGAGCTGGTCGATGACGTGCATACGCTAAGGCTCCCCAGCGCGCTGGCCCCTGGGAGCTACACCTTGCTCATTGGCCTCTATCCCACGGGACAGCCGGGCGAGGCGCACGTTGCGTCGCTGCGACTGGCAGTTGAGGTGGCCGGGAGCGGCCGCTGAACGCAACTCTGTTCCGGTACTGCGTAGCATGCGGCTCCTGGGATGCCGGGGCGGCGACCGCGGTCCGCCGCCAGAGCACGGCACCGCGGTGCAGAGAACGGCTCCAGGGGAGCTAACGTCTACGGAAATGGAGGCGATCTACCATAAGGTCCCGACCGCAGTCGGGTACTCTGGCGGCGGGTACCCACTTGTGGGTGCGCAGTCGCCGCCCCGGCACTCCCGTAACCGGCGGCCCTCAGTCATCCAGACCGTGTCGATCCTCAGCAGTGCTGAGGCACAGACCTGACGAGCGCCAGATGGGCCACGGCTATCTGACCCCGACGGCAACCGGCGCCACCACCGACGGCATGGTCACGACACGCGAAAAGGCGCCCGCCTCCTCTGCCAGGCGAAGCTCGCGGGCGCAGCGCCGCCCCATGCTCATCGGCTCATCGAAGAACAGGGCGGAGTAGGGCGAGCCGCCGATGAAGAGATTCGTCCCGCCCACAATGGACGCGGATAGCTCCAGGACGTAGAACTGCTGGCTCGGCGTGACGATCGCCTCGAGTGAGAAGGGGCCGAACAGGCCGCGCGGGGGGAATAGCTCGCGTGAGACCTGGACCAGCGACTCGGCCATGCGATAGACCTCGCTGAGCAACGACTCTCGAATGGCCACCGGCACGTTACCGACCCGCACGAAGGAAGGCTCGATCTGCAATCCGGTCTGGTTCTCCGTGGGGATGCGACCCAAGGAGTCGACGTTGGTCTCGTAGCGACGGTCGGCGGCGAGGAACTCGATCTTGCCGGTCAGCGGCGACGCGAAATAGTGGAGCATGACGGGCACGCCGATGATGTACTCCTGAATGACATACTGCTGCGGTCGGAAGTCGCGGAGGCGGCGCTCGAACTCGCGCTGATTGCGGGCGAAGAAGTTGTCGCCGCGCATGCCGCCACCCGCCTTGACCACCACCGGAGCGTCGATCTCGTCGATGTGGCGGAACTGGCGAGGAACCTTGAGATTAGAGCGCGCCATCCACTGGCGCTGGCGGTCGCGTACTTCTTCCCAGGCGGGGGCTTCGCGGCTGCCGAAGTACGGGAGAGAAAGCGCGGCAATCCCGGCTGAGCCGAGCCGGCTCAGGAACGAGCTGTGCGGCACGATCACGAAACGTTCGGAATCGAGCTCCTGGCAGAACGCGACGATGTCTTCATAGCGCGCCAGTGCCTCCAGCCGGTCGATGAAGTCATAGCGCCGGTAGAGCTCCACATGTTGCGGCAAGCAGAGGCAAAAAGTACCGAAGCCCTCGTCGCGCGCGCCCTTGAGAATTTGCAAGGCCGAGTTGATGCCGAGGGTGACGACGGTTCGCGGCATGTGGACGTTCCTCTCCGGCACTCCCGGCAACCCCGCTCAGGCTACGAGCTCGGCCAGACGACCCTGGCTGAGCGCCCGCCGCAGCTCGAGCGCAATCCTCCTGCCCGTGCTCATGGGCCGATCAAAAAAGAGATCGGCATAGGGGGACGAGGGGAGCGCCACGTTCGTACCCGCCACGATGCGAGCGGAAATTTCAAAGACCGAAAACTGCTCGTCGGGAGTAACAATCCCCTCCAGGCAGAACGGTCCATACAGCCCTTGCGGGGGACAGAGGCGCTGAGAGACGGCGACGACCGCCTCACCGAGTTGGTACGCCTTATTCAGCATCGACTCGCGCACCGCGACTGGCAGATTACCGATAACCACGTAGCTGGGCTCGATGGCGATGCCGCGTTGATTGTCGGACGGCAAACGGCCCAGACAGTCGACGTTGGTCTCGTAGCGGATGTCGGCGCCGAGAAATTCCAGGCGGCGCTCCAGCAGGGAATAGAAATAGTGCAGGTAGACGGGCGCGCCGATGAGGGCCGCCTGGATCGTGAACGATTCCCTCGGCATATCGGCGGTCTTGGCTCGGAAGTCGTCGGCATCGCGAGCGAAGAAGTAGCCGCTGCCACCGCGCGCCCCGTGCAGCTTGACGATGACCGGACAGTCAATCTCCGAGGCGTCGTGGAGGTCGCGCGGGAGCGGCACGCCTGCTTCCGTGAGCCAGCGTCGCTGCTTGGTGCGATCGGATTCCCAGTCCAGAACTTGCTTGTTGCCGAAGTAGGGGAGGTTCAATTGCTTGTTTCGCTCCACGCCGAGGTGGGCGACGAAACTGCCATGCGGTACCAGAATGGCGCCGGCGTCCCGCAGCACTCCCTGATAGTCCGGCATCGCCCGGTAGCTCGGCAGTTCCAACACCTGATCGACGAACGGGTAGCGCCGATAGACGGTCGCGGAGTCAGGGGTGCAGATGGCGATAGTCTCAAAGCCCTCATCGCGGGCGCCCTTGAGAATCTGGAGGGCCGAGTGACTGCCGATCGTGGCGACACGATGGGACGGCGATTGGGCATCTACCACACTCATCACCGAGCATTGTGCCGCACAATGGCGCTAGCGGCAAGGCCGGCAGCGAGGGTTCGCCGCCCGTTTGTCGCCACACCGGGCGCATGGTAGTCTGAATGTTGCGCGCCGTGGTGTTGGAATAGGCAGACAAGCATGGTTGAGGGCCATGTGCTCGTAAGGGCGTGAGGGTTCAAGTCCCTCCCACGGCACCCCACTTGCCGAGAGGTCCCACGGCAGCCCCTCGCTGAACGAGTCCGACCAATTGGTCGATCCGGCTCACTAACCCTCAGCTCGCTTGGTCTGGCTCCGATTGGCGGAATGGACGCCATCGACGGCGAACACGCGGCGGTTGCTGGGACAAGCCGGGCCATGGAGGAGGGGATCGTTCATGGTCGACACGCACTGCCACTGTTCGCCGTCGATAGTCAGTCATGTAGACGCGCGGAACGACCCAATGACTACAGATGTTGTGACATCAGAGAAGGGACGCGTTAGCTCCGTGCCGGGACGAACACGCCTTGCTCCGCTGGCGACGGGGTCTCGGCGGGGGCTGGTAGATTGGGGAAGGAAGCCTGCGGCACCAATCCCCATAGCGTAGGCGGCCAGTAGGTCAACCAGGCCTGGCCGATGATGTAAGCGGCAGGGACGAGGCCAAAGATGTGCGAGTCGTTGCTGTTGTTGCGATTGTCGCCCAGCACCCAGTAATTGCCGTCCGGTATCGTAAAGGTCGGCACCGTGTAGTCCGGCATGTCCATGATGTACGGCTCGATAAGCGCCACGCCGTTAACGATCACGTGTCCGTCGTGGACCGCTACCTTGTCGCCAGGCACGCCGATGACCCGCTTTATGAAGTCTTGCGTCGGATCCTTGGGGTACTTGATAACGACGATATCGCCGGTGTGCGCCGGGTGGAACCAGTAGACCAACTTGAGCACCCACATCGTCTGCCCGTTTGCGAGGGTGGGATCCATGCTGTGGCCGTCGACGGTGTAGTTCTGGGCAACCACGTGGATGCCCAGGAACACGACAGCGGTCAGGACGAGCGTCTCCAGGAACTCGCGACCGACAGCTTTTGACCGGGTCGGCGTTTCCGCGGGAGCTTCTTCGGCGCTGGCCGGCTCAACTGTCACCACGGCTGTTGTGCGCGCCCCTCACCAGCGCCCAGCGGAGCCGAACCCCGCCACGCCTGAATCAGGGTAGCGGTCGAGCCGGCTGACTGAACGAATCGCCATCTGCCTATTGTACGAGCAAATGGCAGTGTATCGACGACCGCCTGTGGCCTCCTCAACCCTGCCCGCCGTCCCACCTCGATGGCCCGGATGGGGGACTAGTATTTCTGAGTCTCTTTGCTTTTGTTAATGTGTATCCAGCTATCTCCCAGCGGACGTTAAGGCGCCGCCCGTAACATGACTGTAGATTGTCCGTCTAAATAGCAACTGAAGTTGATCCCAGGGCTCAAAGGAGAGCGCCCAGCATGGCTGCAATGTCGGAAGTCCTAGCGGCCGAGCCGTTGGTTCGCCCGTTGGGCGTCGGTCCCGCGCCGACAGCACACCGCCTCCCCGAAAATCCCCTGCTTGGCCCCCTCGACGTGGTCCCGTCGCGCCCGGAGCTGGAAGTCGTGGGCGCGTTCAACCCCGCGGCCATCCGTCACGGCGACGAGATCATCCTGCTGCTCCGTGTCGCCGAGCGACCCCGGCAATGTCTGACCCCGACTGCGGACGCCTGCCTGGTGTCGCTTGACGACGGGGACCCCAGGGCCCTGCCAATGGACGCAGGTCTTGACCCTGAGCAGCTCGTCGGCTTCGCCTTTTTTGACTCCGACACCTCACCGTGCGGCGTGCGAGTCGGCTATCTGCCACGGGACACTCCCGGTCTTGATCTCCATGACAGCCGAGCGTTAGGCTATCGCGGCCGGTCCTACCCGTCGCAGATTTCGCACCTGCGGGTGGCGCGCAGCCACGACGGCGTCCACTTTGTCGTGGATTCCGAGCCGGCCTTGGCGCCGGCGGGGCTCTTGGAGGAGTACGGCTGCGAGG
>CALBSQ010000059.1 GCA_937967325.1 uncultured Chloroflexota bacterium
TCGAGCGCAATCGCTCGACCCGCGCCGGCAAGTGGTACGGCATCGGCTCCTGCGCTCAGTTCGGGGTGCTCTACTACAACGTCGACGTCTTGCAGGGCGCGGGGGTAGAGCTGCCGCCCGCGGATCCGGCCAAAGCCTGGAGCTGGACGCAGTTTGTGCAGGTGGGCCAGCAGCTCACCAAAGGGCAGGGCGGTCAGGTGACGCAGTGGGGGGCCTACTATCCCACCGGCAACTGGCTATACGCCGTGCTCTCCAACGGCGGCCGCGACGTCGATCCCACCACCGGGAAGTACGTGCTCGACCAGCCGGCCGCCTCTGACGCTATCCAGGCCGTCGCCGACCTCACCCTCAAGCATCGGGTCGCGCCCGACGCGACCGCCTTCAAGGCGCTCGGCGGTGACGCCTGCGCCACCGCGACGGCCCAGGCCAACGCCATCCTGGCCCAGGAGCAAGCGAAGTAGGCGTGGTCATGGAAAAGGAGCCGGCAAGCTGATGGACGCGCACAAGATCGCCATCATAGGGTGCGGTGGGGTGTCGCGCATGCATTTCGAGGCCTACATGCCCCACCCGGAGCGGGTGCGCGTGGTCGCGGCGGTGGACACCAATCCGGAGCGCGTGGCCTGGGCGCAGCGCGAGTACGGCGTGCCGCGAGGCTTCCACTCGCTGGATGAAGCCCTCGCGCAAGCCGATTGGGACGTGGCGGTCGTCTGCACGCCGACGCCGGTGCGCGCGGCGGTGGTCGCGACCCTGGCCAGGGCCGCGAAACACCTCATGGTCGAGAAGCCGATGGCCGACTCCTCCGCGGAAGCACAGCGAATGGTCGAGACCTGCGAGCGCGCCGGCGTCACCCTGGCCGTGAATCAGAACTTCCGCTACCACTACCCCTTCGAGGCGGCGCGCCAGCGGATCGCCGAGGGGAGGATCGGCCGCGTGCGGGGCATCCTGCAAGTGGACCTGATGCTGCGCCGGGATTCCGGCTGGCGCGTGGCGGCGCCACGGCACGCGCTCTCCGTGATGGGCGTCCACTGGTTCGACGGCTTTCGCTGGATGCTGGGCGATGAGGCGCGGTCGCTGCTCTGCACCACCTACCGGTCGCCGGCGATCGCCGCCGCGGGCGAGAGCGACGCCTTCGTCCAGATCACCTTTGCCGGTGGCGCGGTAGCCACGCTCGTGGAGAGCTTCTCCTGCCCCGTCTCGAAGACCCAGACCGTGGTCGTAGGCGAGCAGGGATCCCTCCTGCTCACCTACGATGGCCTGTCCTTGTTCGATCTGGAGCATCGCGGCACGCCGACAGAGCAGTGGGACAACCCTATGCGCGGTCGGAACAAGCCGCGGGCCACCTTCGTGGATATCGACCTCCTCTTCACGGCGCTGGAGCTGGGCGTGGCTCCGCCGCACAGCGGTCGCGATAACCTGGGCACGATCGCCATGCTCGATGGCGCCTATCGATCGGCCGCCGAGGGCCGAGCCATCACCCTGGCGGCCGGAGGGGCCGAGCGATGAGGAGACTCGGCTTCTCCAAGCCCACTCGGGATCCGGCGGAACAAGAGCGACTGTTCACGAGCTTCCGGGCCGCCGGCTACGACGGCTTGCAGCTCAAGCTCAACCAGTATCGAGCGGACCTCGATCAGCCCGAGCGCTTCCGGAGCAGGTGGGGAGCCTATCCCGGCGTCGCGGCCGGCCTCATCGTCGGGGCGCGGCTGGACGAGCCGGGTGTGGCGCAGTTGCGCCGATCTTTGCCGCCCTGCGCGAGATGGACTTCGCCGGCTGGGTCTGCGCGGACGAGGAGAGCGGCAGCGATCTGGACCGCGCGCTGCGCGAGTGCCACCGCCACCTGAGGGATGAATTAGAGGCGTCGCGAGGCCGCCGACCATTGCCGCGGGGGACGACGAGTCCGCCGATGCAGAGTAGGCCCTTCCACCTTCGCTCGTACTCGCCGTCACGGGCCATGGTACCGGAGCGCGAGGAACGGACAACAGAGCTATCAAGCGCCGAACTGCTTGAGGAAGGCGGCGAGATCGCTGTCAACCTGTGTCAGCGCCTTCCGTTGGGCGGCCGCTAACACTGCCACCCCCCGCAGATTAGCGGTCGCCTCCTGCTTGATCTGCGGAAGGCGTTTCTGTAGCGCCGGCTGCTCCTTCGCTAGCCGGCCAAACTCGCCGGATTTGAGTGCCTGCAGCGTCTCCCGTGCTTCCTGGTCCTGAAACTTCATCGCGGCATCCAGTGCCGCCCCCGTGGCGGTGAGTGCCTGGCCTACCTCCGTCACCAGCGCCGCCAGCGTGGCCCGTGCGGCATCCTCGACTGGCTGAACCTCGGCTGTGGGTGCGATGCCCTCGATGGCCGGCACCTCGATCGTCGCGCCGGGCGGCACTGTCGTGAGGTTACGAAGCTGCGGATTCGCTTGCAGGAGCGCATTCTCCACTTGCTTAGAGCGCGCTTTGGCGGCCGGGCCGTCCAGCTTGAACAGCCGGCTAGTCAGGGCCGCCATGGTGGTCTCTCCCCTGGTGGTCGCGAACTGCATGGTCGTCTTTCCTCCCTCTGTCCCCCCGCGCTCAGATGTGGGTGTTCAGCGGCGCCCAGGGCGCGGGCAGCGTCCCGGTGGGCACGCGGATAGCGCCGGTGACGATGTTGCCGAGCACCGTGTACTCCGCTTTGGGCGTCTGAATCAGGATGGCGGCGAGATCCGGCGGACCTTGGACATAATTGGCGCTGGCCACGACTGCGCTGGCCGCAATCATCACGATAGCGGCGCTCGCCGCCACGGCGGAACTCGCCTTTCCCGACGTCAGGAGGCAGCGGTTCTCACCGAACAGGCAGGGTCCCCGTGTGGCGATGAGGGCAGCCGGTGCGCCGCCGTAGGCGTCGAGCAGGTTCCCGCGCACCGCCGTAGTCGGCGTGCCGAGCGGCAGCGCCCCGACGATATTCCCGGTGACACTGTACATGGTACTCCGTCCTGCCAGGATCGCGATGGATCCATCGCTCGTTACCGACTTCGTCTCGTCATCGACGGCAAGCGCCAGCCAGGCTGAGGTATCTACAGCACTCGGCAGCTGCTGGGTACGCCGAACCGCGTTGTCCGTCACATCCAACCGATAGCGAGGCAACCTAGCCTCGATCCCTACCGCCCTATTGATGAACTGGCCGGACGGGCCGAAGTCGGCGATTTCGTTGCCGGCCACGCGCACCGAATTTCCGAGGAGGACCTGGATGCCCGCGATGCCCAGACTCTGCACGGCCGATTGCCCCACGCCGACGACGAGGTTCTGGCTCACCTCACCCTGATCTACCATCAGCAGTCGGATGCCTGCTACTGCCTGCTGGGTCTCCTTTACCCCGCTCCAGAGGTTGAAGAGCTGGTTATTCTCGACGCTCAGGGAGCCGGCCGTGCTGCCACCCTCCATCACGATCCCGCCGCCGCCGACGCCATCGACGACGTTCTGTTTGATGATGGCCGACTGCACTCGCCCGCGCAACTCGATGCCATGGCCTGCCACCGCGCGCACCCGATTGCCTGCTACCTGGCAGTGTGTCAATCCGCTGCCATCGAGTCCTGGGGCGAGCACGATGCCCGCGCCGCCCGGCGTGGCATTGGCCGCGTCGACGTCGTTGTCAGCGATGCGTGTTTCTCCCGTTCCCACCACGATGCCTTGGCCGCTCGCGCTGACCTTGATGGTGTTCCCCTGGACGTCCAGGGTGGAGCCGGGCGGCGCCAGGCCGAGCGTCGCTATGCCGAACCGGTCGCAGCCCAGGATGAGATTCCCGGAGAGCGCGGTTGCCAGCAGATGCACACAGCCCTGGTCCATGCTGATGCCGGACTGGCGGCAGGCAAGGACGTTGTCCCGAATGGACAGATTCGCCGTAAATAGCCAGGCGTCGTCGATCGTCCGGTTTGGCCTGACCGCCTGCACACCTATCGGGGCGGCCAGTAGATTATTGGCCAGCGTCATCTGGAGCAGGAAGCCCTCAAAACTGATCGCTGCCCCTCCCCCCGCCGGGCCGGTCTGAAGGATGATGCAGCGTTGTACCGTGACGCCGATGGAGTTGAGCAGCCGAACGCTGAGCGCCGGCGCCCCGCCGTCGCCGTTGGGTTGACCCCGTGGCGTCAGTACCGACAGGTCCTGGATGGTGACGCCGAGTGAGCTTTCGACGGCAATGGCCGGTCCCGAACCGAGCTGCACCAGCACCGTTTCCCATCCCTCCCCCTTCAGCACGACCGAGCGGGCGCCGGTGATCTGGAGCGACTCGCGCAGCCGGTAGAGGCCGGGCCCCAGGCAGACCGTGCCGCCCGTCGCCTTCACCGCGTCGATCGCCCGCTGGACGGTGAGGACGCCGCTGTTGTGCGACTCGGTGGTCACGCAGACGGAGCAGTCGCAGCCTCCGCCCGTGACGTCAGGTGGCCAGAGGACCCGGCAGTCGGTGGCTGACGCGGGAAAGGTGACGATGGCCAGGCGGCAGTAGTGGTGGTAGATCCCTCTCGGCGGCGCCGCCTGGAGCGCTTCCACCGACGCATCGGCGGTCCGAGCGGCGAAGCTCCAGTAGTCCGCAACGTGGAAGTTCCCCCCAGGCGGATCGCTGCTGAAGGTGATCGCCACGCCATCCTCCAGCACGAGCATCCCCGTAGCCGGTACCGGGATGACTCCCCCGCTCGCGTCCACGTCGGCCACTATGTTGCCGGTCTGGTCGCGGACCGCCCCCTGCTGGTCCCAATGGCGCACGCGCGTGTGGCGCTCCGGCTTGCTCGCGTCGAAGGCGCCGGCCGGCAAGGGTGTCGCGAGCGTGATGGTTTGCCTCACGTCATCCACGGCCTGGACCTTGCGCATCTCCCCGGGCTTCCCGCCCAGCTCGCGCCAGTTGTCGGTGACTTCCACCCAATCGCCGGCGTTGAAGCGGAGCACCGCGTCTCGTCCGGTTCGGACGACCGTGATCTGATCTCCCGCCGCGTTCACCCCGGTCACCGTGGTTGCTACCGAGCCATTGTTATGCGACCACTTGAAGGTCGCCGCTCCGAGCGCCCCGGCGTCGTGAATCTCGACCCGGTAGAGGCGGTTCTCCAGGCCACGGTAGCCGCCATCCGGCGGGATGATGCAGGGATCGCTGCTGCTGGGCACGCCCACGGCCGTGGTGGTCAGCCGGCCGGCGGAAGGGCGTACGACGTCGAGCCAGCCGGGCATCTGGTCGTCGGGCGTGGCGCAGGTCACGCCGGCACCCACGTTCGGCAACACTCGTACCTGCCAGGCAGTCTGCGCCCGTGTCGCCGTGTCCACGCCAACGGCCTTCTCCATGATGGCCGGGTCCTCCAGCACCGTCACTTCACGCGACCAGACATCGACGTACACGAGGTGGGGACCACCCGCCGGTAGCGGACCGGGATTGGGTAGGTAGGGCTGCTCCGCATAGTCCAACGCTTGCGTCCCGCGCACTTCCCCGAGGACGGGATCGAGCTCCAACGGCGCCTTCCCGTGGTTCTCAGCTAGGAGTCCGTCCACGTACACGCGGCCACGCCCGATGGTGAACGTGCCCCCGGCGGCTTGGACGTGGAACCCGTCGGGCGTCTCCTTCGGTACGACGCCGCGGCCGACGAGGTCCGTGGTTTCCGCTCGCCAGCGCCGATCCAGCACCTCCACCAGCTCGTTCCAGTCGGCATCGAGCTGGACCCGACCCTGCTGCATGAATACGCCCGAGCGATCGCCCCAGGGACTAAAGGTCAGACGCGTGTAGTCGCCGGCCATTGCTTCCTCCTAGGTGACGTAGATGATGCCCGCGTCCAGCCCGAATGGGAGATACTCCCTCAGGCGGATGCGCAGGTTGCTCTCCCGTTGCGGCTGCTTGAGCTGGTTGAAGGCGCCCATCTCCGCCCCGTCCTCAGCTCCAGTGCTGATCTCTGCCGGCCCGCCAAGATGGAGTTGGGCATAGGCGGGCTGACCGTAGCGCAGCGCCGTGAACTCCGGCCGCAGCCGGGCCTGGACCTCCGCGCGGAGCTCCTGCTGGGCGGCAGCCGCCAGCGCGGGGTCGCGCTGGAGCGCCGCTGTGACAGCAGCATCGCCGGCACGGTCCGGCTGACAGCGGTAGCGTCGTGGCGTCTGCGAGCCGGGAGGCACATAACTGAAGCGCACGCACCCCTCCTGTGTTCGGGTGATCTGGACCGGCGCCGTAAAGATCGTCTCGCTGGCATCCAGGCTCTTTGCCTGCACCCCTCCCAGCAATGTCGACCGTTCGACACTCAGCGGCGGTCCCGGAGCCCCCAACGGACCACCGTAGGCGTCGCCGCTGATCCCATCGACGATGCTGTCCAGCAGCCACGCGCCCATCGCCCGCTCCGGCGCCGACAACGGCCCGGTAATGCTGAACGCCGCCTCGATGCGCAGGTGGGCGTTGATCGTTTTTCCGGCGGCGCTCGCCTCAACCTGCACACTGGGGGCGGTAGCGCCGGGGTCTCCCTGCTCCGTGAGGCGACGCCCGGGCACGAGCGTACAGTGGAGAAGACGCAGCGTACCCAGGTCGCCCGTGACGCGCAGGAATCCCTCCATGGCCACCCCGCTGAGCGTGAGCGCGCCGTTGCGGTCCGGATCGCCGGGGACGGCGGACGGCAGCACCTCCACCTCGAGGCCGGTGGCGGTCGTTATCAGCACCGGTCGCTGCAGATTGGCCGCCTCGATGGCCAGCCAGCCCTCGTTCCGCAGGGCGACGGCGGCGGGTAGCAGGTAGCTGCGACTATCCAGTAGGGTGATGATGGCATCCGGGCGCCCCGCCGTCACCCATGCGTTGAGGGCGGCGACGAGAGTAGTGACGACGGGGCCGACGCCGGGCGGGGCGACGCCGTCTTCCCGAACGAAGAAGCGTTGACTGGCCGGCTCCGCACGCCTGAGCCACCGGCGTCGCTCATAGGGGCCGCCGCCCATGTCGGCGCTGAAGCCGTAGTGGTAGAAGACGTCAAGGGCCGTCGTGGCGCCGCCCCAGCCGTCGCCGATGGCGATCCGCCCGTTCTCGACATCCACCGCCAGCACCTGGCCGCTCGGCGGCGTTGCCGGCCAGGGATCAAGCCGCCGGCAGGTGATCTGGGGGGCGTACAGGGTGACTGGCGGAGACGGGGGCGGCGGTTGCCGCACCGGCGCACCGGGGTCCTGGGCCGGCCCTACCGGCACGCCGTTGCGGACGATGAAGAGGCTCGTCGTCGCGGCCGGGGCTGCCACGCCGGCCGCGGCAGGGTCGAAGGGTCCGTAGAGATCGGTGGCGTCGGGGCGCGGTGGCGGCAGGGCGCGATATCGCGTCAGGTCGTCGTAGAAGAGCGCCCGGCGGATCGGTCCGGCGACGTGCAGCTCGGTGGAGAGCCCGGCGGCGTCCCCGTCGGGGCGCCAGCGCGTGAAGAGCGGCGACGGGTTGCCGAGCGGGCTGACGTGATACTGCCAGGGCTGGCCGGCCTGCCGGGCGGGGACGCCGGTGAGCGGATAGCTGCGCAGGCGCCAGAGGAAGAAGCCGACGTTGTGGATGTTGTACCAGCCCTCGTGCTGGGCGATGGCGCGCACGTCGACGCTGTGGCTGGTCTCGTCGAAGGCGCCGTCGACCCGGTCCATCCGGTCGATGGAGCGGACATCGGTCCAGCGGTTACCGACGCGCCGGTGCTCCAGCTGCTGCGTCCAGCCGAGCAACTGCAAGAACTCCACGGCGTGCGCGGGCCAGCCGGTCACATCCTGGGCCAGCTCCTCGAGCATCGGCAGCGTGCCCTTGCGTCGCCGGTAGTAGATCGTCTTGGCCACGTCGGTGCGGACACGCGCCGCCACCGGCGGGCGCAGGTCTTTGCCGAGCAGATCGGTGAACAACCGGCCGGCGGTGGTGCTGATGGGTATCCGGCCGGCATCGTAGAGCAGGTCGTTGCTCACCAGCTCGCCCAGATAGGGGATCACCCAGGGCCGGCAGGTCTCGATGAACAGGTCGTCCCACAGTCCCCGAATGTCCGCCTCGACGAGCGCCGCCTGGCCGGCGACGATGCGCAGCAGCGCCCGAAGCGGATAGCCGCGACTCGCGTCCTGCTCACGATAGACCGCCGGGAGTAGCGCGTAGAGACCATCGAGATCGGCTGTCATTCGTCCGCCCACCCTCCTGTTCCGGTGATGGTGACGTCGCGCGCCGGCGCCTCCACCCAGGCCAGCTCGGCCGGACGCACGCCACCCGGCCGAATCGGGTCGGGCCGCGACGGGTAGATGCGCAGGTGGCCCTGGACCGGATCGGGGGCGCCGTCTGGTCGGCGGCTGACGCCGCGTCCGTCCAGATAGGCGGCGAAGTCAGAGTCGCTCAGTCCCGCCGGTCGCTTGAATCTGAGCGTACCCACGTCGACTGCTGTCACCCCGGGCACATCCTGGAGCACACGATAGACATCGCTGAGGTGAACAGGCTGACCGAGGCGGCGCTGGTCGAAAGACATCGCCTCCAACAACGCGGCCCGCGCCGCGGCGATGACGGTATTCCTGCCTCTCGACGGGTCGACCAGCACGGTTGCGCCCAGCGTCAGCGCAACCGGGAGGTAGTCGCCCAGACGGAGGCGGTGGTTGGGGTCGCGCGCGGCCGTCAAGGCATCGCCCAGGCGCTGGAGGTCGGCCTCTGCGAACGAGCCGCCTTGCTGGCCGGCGATCGTGAGGAAGATCAGCCGGTCGAGCCCGTCCCAGACCCAGGTGGCCTGGGCTTTGGCAACCTCTCCCGAGGCGGTCACCAGGTCCTCGAGATCGCGCAGGGACACCGCTCGACCGAAGGTGCGGACGGTGCGCGGCGCGTTCTGACGGGCCTGAGCCATGCTTTCCGGATCGGCCCCGCCGCCGGCCGCCAGGGGATTGGTCACCGCGCTGAGCCCCACCGGCCGGTCCATGGCTGTGGTGAGGGCATTGGCCCCCACGCGCCCGGCCAGGCCCACCCCGACGCGGTAGGTGGCCTTGACATTGCTCTGGCCGCTGGGCAGGACCGCGCCGGTCGTCCCATCGCCGAATTGGAGCACCGTCGCGCCATCGTCGGCGGTGCGGACGGCGTAGACCGGGGCCGTCGGCGCCGCGCCGTAGAGGCCGGAGACCGCGTCCCAGCGGACGTCGTTGACCATGACCTGCAGAGTGCTGGAGACCCCGCCGGCGCCGTTGCTCGGGACGTAGGTCAGCGGCTTCTTCTTCAAGGGCAGCCGCTGGAACCTGGCCGAGGCGTCGCCGCTGCCCACAACTTCGTTGCGGACGGTCTCGCCATGGCTGGCGAGACAGACGTTGCCCAGCAACACCGCCGAAGCCGCGTCCAGGGTCGGCGCGCTCTCGAGGTCGAGCGAGAAGGTCAGGTGACAGAACTGCTCGCCTGGGGTGGTGCGAGTCGGATTGATGGCCGGCTCGGTCGTGGGTACGGACGCGATCTTGCCCGCGGCCGTCGTTCCGGCGGCGTCGGTCAGGATGACGGCCCGCCCGACTGGGATCTCGTCCAGGAAGAGGATGACGCCGGGCTTGAAGTCGTTGCGCTGGATCGTCCGGCCGACCTCGACCCCGACTCGACCCGCGGCATCGACCGTGGCCCATCCGGGGAGATACACGCTGCTTCCGTCGAGCGTTGGGGCATACGCCCCATCCCAGAAGGTCAGCAGTGGCTCCGCCAGCTCGAAGATGGTCACCGCTCGGCGGTCGGCGGCCGGCAGGGATTGGTCGACCGTAAGCGTCGTCGTCGTGTCGCCGAGCGAGCCGAAGCTCGCTGGCGACTGATCGACGGCGGTGATCGTGACCAGCGTCTTCGGTCCGTTTTTCACGCCGACGAGCAGAGGCGTCCCCGCCGCCAGGTTGGGGTAGCGGCCGTCCAGGGCCAGCGCCGTCCCGCCGGGGTAGGTGTAGTCGGCATCCGACAGCGGGGTCAGGGTCCATTTGATGCCGCCGGGCACGGTGGCATCGGTGGCCGGTTGTACGTAACTCGACGGTGCGTTGTACCCGAAGAGCCGGAAGGTTCGCTTGAACCGGTAGACCAAGCTGGACGTAGCCCAGGTCGTGCCTTGAATAGCATCCCGCCAGCGTGCCAGGATACGGTCGTCCTGCCTGGTGAGGGCCGCGACCTCCTTCTCCTCTATGGCGTCCGTGGCGCCGTTATTGAAGATCAGCACGTGGTCGCCGGGGGCGAGCGCGGCCGCCAGCGCCGGACCCCGCGTCCGATCGAGCGTCGCCTGGGTCTGGCCGGTCGGGAGCGGACCCGGCGCCGCCGGCCGCGGATAGATGCGCGGGCGGTTAAGCCTTGCGTCCGCGGCGAGTGGCTCGATGGCTTCGAACACCTGGGGTTGCTGGTCTTGCCCCGGCACGCTCTGCACGCGCAGGCCCGCCGGCACCCGCAGCGTCTTGCCGGCGTCGACGGTAAAGGCCAGCCGTGCCAGCGCGGCCACGCCTGGGCCGAGCTGATAGTCGATGAGGCGAGTGAGCCGGCCGATCGACTCGCGAAGTTGGGCCGTGCCCAGGTAGGCTTCGTTGGCGTAGCGCTCCTGGTAGAAGGTCAAGACGTCGGCGACGGCCGCCCAGAGACTCAGGATGGTGACGGCGTAATCGTCGGTCTGGCGGGTCGTCAAGCCGGCGAGCTCGGGACTCCGGGCGATGGACTGGAGCATCGTCTCGACGAAGCCGGCATAGGCGCCGACACGGTAGGCGATGGCGGAGAGCCCCGGCCGGTTGTCCACGGCCAGCGGTGTGAAGGGGGTAGCCGGCTCGCAGCAGCCGCACACGTCGGTCACGCTTTGCCTCCCATCGCATTCAGCCGCAGGACCCCGTGTTCCATGAAGTTGGGATCGTTGTCCAACTGCGCGATCTCCCACGGACCCATGGCGATGACCCCGCGGGCAAGCTCCCCGTTGTCGGCCTGCCCGAAGCGGCGGAAGGTCGTCACTACCGTCGAGTCGACACCCTCCACCCGCTCCACCGCGGCGTACAGCCGGCTCAGGTAGACCGGCTGGCCGAAGGTGAAGTTGCCGGGGGCGAAGAACCCCCGCCGGCCATCCGCGAAGACGGTCCTGCCGAGCGCCTGCCGGACCGCCTCGGCCACGTCGGCGCGGAAGTAGCCGGGCGAGGCGCAGACCTCGAGCTCCAGTTCCAGCGCGGCGAAGTGGGGCGCCCGAATCTCCAGGTCGTAGCCGGCGAGGCGGTAGCGGGTGAGTAAGGCGGCCGCCTGCTGGCGCAGGGGCGTGGATAGCTCCGTTCGCCCATTGGGGAGATGCACCAGGTCGGCCGGATCGCGCGGGTTCACGCCGACGAACACCGTATGCCAACTGCCCGTCCAGCGGAAGCCGGCGACGGCGTCGGCGATCTGGGTAGAGGTGCGCGCCGCCGCAGCGTAATCCGCTTCGGTCACCGCTCGGAGCTGCACAGCGCGGAAGGCTTGCGGCGCGCGCTGGCGCACCTCTTCGATCGTTTCGGAGTCCACCCCGCCGTTCGCCGCCAGCGGATTGCGCACGCGGCTGATCCAGCCCCCGCCCACCGCGGGAGGGAGGGCGACGTGCTGCAAGGCGCCGGCGCTGATGTTGCCGGCCCGACCGTTGCCGATACGATAGGTGGCGACGAGGGACGTCGCCCCCGTGATCTCGCGACCGTACTCGCCGTCGCCGAAGCGCAGGATCGCCCGTCCGTCGTTATCCACTTCCGCCACGAAGTGCTGGTTGAACGGGGAGCTGTCCAGCAGATCGGGGACTGCGCTCCATAGCTCCGGCGTTGCGCTCGTCGCCGAGGTCACTTGCACGGCGACGGCTGGCTGCGCCGCGTGTACGTCGCAGGTGAGGTCTTCTCGGTCGCCGCTCGCGGCGCCGGTACCTCCACCCGCCGGGCACTGCATCGTCAACGGCCCTTTGGAGAGGGGCAGGCGGAAGGGAACGCCGTCCGGTACCGGCGTCCCCAGCACGGTGGCGTCGGTCGTCGTCAGCCCGTGGTCGACCAGCACGAGGTTGCCCCGAGCGACCGAGACGTGACGTAGGAGGGTCCCGTCCGGCTGGCGAATCGACAGGCAGAGGGGGAAGGTCAAGGCATCCTGGCGCCGCCACCGCACACGCAGCAGCGGCAGCGGGTTTTGTCCCGGCTGCCAGCGCTGCAACGCCCCCTGCACGGGCGTGTCGTCGTACAGCGGGTCCTCCGTGGGGACCGGGTCGGAGTCGATGAGCACGACCTGGCGGTGGTGGGGATCGGCGTCGGCGGGCGCGCCTGTTCCCGGGCCCAGCACCTCTTCCAGGAGCAGGTAGTCGCCTTTTTGCAGCGCCGGCAGCACGGCGGTCGTCCCGGCGGGCGCCGTGTAGAGGAACGCCTCGGCGCTGCCGGGCCGGAGGCAACACTCCTCGTTGCCCCAGGAGTGGATGGCAAGCTCGTTGTTGCGGGGATCGAAACTGGCCTGGTGGGCCGTCTCGAAGGCGACCGAGGCGGCCAGGGCCGGGTCCGTCTCCAGGGCATCCACGGTGACCTGGCCGGCGTCGACCACCACGCCAGGCGGCGCCGGCTCACCCACCAGCGGGGCAGCGACGCGGGTGAGCACTTCCGTACCCCTCGCCAGGACCCCCGGCGCGTTCGCCGTGACGTGGAGGTAGGTCCAGGCGTTGCGGCCGTCGTGCATGCGGTAGTCGACGAGTCGGGCGTGGCGTCGGGCGGAGATGCGCTGGCGCGCCGTCTCCAGGTAGGCTTCGTTGGCAACAGCGTCCTGGAGGTAGGAGAGGTGATCGCCGTGATAGGCCAGCAGCTCCAGCAAGGCGATGCCCAGGTCGGCCGGGTTCTGCTCGGTCCATCGCGGGTTGAGCTGGGGCAGCAGGTCGAGCAGGAGCTTGCGGAAGCTGGCGTAGTCCTTGGCCAGGTAATCCAGCCGTGGCTCGACCAGGCTGGCCGGAGGGCACTCCACGGGCGGCCGGCAGTCGAAATCCACCGGGCAGGTGGCCATGAAGGAGAACGGGATTCGGGCAAAGAAGCGGTCGAGCGCCGGCGTCGCGATGGCGAGCGCATAGACGGAATAGTCCCCGGCCTGGTCGACGGCGATCTCCAGGTAGCCGTCGCCCTGAGGCGTCAGCCGGCGGGTGGCGCCCAGCACCCCGATGCCGACGACGCGGGTGCCGCCACCGACACTGATGGCGGTGAGGTCGGCGGTGATGCCATAGGCATCCGCGGTGTCGGCGGGATTGGCCGGGTTGGCAGGCGGCAAGGGTTTCAGGAAGTAGACGGAGAGGGTGTAATGGGTCGCCGCGTCGACCTCAACGTAGTCGATCCCATTCAGCGTCGGGTGGGCCTGCAGGTCGGCGCGTCGCTGCGCGTCGTCACAGACCGGAATGCCGTCCTCTGCCACGACGCTCCTCCTATGCCGGGGCCGTGAACTGATCGACGCGCCGCTCACCGCCCATCCGGCGGCTGTAGGCGACGGTCACGGTGAGGCGCTCGTCGACGGCGCTGACCTCGACGCTCTCCACCTGGATGTCGTTTTCCAGCCAGCGCTGCAAGGACCCTTTCACCAGGAATTGGGTTGCCGCTGCCAGCGTGTCACTGTTGGGCATGAACAGCAGCGTCTTCAACCCGCAGCCGAAGTCCGGCCGGTTGACGCGCTCGCCCGGGCTGGTGAAGAGCACCTGGTAGATCATGTCGCGGACGTGGTCGTCCTCCTGGGTCGTGGCGCTGCGCCCGCGGCCGTCCAGGTGGAAGGGATAGTCGAGAAACGCCGTGTCCATGCTCTCCCTCCACGTATGCGCTGCCATAGTCGCGCCTGTCCCCCCGTTCGCGTTCCTCCTCTCCGCGCCGGAGAGGAGGTCAGGAGGTGAGGTCCCCCCTAGCTCTGCTGGATGTCGATCTTCAGGGTCGTCGTCACGTTGGCGGCCTCCTTGATCACGAAGGCCTCCTGGTTAGCAACCAGATGGTTGACGATGCCCTGGGCGATGGCGACGAAGACGCGTCGCCGGTCGCGCGCCGGCGTGGAGTTGTCATTCGTCTGGAACGTAGCCATGCTGTCCAGTTGCAGCAGGCGGTTGAGGGCGTCCTCGATCGCCTCTGCCATGCTGCCTTGGAATGCAGCCGGCTTGCCCGCGTCCGCGGGATCGCCCATGGCGCCAGGTTTCAGTACCCCTGCCACGTCTCTCCCCCTATTCCACCACGACCTTGGTCGACAGCAGCTCCGGCGTCGGCGGCGTCGCAGGCGACACCGGCGGCGCCGGCGTGACCGGCATGAAGCCGAGCGCCAGCTCGCCCGGGTGGACGTGGCTGTTGAAGATGGTCACCAGCTCCGTCAGGTAGGCCAGCAATTCGTCCCCCAACACGGCTGGATGCACGGCGGCCTGACCGTGCTGGATCAGCGGCGCCTCCAGCACCACCCGCGCGGCGCTCTGGATTTGGATGGCGCCGGCGAGCACCTTGATGGTCAGCAAGTTCAGCCCCTGCGCATCGGAGATGGTGATCGTCTGGGCCAGGTCGTCCAGCGCGACCAAGAGGCCCTGATCGCTGCGCAGGATCTTGGTCGTGGGCAGCGCCGGGGTCATCTGCTCGTCCAGCGGTACCTCGCCGGTCGCCCACCAGGCGCCGCTCCAGATCGGCCGGGACACGTCGCCGGCTTCGAACTCGATCCAGACGCCGGCGCCGATTGGGGGGATGGCAAACAATCCCGACCCGGTGCCGGCGTAGGCCGCGCAGGGCAACGCCCAGCTCGTCGGCACCGTGCCCAGCACTTCCGGCACCACCGCCTTGAGCCGGCCCAGGTTCAGCGGATCCACGTTGATGGCCACCAGCCCACGGTATTTGCCGTAGAACCGGTCCGTCAGGCGCTCCAGCGCCATCTCGACGCCTTGTTCGACCGACATCTCCGCTCTCCCTACACCTGCACGTAGACTTCGGCGCCGGTCATGCCGACGGCGTTGCGGCGGGCGGTGAAGTGCTGCGTATACCCGTCGCGGTTGATGGTGTGCAAAACGCGCGTCACGTAATACGACCCGTTGAAGACGCGGCCGGCGCCGCGGACGTTGACGGTTCCGCCCGGGCGCAGGATGCTCACGTCCGGCCCAACTCGTCCCTCAGCCACCACCGTCCAGGTGGAACGGTCGACGACGGCCTGCGCCAGCAGCTGCAGCTCCGGCGTGCGGAACAGTCCAGTGTCGGCCGGCAGGACGATCGCCGGCGGCAGCTCGCGCAGCAGCGTGCTCTCTAGTCCGAGCGGGAACTCCAGCGGCACGGGGGCGACGGCCGGCTGGGGAGCCTTGGTGGTCACGTCGAGACCGGCGGCGATAGCCGTGGTCGGGCGCAGCATCTCGTAGCGCACGTTGAAGTCACTGACGTTGGTCGCCGGCCCCAGGTTCACGGACAGCACCGCCTGTGGTAGACCGACGACCTGGGGAGGCTGGAAGTAGCCCAGGTCCACGCCGGTGAGCGGCTCCGGCTGGACGTAACACTCGAAGCCGTTGCGCTGGGCGAGGCGGCGCAAGAAGCGAATGTCGGTGCCGCGCTGCGTCGTCGTCCCTTCCGGCTCGATCAACACCGGCGCTGTGGGCAGCACCACCGGCACGAGCGCATACTGGCCGAAGATGGCGGCCGCGATGGCGCTGTCGGGCAGGTTGGGCCAGGGGAACGCTTTCTCCTGGAGGTTCATCAGCACGGTGGCGTCCATCCCCGAGACCTCCAGGGTCGACTGTCCCGGCTCAGCGGCGTAGGTCACCTGCTGGCCGGACACGTATCCGTTGATCAGCGCCTCCGGCGGTCCGAGGCCGGACTGCACGCGGATGCTGATGGGCAGCAAGGGCCGGAACAGGTCATACTCCAGCACGCTCCAGTCGCCGATGGCCGTCTGGCTGATGCCGAAGCGCAGACGGAACATGCTGGCCACGTCGAGCGACGCCTCGACCTCGATCTGCTGGACGGCGTCCAGCAACGGTTGGGGCGCCGGCACGAGCCCGATGAGCAGGGTGTAGGTGACCCCGGCCATGGTCCTACCTCTGCGCCAGGGGGATGCGCAGGCGGCGCCCGAGCGTGGACGTCAGATCGTCCGGCCACAGGGTGTGGTTGGCATCGCAGAGGCGCCAGAACTGCTCCGGGTCGCGGTAGGCCTGGTAGGCAAGTAGGTCCAGGCGGTCGCCCTGGCGTATCGGGTAGGTCTGCACCGCGACGGGGTCGGGCAGCAGACGCAGCAGCTTGTAGGGGATCTGCTTTCCATCGGGATCGGTAAAGGCGCCCGTGGGCACGGTCTCGTAGCGACTCCCTCGCGCGAACATGGCTCCCTCCTCAGAACGGCAACATTCCCCGAATCTGCTGCGCCGAGTTGACGACGTTCAGGCGCGCCAACGCTTCCTTGGCGATGAGGTTGACTAGCCACAGCGTGTCGAAGGGCGGGCCAACGGTCGCCAGCTCGTCGATGCCGAGCGTGCGCAGACCCAGCTCGACCCTCGCCTGGATGGGATTCAACAATTGGTCGAAGGCCTGCTCGGTGACCGACACGGAGGTCACCTTCACGGGCACGACCCGCGCCGGTCCCCAGACGAACAGCACCATGGGCAGCGCCGGCGGCGTGATCATGGCGGAGCCGGCCAGCGCCAGCGCCTTGTTGAGGATCAGCAGAGCAGACATTGGGTAGAGCAGCAGCTCCAGCGCCGCCAGCGTCGGGTGCAAGCCGGTGGCCACGGCCAGCGGATTGGACAGCTCCAACTGATCGGCGGCGTCGAGCTCGACCGACAGCGTGAAGCTCTCCAACGGCGGATATTGGATGTGCAGGGTATCGCCCGAGTTCTGTCCCAGTTGATAGTCACGCCCCTGCTGCTCGAGGCTGCGCGTCATGGTCTCCGGGTTATACTGGAACACGATGATGTTGGTCGGTATGGGGGCGAGCGTCTCGAAGACCACGAGCGCGCCCTTGAGCAACCAGGGACTACCTGGGAAGTTGGACACCAAGCGTTCTCCCTACCTGTGAAACACCATGGCGATCAGTCCCTTCGCGGCACGCAACTAGCGCCGAATTCCTTTTCAGAAGTCTAGTAGCGACTTGAGACGATCGAGCCAACCCGGATCTTGTCCAGGTGGATACATGAAACGTCCCAGAGCTCGGCGGACGAATCCGACACTCGGTGCGCCGCGAGTGTAATGAACGGTGACAAGGATGGGCCCCCGATATCCGGTCAACAGGCTGACAAGTTGGCTAAACGGCGAATTGCCGATATCGATACACCCGGACGAACCCGGCATGATGCCGCCGTGCAGGTAGAAGCCGCTTCGGGTAGCGGTGTTCCCGCACAGTCTTGCCGGCAAGACTCTCATTGGCCTCAGGGCCACGCGGCCAGCACCCCAATCGCCACCGTGGAGCGGGTTTCCAAACGGATCTATGAAGCGCCCGCCCATCATCATCTGTGCCTGCTCCGCGAGGCTGAAGGTGCTCATTTCCGCTGTGCGAAACTGGTACCGCCCCTCGGGAATGGGGCCGTTGTCAGCTATACCGACATAACGAGGGTTATTCAGATAACTATCATCTAGAGACCCGCTACACCGAGCAACATCGGCAGGCCGGACCGTGTACGGTCTCCCCGAATCTCCCGATGCGCGCAGGATTTCTGTGCCGTCAGCCGTCATTACGAATTCCTGGCCATCAAAAGTCGCGGTAACGCGCCGGTACCGACTGGTCGCGCCAGCCGGCTGCGTCACTCTTGTGCCCAGTCGTTGTCGTTGTATCGTTATCGCGGGTGCGGTTGATAGGTTATGCTGCGCGAGGGGTCGCGCCACCAGCAATCGATCGGCAACAGCGTCAGCTTGCGCTTCCAGGTGCGAGGTTAGCGTCGTGCCGAGCCCCTCTAGAGATTCGACCCAGTGGCCGTTGTGAACGTGCGCCGACTGCTGAAGGACGTGCGCGAGCTCGTGAGCGACCAATCGCTGGCGGGATTGCGCATTCGGCGCGTACTGACCCGCTCCGAACACCACATCCCGACCCACTGTGTAGGCCAACGCGTTCACCGCTCGCGCCGACTCCGCCGCCTGCGCGTCGGTATGCACCCGCACCCGGCTGAAGTCGTGCCCGAAGCGCGGTTCCATGAACGCTCGCGTCGCTACGCCCAGCGGCTGGCCAGGCGAGCGCAGCACGTCATGCACGATGGGCGGTATCGTTGCCGGCTCGACCCCGTCAGCCGATTGGCGCTGTCTGTCCAGCCGCTTCGCGCGACAGGTCACGCACTCGCCGTCCGGCCCCGGTGTGCCGCCGCAGCCGCATCGCCGTTGGGAAAGCGGACGAGACGTGCCCAGCGTCAGCGCAGTGGCCAGCCTCGACCGGGGTGCCGCGGCCTCGGGCGCGGAGCGAGAGGACATCGCCGGCTGGGTCCGCTGAAGCTGTATCTTCATCTGCTACCCATCAAAATCTGACTTCCCCATTCACCGTGATCGACTGGATGTCGGGGGTCCGGTTCAGGAGGTTCCAGATACGGCGGTAGCTCACGCTCACGTCGACGTTGCCGGCGGCCACGCCGATCCCGGCTTCGGCCGCGGGGCCGAGCAGCACATCCTGGCGCGGCGTCGCGTCGGTGCCGAAGACAATGCCCGTGCGCACGTCGAGGAAGAAGGGGATCCGTGAGACCGAGACGGGGGCGAAGGCGCGTGCTCCGATCTCTTCGGAGAAAAGGATGGTTCCGGACGAGTCGACGTCAACCCTCGTCCCTTGATGGAGGTCCAGGAATCGGAAGACACGCTGGCCGATCATCGAGTCCCACTCGGCGGTGACGAGAAAATGAGGTGACGCGCCTCCACCGGGGAAGAGCACGCCTGCTCCGAGGCGTGGCCCGAGCGCTTGCTCGTAGGGCGCAACGTCCGGGTAGCGGTTGCTGCGAACAAAGGCGGCGTAGGACTCGGTGTTGCCGAGCCTCTCCACCACGCTCAGCCCGGGGAAGGGCCGTTGCCATTCGATGACGTTACCCGCCAGGCCAGCGTTGTGCCCGGCCTCGTGGATCAGCGTGGTGACGCGGTCCAATTTGGAGTTGGCAAAATAGCCGGGACAGAGGGTGATCGGGTGTCCGGAAAAGGCGTTGGCGCCTCCGGGAAATCGGGCAAGGCACTGCTGCTCCGTTTGGCAACGAAAGTTGGAAGCCCCGAGGCTCAGGTCTCTAAGGATCGTCCGCAGCTTTGGGAGGATAGTATTGGTGACGTGCGCGGGTGCGGCCGACAGGTAGCGCCCCAGGGCTCCGTTGGTACCGGCAGGTCTCTCCGTGCTCTGCAGATCGGTGATGGCTTGGCGCACCCAGTCGGTGGCATCGCTCAATTCGGAGCTCAGGGTGCCGGCGTTGTTGGGGTCGCAGCCTTGCCAGGTATACGGGTTTGGCGCGATGGCGTTTCCCGCGGCGGGAGCCGGGGCCGGCGCTGCCGGTGACGACAGCGGGGGTGTCTGCCGCTGCAGTAGCTGATTGCTGTGCCCGCGAACCCCAACGCCCCCCTGTTCGTTCTGTACGACGTGAGCCAGCTCGTGTGCCAGCAAGTGTCGCCCGGCCACGCTGGTTGGCGCGTACTGTCCTGAACCAAACACCACGCGACTGCCCACGGTGTAGGCCAGAGCGTGTACGGCCTGCGCCGAATCTGCCGCTTGCCTATCCAGGTGCAGGCGCACGCTGCTGAAGTCATGGGAGTGTCGCGTCGGGCTTCCCGGCGTGCCCATGATCCCATTGGCCGCGCGGTCCACATCCTGTTCCGCTGAATCGCTGGGCCGGCTGACCGTGAGCCCGGCTTGTGTCGGGACCGGGGTACCGGAATGCACCGGCACACGTCCGAAGCTGTGGCCGAAGCGTGGCTCGAAGAAGGCGCGGCTGGCCGAGTCCAGCGGCCGGCCGGGCGAGCGCAGCACATCGTGAACGACCGGCGGCACGATCGAGGGCCGGCTCTGCGTCTGGCCTTGGCTCTGCCTGTCGAGTCGTTGCTGACGGCAGGCCGTGCATTCCCCATCCGGCCCCGCCGTGCCGCCGCAGGCACACTTGCGCCGGAGGAGACCGATCTGGGGCGCTGAGGAGGCTGGCCCTACCGCGGGTTTTTGGGGCATACGTAGACTGGTGCTCATCGGCTCAGCCGCCGGTATACCGCGCGCGCGACTTGCACGCCTACATCATCCAGAGCCTGGCTGACTCGCGCTCCGAGGGCTGGCGCGGTCCGCACAGCGCGACTCCCCTCCCGTTCCAGTCCTCCCGGCGCCCCGAACTCGGTGAACAGCCGCGAGAGCTCTCGCTCCAGCGCGCCGCGGATGCGCTCGCGGTCGCCGGGGCCGAAGCCGAGCAGGGTTAGCTCGTCGATCACCACATCGACCGGCCCCGACGTCATACCCACCCTCCGATCTCCGCCTCGGACAGCGGCTTCTCCAGCTTGAGGTACTCGCTGCGCGCCGCGCGCAGCAGGTGCGCCATCTGCACCGGCGCTCCCTCGCCGGCCGCCAGGAAGGCGGCATTCAGCGCGATGTTGCGGATGTTGCCGCCCGCCACGTTCAGCCGCGCCAGCTTGTCCACGTCCAACCCCTCCGTCGGCGTCGACGGCGGGAAGATGCGCCGCCAGATCTCGGCGCGCTGCGCCTGGTCGGGGAAGGGGAACTGCACGACGAAGCGGATGCGCCGCACGAAGGCGGCATCGAGCGCGCTTTTCACGTTCGTGGTCAGGATGGCCAGCCCGCGATAGGCTTCCATCCGTTGCAGCAGGTAGCTCACCTCGACGTTGGCATAGCGGTCGTGACTGTCCTTGACCTCACTGCGCTTGCCGAACAGGGCATCGGCCTCGTCGAACAGCAAGATCGCGCCACCGCCCTCCGCGGCGTCGAACACCCGCCGCAGGTTCTTCTCGGTCTCGCCGATGTACTTGCTCACCACCGCGGCGAGGTCGACGCGGTAGAGGTCGAGGTGCAGGCGGCGCGCCAGCACCTCAGCGGCCAGGGTCTTGCCGGCGCCGCTGGGGCCCGCGAATAGCGCGCTGATGCCCAGTCCCCGCGTCCCCCGTCCGGCGAAGCCCCACCGCTCGTACACGGTGACACGCTGGCGTACCTGCGCTTCCATCTGTCGCAATAGCTCCAGTTGCGCCTCCGGCACGACCAGATCTTCCCAGTCCGCCCCGGGTTCGAGGCGCTGCGCCAGCGCCTCCAGTCGGGGGCGCGCCTGCTCGCGGCAGCGCTCCCACAGAACCTGGGCCAGCGCGTCCGCGTTGCCGTCCGGCTCCGGTCCCAGCACCTCGACACCCACCGCGTGAATGGCGGGGGCGCTGAGGCTGAAGTGCGCTACCAGCTCTTCTACCCTTCCATTCAGGCGATCCGCGGCTGGTCCCAGCGCGCGTCGCCAGGCCTGGCGTTGCTCGTGCGGCGCCGGCTTGCTCACGGCCAGGACTGTCGCCGGTCGCCGAGCGAGCGGCAATCGCTCGCGGCAGGCCAGCAACAGCGGCGTCCGGATCCTCTCCGCCAGACCGTCCACCGCGGCGGCCAGGGGGACATCCGGGTAGTCCCAATCTTGGGCGTCCAGGAGCAGGGCGCTGGAGGTGAGGATGGCTTCCCGCTCCCACAGCACGCCGAGCGTGCGGAGGTCGCTCCGGTTCCGCGGAATGGCGTTAGCCGGCAGCACGGAGAGGCCGAGTCCCAGGGCTCGGCAAGCCGTCCGGGCGACGATACGCTTGCCGGTAGTTTCGTCCCCGCAGAGCTGGATAACCGGCCGGGCGAAGCCAAGGGCCCGTGGGGACCAGGCTGCCGCTATTCGATCGACCAGTGTACGCTGCGACGGCGGCAGGTCCCCCGCCGTGTCGCACGGCTCGATGAAGTCCGCCAGCCGCTCGTCCAGGTACTGGATGCCCGTCAGGTAGTGCAAGATGCGCTCGTCGATGCGCAGGGGGCTGCCGGTCAGCCGGCTGGGATCGGTCAGCTCGACGAGCCGCCAGCGGCGCAGCGGGGCGGCCGGTGTCAGCGCGCTCCAGTGCGCCGCCGGTAGCGCGGCCAGCGCCAGGCCGAAGGTGGGGTAGGGACGGTCGGGGTCGCCGTGCGCCGCGGCGCAATGCGCGGCGAGGCGCGCGTCCAGTTCCATGCCGGCGCAGAGCACGAGAATGGCTCGCTCGAATGGCGACAGCGCGAGGGCCTGGCACAGCACATCCAGCGCCGGAAGAGCAGGCATGGCGTTTGCTGCCGCTTGCCAGGCGCCGTCCGGTTCGTCTCCAAGCGGCGCCTTCACGCCCGCCGCGTGCCGATCCAGGTGCTCGCCCACGCCGGCGACCGCCAACATCAGCAAGCGCTGGTTGGCGGTGTCCCAGTCCAGCGTCGCGGTGGCGCTCATGGGATGGCCACCGTGGGCGCCACGAACTGGCCGGACGCATTGGCAGCGAGCGGACTCTCGGCGCCGTCCACCTGCACGCGCGCCAGGTACATCCCAGCGGGCACCCCGGCGATGGGAAACGTGATCGAGCTGGTGTCGGTGGAGCGGTCCTTCGCCGGGAAGGAGTAGCCTGTGCCCCCGCTGCCGGGCAGGCCGTTCAGCAGCAGGATCACCCGCTGGGCGCGACCGGCGATGGGATCTACATGCACCAGTACGGCGGCCGAGTTCGGAGCATTGACATTCGTGATGGTGGGGCGAAGGACAAACGCCGCCATGTTGGAGGCGACGCCCCGATGAAGGGTCGGCGGCGTCCCCATCAGCACGGGATGGACGACCTGGATACCCTGTGCGCCTGCTCGCAACCGCCCGGCCGGCAAGGGTGGCGCGGCGAGGGTGACGTTGATCTGCGTGTCGCTCACCACCGCGGGCGCGAGCGCTACTTCCGTACCGGCGACGGCGATGTGCGTGACGTCGCCGCGCAAGCGCTGCCCCCGAACAACCAGGGTGCTGCCCGCGACGATGGGAGCGTCCGCCCCCTGCTGTGCCGTCACCTGTTCGATTAGCGGCTGCCGGAACGCGAGGACGTAGGCGTTGCGTTGCCGGACGGGCAGCGCCTCGCGGGGCGTATCGTCGCTGTCGATCAGCACGACCGTGCCCTGGTAGGCCGCCGTGAGCGCATATTGGGTCTGAAAGAAGACCGACCAGAGCTTGGACAACTCCTCCAGGGACAGCGGCAGTGGTGTGAATTTGACGAGCTCGATCTGCCGGGCCAGGTCGGAGGAGGCCAGGAAGGGAAAGGTAGCGCTGGACGTCGCGTTCTGGATCATTGGCGGCGTGAGGACCGGTTGGGCGTGGAGGGTGCGCACGGCGCTGCCGAGCATGCGCTGCGGCTCCAGCCGGGCCTCGTCGCCGTAAAACGTCAGCAGATAGTGGAGATCCAGCGCCGTCTGTGGCCGCTGCATTATCTGCCCGTTGCCAGTGCGCGTGGGCAGATCGGCATTCCGCCAGGCGGCGTTCGGCGTGATCTGATAGAGATAGAGGTTGACGTGCGGTGATGGCGCGCCGCCCGATCCGTCGGGGCGGAGGGTCGTGACAGTCGCGCCGGGCACGTCCGTGCCAATCGCCCCTTGCAAGGACAGGCCCAAGGCTGCGGTCACCGTCGCGATGGCCAGGAAGTTACTCACGGCGATCCTCTAGCGCACCGTCAGGGCGGGCCCGGGGGTATCCACAGAAAAACAATTCTGGTCCAAGTCCAAAACGTCGCAACACATGTCTCCTGTCGATGCGCTAGCGCCAGGCTCGATCGAGGTAACGCCGCGCCAGGATGTGCTCGGCGAAGCCGCGACCGCGCGGCACCGGGGGAGGTGGCGTCCTCGCCGGCGACTGGGCCGCTCGTACCTCGATTCGGCCGATCCGCACGAGGACCGCCGTGGCCGGCTGGGCCGGCTCGCCAGGGGCCTGGACTGGTCGAAGTTGGGGCAGCCGGACCGGCCGCGCCTCCCGCGGCTGTGGCGTCACGGGCTGAGCGCCCTGGTCCGAGGCGAACGCTGTCTTGCTGCTCGTCTGCCATGCCGGAGTGATCGGCGCCGGTCGCTCGGCAAGGGGCGTCACCAATGGTGGCGCGGGAAGCGGCGCGCGGCTCGCCGCCGGCCTGGACGTGCCCGGAATGTTCAGCCCGCGGAGCCCTGGAAGCGTCATCGAGGCCGGAACAGCAACCGGCGCGCCGCCGTCGCGCGGGCGCGACAGCTCTGTCCGTGGCTGAGGGAGAGGCCGCGTCATGGACGAGGGGACAACCAGAGGGGAGACGGCGGGCGCTTGCCTGGCATCGCGTGTGTAGTCGGCCGCCTCCCGTGCTCGTGGCGTCAGTGGAGGCTGGGTGGTTGACCACGGAGCAGGGAAAGGCACAGGCGGCCGCGCGCGTGCCCGCTCCGGTGCGGAGCCAGGTGGCGGGGCAGGCACGGCGGGCGGTGGCGACGATAGAGCGGCAGGCGCTGGCCTGGGCGCCACCGCCAGTGTCGTCGCCACCGCCTTCGCCGCGGCGACGATATGATCTGGTGCGGAGGCGAGCGGCTTGGGCGTGGCCGCCTGGACTCGTGCCGTGTCCAGGCGGCCGAGGAGGTCCGGCGGCGGGACGAGCGAGGCTGCCGCGACCGGCAGCCCGGCGCTTCGACGAACCAGGTTGCGGACGAAATCGCTCACCCGTCACCCCCTCCGCCGAGCGCTTCAGCGAGCAGCCCCAGGTAGAGCCGGCGTTTGCGCCGGCTCAAGGCCAGGATCTCCGCCTCACTCCAGTGGTAGTGCAATGCCAGCCCGTGGACTTCGCGATAGAGATACTCCGGCCGGCCGGCCAGCTCCTGGAAGAAGTAGCTTGCCGTGTCCAACAGAGCGGTGAAGCGGACACCACAGGCGGGACAGGTCAGCTCCAGACGCACCTCGGCCTGGGGATCGAGCTCGGCCATCAGCCGGCTCAGCGTCTCCCGATCGGTCGGCGCCAGCATTTTGGCTGCCGGCTCGGCTTCCCCCGCCACGCCCTCGATGCAGCGATCCAACAGCAGGGCAGCGGCGGCGTCCTCGTCTTGGCGCGCCAGGGCGGCGACGGCTTCCTGGTCCGCCCCATTGGCTAGGCGGAAGCGCACACGGGATGACTGGTCCGTGCCGTCCAGCAGGACCTCGTGCCTGGCGTCCCAGGAGGGATACGGCTCGAGTAGCAGGTCGCTCACCGCGATCTCCAGGTCCATCCGCTCGGCGCAGTCTGCGCGGGGGCAGGTCAAGGCGCAGGTGATCTGGTCGCCCAGGGTGAGGCGGCGCAGGTGCAACAGCAAGGCTTCCCGGTCGCCGGCGGCGAGCGATCGCACGGCTTGAGACGTCACCGGAGCACAGGGGCCGAGAGAGCGCAAGCAGCGAGCCAGCAGGGCGGTGGTACGGGCCGCCGGGGACATCGAGCGGCACGCCTCGTTCAGGAAATCCTCATCCGCTCCGGTGACCTGCCGGAGCGTGGCGTCGCGACGCAATTCGCCCTCCCAGAAGATCCCCCCAGGGAGAGTCACCGCTACGGCATCTATCACTGCTCATCCTAACGGTAGCGAGGGCTCTTGAGGCTCGGTCACGGCGACATCGCGCTCCCAGCCCTCGTTCTCCAGTTTGATGGTCTGGATGGCAACGGCGTTGGCGTTGGCGTCGAAGTCGGGCAGGGCCTGATATTCGGACACCCAGCAGCGATAGATCTTGTAGGAGATCACCTTCTGCCCGGCTTCGTTGAAGACGTCCAGGATGATGTCCTTGCGGAAGTTGGCCAGCGACGACTCCGCGCCCGGTGCGCCGCCGAAGTTCCAGACCCGATTGGCCCAGACCTCGAAGGCAGTATCGTGCGTCACGCCGCGCTCCAACGTGATCGCCTCGTACTTCGTGCGGCCGGGGGACTTGTGCCCCGTGCTGGGATCGCCGCCTTCGCGGTGCTCGACCACCTCCGTGGTGCGCTTGAGCGCGCCGACCTTGCTTACCCCGGCGACGTACTGGCCGTCCCACTTGACGCGAAACTTGAAGTTCTTGTACGGGTCGAAGCGGGTGGGATTGACGCTGAATTGGGCCACCGACGTTCCTCCTTAGACCTGGAGCTGACCCGCGAGCTGTTGGATCTGCAGGATGACGAACTCGGCCGGCTTGAGCGGGGCGAAGCCAACCAGGATGTTGACGATTCCCCGGTCCACGTCGTCCTGCGTCGTGGTCTCGTCGTCGCACTTGACGAGGTAGGCCTGTTGGGCCATGGCGCCCTGGAAGGCGCCCCGGCGGAACAGGTCGTGCATGAAGGCGCCGACGTTGAGCCGGACCTGGGACCAGAGGGGCTCGGCATTCGGCTCGAACACCACCCATTTGGTCCCCCGATAGAGGCTCTCCTCGATCATCAGGGCGAGGCGGCGAACGGGGATGTACTTCCACTCGCTGGCCGCCTGATCGGAGCCCAATAGCGTGCGCGCGCCCCAGACGACCCGCCCGTACACGGGAAAGGTACGCAGACAGTTGATGCCGAGCGGATTGAGTTGCCCATTCTCGGCATCGGTCAGAGTGTAGGTCAGCCCCTGGGCCCCCTGTATGGATCCCTCCGTGCCGGCCGGGGCCTTCCAGACGCCGCGCTGGCTGTCGGTGCGGGCAAAGATACCGGCGATGGCGCCCGCTGGCGGCATGCCGCGCGGGCGAAAGCCATCCAGCGGGTCGGCCGCCTGGATCCAGGGGAAGTACACGGCGGCATTCTTGCTGCTGTCGACGCTGCCGACCCAACCCGCGATGGTCCTGAGCGCCATGGACGGATCCGCATCGACCACGTAGAAGGCCCGGCGCTCCTCGCAGAGCGCCATTGCCGCGTTGATGACGCTGGGCGCCGCGCCGCCGAGCTGTGCCGTTCCCGGGATGACCAACAAGTTGAAGAGATCGATGTCGCGCAGAGCATAGATTCCCGTCTTGTTCGCGTCGACGCCGATGATGTCGGCAGGGCCGGGCGGGGAGCCGTCGACTCCCGGCGCCGCCCCCGTCTGCGCCCCGAAACTGGCGCCGCTCCCGAGGGTGTAGCGCTGCACGTTCTCGAACGCCCCGGCTCCCGTGAGGCGCAGCGCCACGCCGAGCGCGTTCCCCAGCACGATGGAGGCGTTCGGGGTGTTGGCGCTGGGGACGATGCGCAGCGAGGTGCCCACCAATTGGACCGTGGCGTTCTGTACCGCCGGGATCGGGGAGCCTGGGGTGGAGAGGGCGCGAATAAGGTTCTGGAGGGCGGTCACCAGCGCGGGACCGACGTTTGTATTCGGCAGGACCGGCGTGGTCTTGGTGCTGACGATCGCCACCGCTGCTCCCGTGGAGTGATCGTTGATCGTGACGTCGAGCGCGCCGGCCACCGGCGTGCCCACTAGGTCATTGAGGTCGGCGCTGGCGGCGCCGGTCTGGCGCGGCCGGCGTGCGCTGGCGCCCTCCTGCTCGCGTCCCCCGTTCGCCAGCCCCAGCTTGAGCGCCTTGGCCACGTCGTTCGCGGGCGCCGTCGTCACCTGGACCGAAGAGAACTCGCCGTTCGTGTTGGCGTTCGTGTTGACGAACAGCGACGTCAGCTTGACGAAGTTCCCGGCGACATCGGGTGCCCCCAGCGCATCCGTCTGTTGGGCCTGAAGGCGCGCGCTGAGGCCGGCGGCCGTGATGGCATTGTTGAGCGCGGTCACCAGCGTCGCCGGCGAATTGGCAAGGGCGCCGGTCAGCACCAGCGTAAAGGGATCGATACCGTCGAGGAGGCCGGCTATGGTGGTCTGCGTGGCCAGCAAGGCCGGGAACGCGGACAGCTCGCCGCTCATGCTCCAGCCACGGTCGGTGTTGGCGAAGGCCAAGCCAATGGGGCGCTGCAACTGGACCAGATTGGAGGCGCTGTTCACCACGCTGGGTGCGTACGTCGAAGCATGGCTGTTCATGCTCAGGTTGAGGTGTTGCTCCCTCGCCGTCTGTACGAGTGTTCCGTTCTGCAGGTCGGAGCGGGTAACGGTCATGTTGAAGGTGCTGTCCGGGTTGGTGGTGGCGTAGTCCACATCCAGCTGTAGCCGGTTTCCCCAATCGCCGGCGCTGGCAGCCGCGACGACCAACGCGTCGTTGCCCGCTGGGCCGTCGTACTTCAGCGTCACAGTCGCGGCGGCGGCGCCCTGGGCGACGCGGACCACGTAGGCGTCGGAGCCGCCGTTCAGGAAGAACTGCTGGACGGCATAGCTGACGTCGCTGGCCCGATTGAGCCCGCCGAAGCCGCGTTGGAAGTCGGCGAAGCTGGAAATGCGGATGGCCCGGTTGACCGGTCCCTGCACGGTATAGCCCACGAACGCCGTAATCGAGGTGGCGACGCCCGTAATCGTGTGGACGGCGCTCGGTATCTCCTCGACGTAGACGCCCGGGTAGGATACAGTGATGGGCACCCTGCCTGACTCCTCTCTCCGTGGCAACCGTCCGGGCACTCACGCCGCGCGACTACTCACGGTGATTACGGTTCTCGCTCCTCGCCCTCCTCGCTGAGCGTGATGGCCAGACCACGCGCGGCGTGGCAGAGCGCGCGCCAGCGGGTGAACCGGCCGAAGGCGAGCCCCCGATTGTCGACGAGTTCTCCATACTTTAGGCGTCCGCGCCGGTCCATCAGCAGTCGGACGATCACCGTGACCAGCCGCCCGTCGCTCAGCCGCTCCAGCGCAGCCATATTCAACTCCCGATTGCTGCAAGTCCGATGTCGGAGGCAGGATACCGACGACCACTGAGGACGGGATGAGGTGGCCCTGAGATATGACTGAGGTTATGCCTGAATTCCGGATGAGGTAGGCGCTAGATGCTGTCAGGCGCCCTGCGCACGCGGTCGAAGAGGGCCACGGTTGCCGCTTCCGGCAGGGCATCGAACTCGCGCCGCAGCGCCGCCTCACAGATGCGGAACTGGCGCAGTGCTTGGGATCGCTCGCCCAGGCGCATGTGGCAACGCATGACCACGCGATGAGCATCTTCGCGACAGGGATCGCTGCCCAGAATCCGTAGGGCGTACTCCAGGCACGCCGCGTGGTCACCGTAGGCATAGTAGTGGTCGGCCAGGTGGGCTAGCACCTTCAGGTGCAGGGTTCGCAGGCGTTCGCGCTCCAGCGTGGCGTAGATGTCGCTGCCGCCGCAGAGCTCACCCCGATACATGCCTGCTGCTTCTTTGTAGGCCCCCACCGCGGCCACGGTCCGGCCGGCGCGCGAGTGCTGGTCGCCGTCGCGAACGAGCGCATCAAATCTGGTGATATCGACGGCGACTCCCGCGTCGACGTTGAGATAGTAGCGGCCATCGTCCTGAAGCACGGGCGGGGCCCCGGCGATGGCGTCGCCAAGCAGCTTATGCAGGCTGTAGACCAGGCTATTCAGCGACTGACAGGCGAGTGTCACGTCGCTTTCGGGCCAGAGCGTTTCCAGCACGGCGTCGCGCGAGACCCCATAATCGGGCCGCCGACCCAGGTGGCTGAGGAATGCCTGAGACTTCGCGCCGCGCAGGGCGACAGGACGACCGCCCTTGACGATGCGGAATTCGCCAAGGAGGCAAATGAGGATGGGCCAGGCAGGCCCATCGTCGCACGATGGTGGGAAAACGGGCTGGGCGTTTGATGCCATAGCGTCCTCGATGAGGAATGGCTGCCCCCGTTCAGCTGCCGGGCAAGCGGCATACCTCGTGGGCCAATTCGCGCGGCAGTGCGCCGCGCCGTTAGCCGCGGGCGCTTCCTTCTGAATACCGCGGAGCAACCAGATGGTCAACTTAATGGCAAGAACTGGCTATCCGGCGGGCTCGTTGCCGGAATCGGATGCTCCGACTCTGCCGCCAGCGCGCTTGTTCGCGTTGCAGGGTCGTCCCTACTGCCCACGCCCGGTGTGTGCTGCCGACCGCTCTTCCCGAGGGAGAGGGGCGGCGATCGCGCAGCCGCCAGATCGAGCGCGACCTCCTGCGGCTGCGCGTGCCGATCCTCGCCACGGCGCTGATCAAGGTGCTGGCCCGGCGCGGCATCCGGCTGGCGGGGGACTTCCGGAGCGCCGGCTGGGAGCCGCTCGAGGTCTACCCCTACGCGACGCTCCGCCTGCTGGGATTGCCAACCGCCGGCAAGCGCACCCAGCTCGGCCGCCGCCGGATTCACCAGGCGCTGCAGCCCATGGCGCCCGGGCTCGACCATCCGGACGCCTCGGAGCATCAGCTCGACGCGGTCGTCTGTGCCTACACCGCCAAGCTCTGGCGCGACGGGCGGGTCCGGACGGTGGGTATTCCCGAGGAGGGCCTCATGGTGATCCCGGACGTGAGTGCCCTGGCGCCCGACCGAGCGACGCCGCTCGAGGCGACCCGACGGGTCGCGGAGACGGCGAGCGACTACGCGACGGCGGGGCGGTCGCCCGAGTAAAGCGGCACGCCGGTGTGGAGGCGGACGCCGAAGCTCGCGCCGGGGACCGTGATCCTGCCTCTGGATAACAGACTTCGGTGGCGTCCGCCGGACTTACGGCAGGTGAGCGCCGGAGGATCCGCGGGTGTTGGCGACGAGGAGGCCGTCCCGGTTATCGTCGGTGTAAGAGACGCGGCTGGCGGGCGCCGGGACGGGCCCTCACCCCCGGCCCCTCGCCCGCTTGGCGGGCGAGGGGCGCCTCCACGGCGAGGCTGTCGTCCATTCCTAGCCGCCGCGGCGGGTGCTGCCGCGAAAGGCAACGATCGTTACCGACCAAGCTCCCCTCGCCCGCCAAGCGGGAGAGGGGCCGGGGGTGAGGGCCCGCCCCCAGCCGACTTCGCCAACTGAGTCTGTAAAACCAGCACTGAGCCCGTGTCATCCCGGCCTCAGGCGACCTCGACGTGGACGCCCTCGTGCGCCAGGAGTCGGACCTTGAGGTGCAGTCCGCCGCCGAACCCGGTCAGCGACCCGTCCGCGCCGAGCACGCGATGGCAGGGCGCCACGAGCGGGAGCCGGTTCGTGGCGTTGGCCCGCCCTACCGCGCGGGCCGCGTCCGGTCGCCCAATCATCGTCGCGACCTCTCCGTAGGTGCGCGTCTCACCGTAGGGTATGCGTGTCAGCGCCCGCCAGACCGTGTTCTGCCACGCCGAGCCGCCGAAGTGGAGGGGCATATCGAACGTGCGGCGTGCGCCCGCGCAATATTCCAGCAACTCGACCCGCGCCCGAGCCGTGCGCCCTCGGTCCCGCGCGATGCGGAACCCCTCGCGCTCCAATTCCTGCTCGACGGTGCGTGCGTAGCGCCCGTCGCGGAACTGGAGCCGGAGCAACGCCCCCGCGTCGTCGACGGCGAAGGCGAGCGGACCGGGCGCCTCCTCGATTGTGTCCAGATAGGCGACCATGGGGACGCTCCGCGCCTCAGCCATGCTGCCTGCGTCGCCCTCGCCGGGCGTGCCGTAAGCGCTATCCGGCTTGCAGAGTTTGCAGGCCCGGAATCCGGCCGCACGCGCCTCGTCCGTCGACCCGAAGAACACGCAGTTCTCCGGCTTGGGCTTGCGCGGCGGATGGCACGCCGGCAAACAATAGATGCCGGTGGTCTTCACACCAACAATGAAGTGCCCGTCGGCCGTGGGATCGGAGGCGAGCGTGCGCCGCACCATCTCGTCGCGGGTGAGTGCCATCGTCGTCATGCCTTCCTCCTTCAGTACCAGGGCCACTGTCCTACCGCACCACTCTACCGCCGCGCTAGAAAGCCGTGGGCCGGCCCTGACCGCCGTCCACGTTGATGGCGGCGCCGTTGACCCAGCTCGCCCGGTTGGAGAGGACGAACGCCACGACATCGGCCACCTCTTCGGCGGTACCCAACCGGCCCCAAGGGAACTCTCGCCGCACGAACTCCGCGTAACGCTCCGGCTGCTCGTTGGCGAGCCGTTGCCACCCCCCACCGGGGAAGCGCAGGGAGCCCGGGTTGACGGTGTTGACGCGAATTCGCTTGGGGGCAAGCTCCAGGGCCAGAGCCGAGGCCAGAAACGTCTCCGCCGCTTTGGCGGCCCCGTATTGCGACCGCGGTCCGGGCTTCCAACCCGAGATCGAGCCGATCACGATCGCGCTCCCACCACCGCGCCGCTCCATGTGCGGGACCGCCGAGCGGATGGCGCGGACGGCGTGGAACAGGTTGAGATCGAACGTCCGCCGCCAGTCCTCCGGAGTCGACTCCAACAGGCTGCCGCCGGACGAGCCGCCGACGTTGGCGACGAGGAGGTCGACGCCGCCGAGCGCCTGGGCGCACTCGTCGACGAATCCCTCCACGGCGCCCGGCGTCGTCACGTCGGCGGCAACACCATGGGCGCGGACGCCGTAGCTCGTCATCTCTGCCAAGACACTCGGCAACTGCGCCGCCGTCCGGCAGCAGATGCCGACGTGACTGCCCTCCGCGGCTAGTCGCAGGGCGATAGCGCGCCCGATGCCGCGGCTCCCTCCTGTCACTACGGCTACTTTGCCTGCCAGCTCAAGGTCCACGTTGACACCCTCCCTCATTCGCCGCCGGCCACGCGGTGTCGCGTGCGCTAGAGGATACTCTCTGTGGTCTCGCCGCCCCGTTGTGGAACGTACGCGGCGCCCGGTGTATGATGCCGTCGAGCCTCCCCTCTCCCGCCAAGCGGGAGAGGGGCCGGGGGTGAGGGCCCGCTAGCTCCGGAAAGTTGGCATGCACGACACACCATCGACTGACCGCGCGCCCACTTGCTGCACCCCCTCCCGGCCGCCGTCGCCATCGGCAGCGCCACTGGTCGCGCTGCAGGAGGGTCCAGCGAAACGCTCACGGTCCGGAATGGTCGAGATTCCCGGTGGCGAGTTCTTGATGGGCACTGACGATGCGGAGGGGTTCCCCGGTGACGGCGAAGGTCCCGTCCGTCCGGTGACGGTGCGGACGTTCCTGCTGGACCAGCGCGCGGTCACCAATGCTCAGTTCGCCGAGTTTGTCAAAGCAACGGGGTATAAGACCGAAGCCCAACGCTTCGGCTGGTCCTTCGTCTTCCACCAGTTCGTGTCGCCTCGGGCGCGCAAGCAGGTGATGGGGGTGAGCGGGCCCGCGCCGTGGTGGCTGGCGGCGAAGGGGGCCCATTGGCTCAAGCCGGAGGGTATCGACTCGACCATCCGCGGGCGCGAGAACCACCCGGCCGTCCACGTCTCCTGGAACGACGCCGTCGCCTACGCCCGCTGGGCCGGCAAGCGGCTGCCGACGGAGGCGGAGTGGGAATTTGCCGCTCGCGGCGGTTTGGAGCAGCAGAAGTACCCTTGGGGCAACGACCTGACGCCCGATGGCGTCCACCGCTGCAACATCTGGCAGGGGGAGTTCCCCGACCAGAATACCGGCGACGACGGCTACCTGGGCACTGCGCCCGCCGGAGCCTTTCTGCCCAATGGCTTCGGCCTCTACAACGTCGCCGGCAACGTCTGGGAATGGTGCAGCGACTGGTTCAGCGCTGCCTACCATGCCCGCGGCCCGCGCGATAACCCGGTGGGACCGCCCTCCGGTCAGGCCAGGGTGGTGCGCGGCGGCTCCTACCTCTGCCACAAATCCTATTGCAACCGCTACCGCGTGGCCGCGCGCAGCGCCAACACGCCGGACAGCGCCGCCGGCAACATGGGCTTCCGCTGCGCGGCAGACCTTTGAAACGGTGGGGCTGCAACATGCCAGCAAGTGCCATTGCCGAGGATACCGGAAACGCCGCTCCCCTCGCTCGCGCGGTGGGCTCAGAGGGGAACGTATCTGGCAGATGGGGCGCGCGTGTAGGGGCTGGCCTTGTGCCTGC
>CALBSQ010000060.1 GCA_937967325.1 uncultured Chloroflexota bacterium
CGGGGCCTTTCCCCCGCTTGCGGGGGAGAGGTGGCGAAGCCGGAGTGAGGGTCCGTGACCGTCATCCTACCCGCCCAAATCCACCCATTGCACGGGGACGGCGTTGCCTTCGATGACGCCGGTGATGCCCAGATGGTAGCCCTGGTGGGTCCCATCCGGTGGCAGCGCCGCGGCGCAGGAGAATGGGACCGCCTGACCCAGTACCAGCTTCGGGTAATTCTGGACCGGACAGTCGGTCTGAGCACGCAAACCGTCCTGATCCTCCACGATCAGTCGGAGCTGGATGACCACCGGCACGCTGCTGCTGCCGTTGATGGCAAAGGAGATCTTGAGGCCGGGTTGGGCGGCGCCGCCCGGCGTCGGGGTTCCGATTGCGGCGACCGGCTCCGCGGATAGCGGCTGCACGCTGGCCAGACTGCTGAGCGGAACCTGGTCCTTGAGGTGGTAGGGAAAGCCCGGATCGACCCAGGTTACCGACGACATCGGGTAGGCGGAGGCTGGCTGGCCGTCGAAGCGGAGGGCGTCAGGATTCGTCACGGCGCCGGCGGGGGCCAGCCAGATTTGGGCCGCGACTCGCCGCTCGTGGAAGGGGTGGCTGCGCGGATCGTAGACGATCCCGACGGGTCCGTAGGTGGGCAGTGTCACGAACAAGCTACCCGTTTGCGCATTGATAGTCTTGTTGTCGGGTTTCCAGGACCCGCCGTTCGGCACGCTCAGCTCTGCCGGCACCGCGTTGGTGGAGTCGGTGGGACTGTCGCGCCGCACCACGAACAGGGCGACCACGAACTTCTGGCCGGGTGGAGCGGTGATCGTAGCGCCGCCCACACCGGCGACGGCGATAACAGAGCCGCTGAGCTGATCGGCCTCCTGTACGGCCAGCAGGCCGACGGCGAACGGCGGCGGGAGCGGTGTCGCGGTCGGCTCAGGAGTGCTGGTCGGCGCGAAAGTGGGGGTGGGGCGGACGGTGGCGTTCGGCGAGGCCAGCCCAGCCGGCGTGGCCGTCGGCACCGGCGTCCTCGTCGGCGGCGGGCCGCCGAAGTCCGGCAAGGCGTAGAGGCGGCTGGTCTGGAACAGCGCCACTGGATCGTTTGCTGGTGTCGTTGGGAGGCCGCCCGCGTAGATGGCAACGTCGTAGAAGCCGCCGCTCTGGATGTTGTAGGTGTTCGGCTGCACTTTGCCGCCGACCCGAACGCGCAGGGGGAACTTGGCCACCACCTGATCATCGCCCGCGGGCAGGTTGACCTGCTGGCCCGCGGCGTCGGGACTGCCGCCAGCATATGCCGGATACGGCCAGGTCGGGCCAGTGGCAGGATCGGCGGTCATCTGGAAAGCGAACACACCCTGGGTCGCGCTGTCGGCGTGCAAGTGAATGGTCACGCTCAGCATTTGCTTGCCCTGGTCCAATGGGTCAGGCTCCAATGCGTCGGCCATACTGAGGTAATGCACGTGATCCGGCGGCTGCCCTTGCAGCCCAACCGGCAATACCGTGCCGGATGGCGGCGGGCCACCGGTGGTCGACTGACAGCCTATCAGCAGGACTGACAGCAGGACAATCAGCACGGCGCCGACCGGCCGTGCGCAGGGCATCGTCATGAACAATCCGGCCTTTCCTCGGAACAACGGCCTAGGTTAGCGTCCGCGCTTCATTCTGGCAAAGGCCAGCACACCGCCAACGTCGCGCGTGTTGAGCACGTTCGCCGGGGAGCACCAGGCGCGGCGCGCCACGGCCACGCCGAAGTCGAGGTTGTTCAGGCTGCTAGTCTGGTGGGCGTCGGTATCGACGACCAAGGTGACGCCCGCCTCCCGTGCCTGGCGGGCAAAGGCGTCCTTCAGATCCAGCCGCTCCAGACTGCCATTGATTTCCAGGGCCGTTCCGGTGCGCGCGGCCGCCGCGATGACGGCGTCCATGTTGAGCGCCACCGGCTCGCGCCGGCCGATAATGCGCGCTGTCGGGTGGCCGATGATGGTGACGAAGGGATTTTCGATGGCGCGCACCATCCGTTGAGTGACCGTTTCCGCGTCTTGCTGCATGGCAGAGTGGATGGAAGCCACGACGATGTCGAGCTGGGCCAGCACCTCGTCCGGAAAGTCGAGCCGCCCATCGGACCGGATGTCGACCTCGCTCCCCGCCAGCAGTCGGAACCCGGTCGGCGCCTTGGCATTGTAGGCGCGAATGGCGGCGATCTGCTCCTGAAGACGCTCGATGCTCAGACCTCGCGCCACCGCCCGTCCCACCGAGTGGTCGCAGATCGCCAGATAGTGCAACCCAGCCACCTGGGCGGCCGCCGCCATCTCCTCCAGCGTGTTGTGCCCGTCGCTGGCGTCGGTGTGCGCGTGTAGGTCCCCGCTCAAGTCGGCCCGCGTGACGAGTGGCGGTAACGTCCCGCGCTGCGCCTGCTCGATCTCGTCAAGCCCCTGCCGCAGCTCCACCGGAATATACGGCAGCCCGAGTCGCGCGTAGAGCGCTTCTTCGGTCTGGAAGTGCTCGTCTGCACCGCTGCGCTCATCGGTGATCCCGTACTCGCTCACCTTGAGCCCTTTGCGCTGGGCGTACTCGCGCAGCCGGATGTTGTGCGTCTTCGATCCGGTGAAGTGCTGCAGCAGCGACCCATAATCGCGCGGGGACACCACTTTCAGGTCGACCTGGATACCGTTCTGCGCGATCACCGTGGCCTTCGCCGGGCCCTGCCCGAGCACTTCACGGACGAACGGCAGCGCGACGAAGTGCGCGGTGAGCGCGGCCGAATCGTCCGAGGTGGCGATGATGTCCACATCGCCAATCGTCTCTTCGAAGCGGCGCAGACTCCCGGCCGGGTCGAGGCGCTGGGCCAGCCCTGATTCCTCCAGCGCCTGCACGATCTGCTGCGCCATGGGGAGCACGTCGGCAATGGGATGCCGTTCGTCCTTACGGCGCATGACCTCGAGGTTATGGAGGATCGCCTGTTCCCGTTTCTCGCCCATGCCGCTAAGCGCGCGGATACGCCCGGCTCGCGCAGCCGCCTCCAACTCGTCGACGGTACCGACGCCCAGCTCCGTGGCGATGCGTAACGCCGTCTTTCCGCCGAGCCCGGGAACCGCCAATAGATCGAACAGGCCCGGCGGGAAACGCGCCCTCAGCTCCTCCAAATAGCGGAGCTGCCCGGTAGTTACCAGCTCCGTGACCTTGTCGCCGAGCGCTTTGCCGATGCCGGGAACGGCGTCCAGCCCTCCCGAGAGCGCGAGTTGGTCGACGGGCGCCGGCCAGCGGCGTATGGCGTCCGCGGCGTTGTGATACGCCCGCACGCGGTAGACTGCCTCGTTTCTGAGCTCGAGCAGCTGGCCGATCTCGTCCAGCGCCGCGGCGATCTGCATGTTGTCCACGACCGCTCCGTCCCTTCGGCATGGGTATAGTACAGGGCCAGGGTAGCACGTAGGATGAGGGCGAGGGCTGTGACCCGGGATCCCGGTCCAGCATTCCCACGCCGATCGCCTCCGGCAGCACGGCCGATCGTGTTCCGCCCGAAGCGGCAACCGTCAGCCGCGCCACCAGCCGGCGGCTCGCCGCCGGGCACGCGGTCCGCCGCCCCTCGTGCGTCGCGTCCAACCTATCGCGTCGGCGATGGCCTGCCGCCCGCGCGGCGAGCTGGCCCATCGCCGGCACGCGGCCTGGCGGGGGCCAGCCTCGTGGTCATGACTGCCTTTGTCGCGAGCCGGGGCCTTGGTCTGCTGCGCACGAGCGCCTTGGCCTATCGGTTCGACAATGGTCCCGATGCCAGCGCCTTCGTCGCGGCCTTTCGGATCCCCGATCTGCTCTTCGCGCTGGTGGTTGGCGGCGCGCTCAACTCGGCCTTCATCCCTGTCTTCGCCGGGCTGTTGCAGGGCAGGAAAGACGAAGAAGCCTGGCGCCTGGCTAGCACCGTGCTCAACACGGTCGTGCTGGCTCTCGCTGTGTTGGGGGGACTGGCGGCGCTGGCGGCGCCGTCGCTGGCGCCGTTACTGGCGCCGGGCTTCGACGCGCCCACGCGACGTCTGGTCGGCGAGCTGAGCCGCGTGCTCTTCCTGCAGCCGCTCTTCTTCGGGGTCGGCGCCGTCGCCTTTGCCATCCTGAACGCGCGCCAACACTTCCTGCTTCCGGCCTGGGCGCCGGCCGTGTACAACCTGTTCCAGCTCGTTGCCCTCTGGCTGCTGGTACCGCGCTTCGGCATCATGGGGCTGGCCGTTGGCGTCGTCGCCGGCGCCGTCGCCTACGCGGCGATGCAATTGCCGACCTTACGACGGTACGGCTTCTCCTACCGGCCACTGCTAGCCTGGGGCGATGGCGGTTTTCGGCGTGTCCTCCACCTCTTGCTCCCGCGCACGCTGTCGCTGGCCAGCAACCAGATCGGGCACACCATCGCGACCACGGTACTGGCTTCCAGCATCGTCGGAGGGGTCACCGCTCTGAACTACGCCTATACGCTCCTCCTGCTGCCCATCGGCATCCTGGGCGTCTCCGTGTCGACGGTGGCGTTCCCCGCGATGTCGTCGATGGCGGGCGCCGGACAACTCGCGCAATTCAGCGCCACCTTACGGTCGGCGTTCCGAGCCTTGCTCTATTTCGGCATCGGCGCCAGTGCGCTGCTCCTTGCCCTGCGGCGGCCCGTTGTGGCCTTGCTCTACCAGCACGGGCGTTTCTCAGCGGCCGACGCGGCGCTGGTGAGTTGGCCCCTCGCCTTTTATGCCGTGGGACTCTTCGCCCACGTGGCCGACGAGCTCCTGCCACGCGCCTTCTTTGCCCTCCAAGATACGCGCACACCGCTCATCATCAACCTCGTCGCAGTGGCCGCAAACGTCCTGCTGAGCCTGGTCCTGCTGCGCTGGCTGGGGCTCGGCGGCATCGCCCTGGCGCTCACCCTGGCGGCCCTGTTCGAAATGGCGATCTACCTTCGCCTGCTGGAACGGCGGACGCCGGGTTTCATGGATGCGTCCCTCCGGCGGCATATTCTCTTGTTGTTGGCGGCCGGCGCGTTGACCTGGCTGGCCGCCACGATCGCGTCGGGACGGATTGCAGGTCAGGCGGGAACGACCTCAATCGGACACGACCTCGCCCAACTTCTGGCCGGTGGCGTGGCAGGCGCGGTCGTGTACCTTATCAGCGCCGCCGCGGCTGGCGCCAAAGAGCACGAGCGCGTCTTCACACTCGTACGAGGGCTTACTCGCCGCGTGACAGACTGCTAGCGGGCCGTTTGTGCCGTGGGGCGCCATTTGGCCTGGGATCGTGCAGCGTCGGCCGTCCGGGTAGGGGCAGGTCTCTGTGCCTGCCCCTACCCGGACGGCTCGGAATGGCGTGCCCATGACAAACGGCCCACCTGCGGCCTGTTTGCGTCGCAAACTGACGCGGCAAACGAAGTCACGAAGGGGTGTGACCAACCTGGCGACCGCTCACCGAAAGTGGTTCGCCGTGTGCAGATATTCCGCCTCGTTGCCCTCGATCATCAGCTTATGCATGACGACGATGTCACCTGTCGGCATAGGCTCGATGGCCTGAACGCAGAGCCGCTCCAGGAGGCGGCCACCCTCGTACACCCGCACCTGATCGCGCGAGCGAGGAATTCGATAGACGCGATTGGCCCAGGTCGGACTGGGCACGTCCACATAGCCTCGACGGCGCAACTGGTGATACTGGGCCGGCGTCAGTACATCACGAAGCAGCGCGTCGGCTCGCTGCTCGGCCACGATGCGCGACCGGTAGGTGACCGAGGAACTGAGCCGCAGCAGAGAAAAGAAGAGGAGAAGCAGGAGGAGGGCGGCCGCCAGCGTGACGAGCTGGTCGGCGACGATCATCCTCCCGCAACCCTCGGCACCATGACGATCTGCTCGGCCGACGGATCAAAGCTGTCCATCTTCTCGCCCAGCTTCCCCGGCGTCACGCGAAACGCGGTGGAACCGCGCGCGCGCTCCTCACGGAAGATGCGCTCCGCCTCTCGGACAGCAGCTTCCGCTTCTGGGTCGCCGGTGGCAATGCGCTTGGGATCCCACTCGTATGAGCTATCGCCTCGCCACGACATGACTCGGAGACGTGCCATCAGTTGCCCCCCTTGTGCTAGGCTGACAGGGCCTCACTACTGACGTTACCGCCTAGTGTACCAGTCTTTCTCCAACGGAGTAAGAACACGGGCCTGGCGTAGCACAAGCGGCGCCGCTCTGCCTCTGGACGTAGCCACGTCAGGACGCGGGCCGTGTTGGCGCCTCCGGACCCGGAGTACCGCGATAGGCCGGACCGTGCGGAACCTTGACGCTGTAGCCCTCGTTGGAGGCGAATACCGACGGTAGCTTCGCAGTCTCCGCGCCGCAGGTGGGGCACTTCCCCGGCGCGCTCGATTCGCTGAATGGCCGCATCATTTCAAACTCTTTCCCACAGGCTCGACAGTAGTACTCGTAGATCGGCATGGCATCCTCCTGACTGACTCGCTCCACGGCAGATCCGCGAGGGCGCCGTGCAAGCTCATGCATACCATATTCCGCTGCTCCTACGGTATCCTAGGCTTCCGGACGTCAAGGGCACGGCGGCTGTGGGGGAGGAGCTTGAGGGTGCAACGGCAGTGGACCCGACGTCGAGCGCTCCACACCTTGCTTGCTCTCGCGCCGATGCTGGCCGGCTGCACTGTTTCCGGGTCGGTCCAGCAGCAACGCGCCCAGGAGCTCACTAACGCGACGGCGACACCTACCGCGGCTGTGTCGTCGGCATCGCCTAACGCCACGGGCGGGCCCGGGACCCCTGTGGCGGCAACGACCACCGCGGGCGCCACTGTGCAGCCGACGTTCACGCCGGGCGGGCAGGTAGCGCTGCGCTTCGGCGCAGCCGGCCTGGCGCCGGAGCTGGACGCCTATGCCGCCATCGCCACGGCGTACTCGAAGGCGACGCCGAACACCACGGTGACGGTCGAGCGGTTGCCCGGCGATGGCGTTTCGTCGCTCGCGCAGGCCCTCGCCGCCGGCGCCGCGCCCGACGTCATCACGCTTCCGTGGCAACAACTTGCTCCCTGGTCGGGTCAGGGGATGCTCGACGACCTCACGGCGCTGTTGGGCGCGACGGTGCTGGACACTTCCGGCGACTTCACCAACCTCCAGCAATACGGCACGATGGGCGGCCGGACCGAGGCCTTGCCGCTGAGTTTCAACCCTCGCGTGCTCTACGTCAACCTCGATCTCCTGGGCGCCGCCGGATTGGCGGCGCCGGGTCTCACCTTCGACTGGCAAGCCTTTGAGACCGCGGCAACGCGCATGAGCGACGGCGCCACGCGAACCGGTTTCGCGACGGACGCGGCCCCCTTTGACTGGCTCCCCTGGGTGTGGGCGGCCGGCGGCAGCGTCTTCGATAACGAGCTGGATCCAACCGCGTGTGCGCTATCGGGTGATGCATCGGTATCCGGGCTGCAGCGCTTCGCCGATCTGTGGCTGCAGCATCGTGGCGCTAATGCTCCTGGGGCGACCTCTTCCGTGAGCACGCCGCTGGACGGCTTTCTGGCCGGCAACGTCGGCATGGTGGCTGGTGATCGCTCGTCACAAGCTGCACTCCAACAGGCCAAGTTCAAATGGCAAGTCACCTACCTGCCGCAAGGACCGGGCGGTCATGCGACCACCTACGATGCCACCTTTGCGGCCGTGACGAAGTCCAGCCGTCAGCCGCTCGTTGCCGGCAAGCTGCTGAGCTTCCTCGCGACCGCGCAAGACGCGCAGCTCTTGCTGGCGAAGTCCGGAGTCGTGGTCCCTGCGCGTATCGCGGCGGCAACCTCGCCCGAGATGAAGCCGGCCGGCAGCGCGGTCGACGACACGGTGTACACCAAGACGTTGCTCTTTGCCTACGATCCGCCACGGACATCCGCCTGGAGCCAAATCCAGGCAGCGTGGGAGCCGGAGCTGCAACAGCTTTGGGCCGGCAAGCGCAATGCTGCCGACACCGCGAAGGTGGTGGTGTCCAAGGTCAATGATGCCCTGCACGCGCTCGCTGCCACGCCGACTGCCGCACCATTCGCCATCCAGTTACCAGCCACGCCGACACCAGCGCCGAGCCCTGGTGCGCCAGTCCCCGCCGCGTCACCGGGCGCCAGCCCTGCAGCTTCGGCGTCGCCCACCGTACTGCCGACGCCCACCCAGTAGCGAGCGTCCGGCTTTCGCCGCCTATCACGGCCGCCCCGCCCGCGCCAGCGCCTCCAGATCGAGGCCCGCCCGCACGGCGATGGCGTCCTGCAGCTCCTGAATGGCCAGCGCCTCTGGAACAGCGGGGAACTGCCCCGATCCGTCAAGACTGGCGACGAGCCCGCGCATCTGGACCGCCGGGAACTCCTGGAAGGACACTTCCAGCTCCGGGTCGATGTCTACCGCCTGGAAGGGTCCATCCGGCGGCGCCCAGCGCAGCGACACGCTGCGCGCGCCGACGTCGACGGCGATCGAGCCTCGGTCACCGCACAGCAGCGCGCGAATGCCATTCTCGAAGCCCGACGCCACCCTTGATGTTAGCACCGACACCATCGTCCCACTGCCCATCCGCAACAGGGCCTGCGCGGCCGCATCGGGCCCTTGCGGCGCCAGTGGGACCGCGGTGGCGCCAATCAGCGTCGGCGGACCTTCTTCTCCGGCGCTGGTCGTCCACCATCGCACCAGGTCGATGGCGTGTGGGCCAAGCTCGACCAGCGCGCTCTGTCCCGGATGGGGTGGCACTAACTCCTTCGGCTGCAACATCGCCACCTCGACATGGCGCAAGCGACCGATTCGCCCTTGTGCAAGCAGCCGCGCCGCCATGCGCGGGCCGGCCAGTCCGCGCATCGTGAAGTGAACGGCGTTGGCAACGCCGGCAGTGGCAACCGCGGCGGCCGCCTCGCGAGCGCTGGCGGCCGTGTCGGCCAGCGGCTTCTCACAGATCACCGCCAGCCCCGCACGCGCCGCCGCGATCACCGACGCCGCGTGCGCCGAGGCCGGTGTGTTGACGAACACCGTGTCGGCCACGTCCGCCGCGACGAGCGCCTCGATGGAGCCGAAGGCATGCGGTACGCTGTGCCGGTCTGCTGCTTCCCTGGCCTTCGCCTCCGAGCGGCTACACAATGCCACCAGCGCGCAGTTGCCCGCACGTTGGAATCCAGGGATAAGCAGCCGCTCCGCACGAACGTTCAGCCCGACCAGGGCGACGCGGCGCTGACCAGGGGATATCGAATCGGTAGTCGCCGGTACCATAGTGACCTTCCTTCAGCGCGTCTTGGATATTTTAGCTCCCAGCGAGGCACGTATTCGGCGCGCCGAGACGCCGAATACGTGCCTCGCTGATGGCGACGAGCACTGCACGTTCCCAGCCGCCCGCGTATGCTTGTGAAGATGGAGGAGCGCCGCGATGGGTGGGACGACCTTGCGACATACGCTCATCGAGATGGCTCGGCGGCGGCAACGGCCGGGGACCGGGAGCTCCGTCGCGTTCCTCAAGAAACGGACGGCTTGGATGATCTGGCCAGACCTGAGCAGCGCGCTTGGCGAGGTTCCATGGGCTGTGGCCGGCGCCGTTGCTACTCGTCATTATATGCCCGAACGCATGACTGGTGACCTGGACGCACTCATCGCGGTGTCCGACGGGCCAACGGCGCGAGACCGGCTTCGCGCCGCCGGGTACGTCTATCTGGGTGAGCTGAGCATAGGAGGATCGAGTTGGCAGACCACGGGACAGGCAGGAACGCACGTTGACGTGCTGGAATGTCACGCGGCCTGGTGCCGCGAGGCGATCGGAGACGCCGCTGGCAATCGAGATATCCAGGGGCTGCCAATTCTTCCATTGCCATATCTCGTCGTGATGAAGCTGCAGGCGAGTCGAGTTCAGGACGTTGGTGACCTAGCGCGCATGCTCGGCCAGGCGACACCCGAGACGCTGCAGCAGGTCCGAGACGTAGTCAGGCAGCTCGCCCCGGCAGATGTTGACGATTTGGAAAGTCTTATCAGTCTCGGCCGGTTGGAAATGATGGATCAGCGCGCGGGCAGTGATCGTCCCGGTGAGGACGCGGTTGGATAGGTATCCGGCAGTTGGAGGGCTTGCGTGTAGGGGCTGGCCTAGTGCATATCGGGATTGACCTGACTGGGCTCTGGCGGTGCAAGACCGGCATTTTTCGCTATGCGGCAAGCATCAGTCGCGCCCTGCTGGCGCGCGCTGACGGCATTAACTACACGCTATTCTACCGGAAGGGGGAGCCGCCTCCGGCCTTCGCCCTGGGGTCAGGCGCTCGGCTCGTGGCGACGCCGCTCCGGCAGGAGCGCCTGGCGATGCAGCTCTGGTTTCCCCTAGCGCGCCGCCGGCTCGGCCTTGACGCCATCCACTATCCGGCCTTTCCGCCGCCCCTGCTGCAGCGACGAGGCATGGTCGCCAGCATCCACGACGTTACCGCCTGGCGATACCCTCGGACCATGACTTGGATAGGGCGCCATTACTGGCGCCCACTCCTCCGGCATGCGGCAGCGACGGCGCGGCCGGTGCTGGTTCCGTCGGAGTCGACGCGTGCAGACGTCATTGCCTTGGCCGGAGCCGACCCGGAGCAAGTCGTGGTGACGCCATACGCAGCCGACGCCGCGTTTGGACAGCGCCCGCCAGAAGCCATCTTCGCGGTGGTGCGCCGGCGCTATCGCCTGCCGGACCGGTACCTGCTGACGGTGGGCACACTGGAGCCGCGCAAGAACCTCGTCACCCTGCTGCGCGCGATGGAGCTGCTGCAACGCCGCGCATCAGACAAGCCGACTTTGGTGCTCGTTGGGCGTGAAGGGTGGGGGCCGCCGGATACGGTACAGAGACTGCAGGCGTTGGGCGACGCGGTGCGCTTCACCGGGCACATCAGCGACCAGGAGCTGATCGTCCTGTACCACGGGGCCGCTCTGTTTATCTTCCCCACCCTCTACGAAGGCTTCGGCTTACCGGTGCTGGAAGCGTTTGCCGCCGGGTGTCCCGTGGTGAGCACGACGACATCGTCCATTCCCGAGGCGGCCGGCGATGCGGCCTTGCTTGTGGATCCGCTCGATTACCTGGCCATGGCCGAGGCGATCAGTAAGGTGTGGAATGACCCAGCGTTGGCGGGGCGCCTTCGCCGGCTCGGCCGCGAGCGCTCGACGCAATTCACCTGGGAACGTTGCGCCGCGCTCACCGTCGACGCCTACCGAAGCCGCCTCACCGAACGCTAGAGCGCCGAACGGACGGGACGCTCCATGGTTCCTTCGATCGCCGACCCAGGACGCATGCGCGGCCGACGCTAGGCGCGCGAGCGCGTTGGCGGCTTGAGCTTCTCAGCGGTGGCGTCCTCGATCGACTGCGCCGTCCCCGCACTTGATGGCGGCGGTGAAGGTTGGACCCTTCCTGGTGATGCTGAATCGGTCGAGCCACCGGTGGTCTGCCCACTTGGGGATCGCTGCGCGCCAATGGGACCGTTGGCGCGGGTTCCACCTGGCGAAGCGTTCGAGCGAGGAAGCTCCTCGGATTGCGCTGCGCCGTCGGCGGTCGGAGCGAGCGGGGCGACCGCCTGGCGGGACGCCGCTCCTTCCGGCTGCCCCGGAGCACCGGGTTGGCTACGGCCACGTACCCCGTCTGCCGGCGCCGGGGTACCGGCGGCCTGGCCCTGGCGACCGGCGGAGGCGCCGACAAACATGCTCATGTTCCGTCCCTCCATGATGATCGGTCGCTCCAGCACGGCCGCGCCGCGCAGACTGGTCAAGATGCGTTCCAGAACGTCGCGACCAATCTCCTGGTGACGCATCTGGGGGCCGCGAAACTGGATCGTTACCTTAACCTTGTCGCCCTCCTCGACAAACTTGCGGATGAGCTTCGTCTTGGTCTCGATGTCATGGTCGTCGATGACCGGGGCCATCCGCACCTCTTTGAGGTCATTGGTGCGCTGCGTCCGGTGCGCTTCCTGGTCCTTCTTCTGCTGCTCATACTTGTAGCGGCCGTAGTCCATTAGGCGGCAGACCGGCGGTACGGAGTTCGGCGCTACTTCGACCAGATCGAGCCCTCGCTCGCGCGCCATGGTGAGCGCAGCGTAGAGCGTAAACACGCCAAGCTGCTGACCATCGTCGCCGATGACCCGAACGTCCCTGGCTCGAATCCTCTCATTGACACGGATATCTCGTGCGATTTCGGTGACTCCTCCTTAGATTCTAGACGAAAAGGCAGGCTTCGACGGCCTGCACCTACACCCTAGCATGGGGCGTGCCAGCCGGTCAACGCCTCTTGGGTAGCCCGGCGAGATGGCATGCTGTTAGCGCATACCGTGGAGCTGCGATGCGGACGCGCGATCGAGCAGCACCAGCACGTTGGGGTGGGACTGCAGGGCTGAGGCCGGCACCTCCCGGGTTATCGGTCCCCGAACGGCTCGGGCCACGATCTCCGCCTTCTCCCGTCCGCGGGCCAGCAGGAGAATGCGTCGCGCTTCCAGAATGGTGCCGATACCCATCGTGATGGCCCGGCGCGGCACCTGCGCCAGTCCACCAAATTCCGACGCATGGGCCTCCAAGCTCTCGGCGGTCAAGTCGACGACACGCGTGCGGGAATCGAAGGCCGCCCCCGGCTCATTAAAGGCAAGGTGACCGTTTCCGCCGATACCGACGATGGCCAGATCGATACCGCCGAGCGCGGCAATGTCGCGCTCGTAGGCGCGGCACTCCTGCTCCAGGTTGGAAGAGTTACCATCCGGCATGTGGACGTTCGCCATGTCGACGTCGATGTGCGCGAACAGGTGCGTCATCATGTACGTTTCAAAGCTCGCCGGGTGCTCGGATGGCATGGCGACGAACTCATCAAGGTTGAACGTGCGCACCTCCGCGAAGCTCATCTCCTCATTGAGACAGCGCCGGGAGAGCTCGGCGTAGAGCGGGACCGGCGTATTGCCCGTCGGCAGCGCGAGGATACTGTCCATCCTGGTGCGCAGCAGCCGCTGCACCTGGTCCGCGGCAATGGTGGAGAATTCGTCGTCCGACGC
>CALBSQ010000061.1 GCA_937967325.1 uncultured Chloroflexota bacterium
CCCCAGAAAGGGACCAGGGGCAGACCGATCAGGAACGTAATGGAAGAGAGCGCCCCAACCCAGTGGCCGACATCGGCCTGGCCAACGCCGAGCTGGCGCAGATAGAGCGGCAGGAAGGAGAGGATCTGCGAGACACTGAGCCCCTCGACCAGCGAGGTGACGCCAAACACGGCGACCAGAGCCGCCCAGGTCTGCGCCGGCTTCCGAGTAGCGGCCGGGACCGCCGTCTTGGGTAACACCGTTTCCTCCGCGAAGGCCGAGGGTCGGACACCACCATCAGGAATCACGATCGCGGAGTCGCACCGCCCGCTCTCCAGTGTACCGAGCGGGCGATGGCTTGTCGGACGCGCCGGATCTGTAGGGGTAGGCCTCGTGCCTACCCTGGCTGCCACCACCATGTTTGGTCCCCTGGCTACGGACCGATCTATGCCATCGCCAGGGCATCGCCGTGAAGGCGGATACCAGGGTAGCACGAGGCCTATCCCTACAGACCGTGGCCAACGTACGAACGGCGTGAGTTTCGGTCGCGACGCCGGATTCGCCCGCATACGCGACAGCACCGGGCGAACGTACAGGTGACAGGGCTGGGCCTCGGACGATACGATGGATGCGTTGAGGCAGGCGCCATTGGGGGAAGACAATGACCCAGACTACCGGACCATTGCGTGTGGCCATCGTAGGCACGGGGGCACGCTCCGACTACCTATATGGTCCCCTCATCAAGGCCCTGCCCAATCAGGTAGAGCTGGTGGCCGTATGGGGGCGCAGCACCGAGTCGGCGAGCCGGTTGGGGACCAGCCTGGCCGTGCCGGCCTACACCGACCTGGACCGGCTGATTCGGGAGACGGCGCCCCGGATCGGCATCGTCTCCGTTTCCTCTCGCGCCAACGGGCAAGTGGGGCTGATGGCGGTGGAGCACGGGCTGCACGTGCTGTTGGAAACACCGATCGCCCAGCAGCTCAGCGAGGCGGACGCCATCATCGCCGCGGCTGCGCAGCGCGGCCTGAAGATCGAGGTCGCCGAGCAGTTTCACCGGCGTCCGCTGGAGCAGATCAAGCTGCGGCTGATCGCCTCCCGGCTCTTTGGCCGTGTCCATACCTCGTTCAACGATTTTGCCGGACACGGCTACCACGGCGTCAGCGTCATGCGCAGCTACATCGGGTTCAATACCCGGCCGACGCAGGTCACCGGCGCGGTGCGGGGCTACGACCTCGCGCCCTACACGTCGCGCATGCGCAACGTCGCGGGCCAGCGGTCGGAGACGCAGGAGCACGGCATGGTCGACTTCGCGGACGGCCGGCTCGGCGTCTTCCACTGGACCAGCATCGGCTACGACTCGCCGCTACGTTGGTGGCGCAGCAGCCGCTTCCTGGCCGAACGGGGCATGGGCATCACCATCGGCGTTGGGCTGGACGTCGAGGAGCGCCTGACGCTGATCACTGCCGATGGAGAAGCGCCCCAGTTCATCACACTCGAACGCCGGTGGGAGCGGGTCGACGGCGGCGCGCTGGTCGCAATGGTTGCGCACACCGGAGACCCCCACCTCCCGACGGTCACCTGGGAGAACCCGTTCGTCGCGGCAGTCAAAGGACACGGTGTCCAATGGCACGACGACGAGATCGGCGTCGCCGGTTGCCTGATGAGTCTGGTCGACGCCGTACGCGATGACAGGGAGCCCAGCTACGGCGCCGCGCAAGGACGACTGGACCAGGAGATCATCGTGGCGCTGCGCGCGTCCTCTCGCGAGGGCGGAAGGCCAGTGGCGCTGCCTATCGACCCATCCACGCCGCCACAATAGCGTGCGCTCATGATCACCACCTCGCCGGCTCCAACAATCGTCCAGAGCCCTCCAACGGTGAGAAGCCGGGTGCAGCTCATCCTGATCCTAGGCGCGCTGAGCGCGTTCGGGCCATTGTCCATCGATATGTACTTGCCGGCCCTGCCGGCGTTGACCCGTGCCTTCGGTGCCAGCGCCTCGGAGACGCAGCTCACGCTGAGCGCCTGCCTGCTCGGTCTGGCTCTCGGTCAGACCATCTCCGGTCCCCTGAGCGATGCGTTGGGGCGACGCCGACCGCTGCTGATAGGGCTAGCCTGCTACGCGCTCGCCTCACTACTCTGCGCGCTCGCGCCATCGGTGTTTGCGCTGGCAGCGCTGCGCCTGGTGCAAGGCGTCGCCGGAGCGGCCGGCATCGTCATCGCGCGTGCGGTCGTGCGCGACCTGCACTCGGGGATCGCCGTAGCTCGCTTCTTCTCGTTGCTCATGCTCGTGAACGGTCTCGCGCCAATCCTCGCCCCCGTCTTCGGCGGCCAGTTGCTCCGCTATACCTCCTGGCGAGGCGTCTTCGTCACCCTCGCCATCATCGGCATACTGCTGTTCCTGGCCGCGGCTACCGGCCTGCGCGAGACCCTTCCGGCCGGTAGGCGCCAGACGGGCGGCATTCGAACCACGCTCACCACCTTTCGAGGTCTGCTGACCGACCACGCCTTCCTCGGCTACGCGCTTTCCTGTGGTCTCGCCTTCGCGGCCATGTTCGCCTACATCTCCGGCTCATCGTTCGTATTACAGGACATCTACGGCGTCTCGCCCCAGGGCTTCAGCCTCATCTTCGGCTCGAACGCGTTGGGGCTGGTGGTCGCCGGCCAGGTCAACGGGCGGCTGGTCGGCCGCGTGCCGCCTGTCCGGCTGCTGGCGGCGGGACTGACTACCAGCGCGGCCGGCGCAGTGGCGTTACTCGTGGTCGTCATTTCCGGCGTTGGTCTGGTCGGAGTGCTGCCGTCGCTGTTCGTGGTCGTCGCCAGCCTGGGCTTCGTCATGCCCAACGCCGCCGCGCTGGCGCTGTCCGGCCACCAGCGCACTGCCGGCAGTGCCTCAGCGCTGCTGGGCGTCTTGCAGTACGCCATCGGCGCAGCCGCCGCCCCGCTCGTCGGCATAGCCGGCGCCGACACGGCCGTGCCCATGGCCCTGGTGATCGCGACACTTGGTGTTTGCGCCCTCGCGGCGCTTATGCTGCTCGGACGGAGCGTCCGGAAGCTCACGACAGTATCCAGCGCCCGGACCTGACGATTGCCCTGGCTGGTGTGTCCGCCAGGTGCTGGGGCCTTCCGGTGTCGGCGGGACGCCCGGCGAATACATGGCTGTGTTGGCGAATGCGGCAACGGGCCCTCACCCCCGGCCCCTCGCCCGCTCGGCGGGCGAGGGGAGCCGGGCATCCCAGACGGGCCTTTCCCCGCTTGCGGGGGAGAGGTGGCGAAGCCGGAGTGAGGGTCCGTCCCGACCAGCGATCGCATCCGAACTTGGCAGATTCACCACTAAGGTTGCTCGCGCGATCATCGTGTCAGCGCGTCCCGCCCCCGTCGTGCTGCCACGGCAGTGCGTATGACGCCTCGTTAACGAAGCGAGCCATATGCAGGTCAAGCCGCAGCTCCGTCGCTGGCGACAAGTGGATGTGTACCAGCGAATCGTCAATCACCGTTGCGTCCATCTCGGTCTCGAGCGGTGGCACGGCGTAGCTGCCGACCGGTCCTGGATAGTCGCTGGTTCGGCGGGAGAACCGCGCCTCCAGGAACTGGTGCTCGCCAAAGGCTCCTGCCTGCACGATCACGTCTCTCGCCTGATCAGCGCCCACATTCACCAGATGCAGGGCCGTTCGATCGGGCTGCAGGCTTTCGACCAGGGCCGCGACGTCGCGGGGCAGGCCTGGCCGGCGCCGCTCGGCGTCGAAGTACCGCACCCTGGTCTGGAGCAGACCGCCGTTGTAGATGCTCTGCGGCGCGCCGAGCGTCAGCTGCACGAGCGCCTCCGTGGTGACCGGGTTCAGCTCCTGCCAATGGTGGATGTTGACATTGGTTAGGTCCGCCTGGTCTTGCCGAATCTGCTCGAGGCGGCGACAGACCTGTCCGTAGCCGGCGCGCAGTATCTCCTCCGGATAGGATGGCGACTCGCCGGCCAGGAACGTCAGCCAGGGCTGCTCATGACCGGCGTCTTCTTTCGTCCGGAAGGAGCGGACGCGGCGCCAATCATAGCCGGATTGCTCACGGAGCAGCCTCAGGCGAGCCCGGTCACCCTCGGCCATGGAGAGGTTCCACAGCGCGGCCGGAAAGATTGGCGACAATGGCTGGTAGTCGAACCAGCCCCCATCGCCGTGGCGATAGGGGACGACCAGTAACTCGCCGCCGGGGTCGTCCGTGGCAGTCTGGCCGACCCAGTGTTCGCCCAGGCTCATCTGCTGGTCGGCCGGCCGCCGCCGAACGCCGAGCGCCAGCACTCGCTCCATTTGCGTGCGCGGCAGGTCGAGGTAGCCGGCGTCCCGCGTCAGCAGCAGGGCGTTGGCCGCGGCGACCAGCGCCGCCATCTCCAGATTGTAGAAGCCGTGCGGCCAGGTCCAACCATAGAGGCCGCCGTACCACTTCCCACCCAGATATTCGCCGACCTTGCCGGAGAGGCCGATCTGGTCCGGCAGCAGCCCCCCATTCGCGGCAGCCCGTCCCCGCCAGGCATCGACGTAATCGACTACCCACCGACGGTACTTCTCGTCACCCGTGAGCAGATGGGCATTCGTCACCAGGCTCGTCACGCACAGGTTGGTCGCCACATCACCCTTGCCCATGCGGTCGCGCATCGCCTCACCCATGCGCCGGGCCAGCGCCGGATCCTTGAGATCGTCGTAACTGGTGATGCCGGGCACGTCGTGGAAGGGCAGACCGTACCGCGCCATCCCCTGGCTCCAGGAATAGGAGGGCTCGCCGTCCCCGATCCCCCAGCGGGGACCGCCGCTGCCATTATGCGGCGCGCGGATCAGCTTTCGCTCGGCATCGTAATTGGGCGCCTCCGGGTCTTCGTTGAGGTAGAGGCCGGCGAAGCGCCGCGCCCGCTCGCGAAGCCTGGGGTTCTCTGGATCGGCCAGGCAGAGGGTATAGAAGTACGTGTAGCTTTCGCTTTGGTGGAACTGGTCGTAGCCGCGCTCGTACTCGTTGTAGATTGGCCCCAGCGCCGTCAGTTGTTTGGTGATCCCCTCCCACTGGTGATGCGCCAGCGGAAGCAAGTGGTCGCCTCCGCCGAGGAGGAATAGCAGTGGCCAGTTGACCGAGCTCTCGTAGAAGTCGTCGGCGCCGTCACGGCTTCGTCCCCAGGTGTCCCGCCAGATCAGGCTGCCGTCGGCCCGGGCGTACTTGTCCAGGAAGGGCCCCACGGCGCGGTCCATCAGGTCGAACAGTGCGCGCTCAAGGATGGCCCAGGCCGGCGGTGTGCTGCACGGAACGGTGGCCTCGATAGTCTGCATGAGCGGTCCTGCCCCTTCTCCATCATGTCGCAGTCCGACATGTATACTCTAGGGAAGTTCCAAGCTGCGATCCTGTCAGCTCGCTGTCGTGACCACTCTGGCATGGAGGCGATTATGCACCACACCGCGACCTCTCGCCGCGCGATCCTCACCCTTCTCGCCGGCGTTCCGGCGCTCGCGCTGCTTGCCGCCTGCGGCGGCACTGCCGCCACGACGCAGACGGCGTCGTCACAGACGGCGGCTCCGACATCGGTGGCGGCATCGTCCGCCGCGGCCGCGACAACACAGGCCGCCAGCAGCGCCGCTCAGCCGACTTCGGCGTCGGCCAATGCGCAAGCAGCAAACGTCCACCTGTACTGGGATACCTTCCGCGGCGTCGGTACGCCCTGGCCGGACCAGCGGATCAAGGCCTTTCAGGATGCCAATCCCGGCGTAACGGCCGAGATGCGACCGATCCCCACCCCCCAAAGCCAGCAGGACGCCTATCCGAAGATGTATGCCATGTACGCGTCCGGCACGCTCGGCGATGTCTTCGCCTTTGACCCGTCGCACTGGGAGTTCTACCGCGCCGTGCCGAAGGGGCTGATACGCGCGATCGACGACTACATCAGTCGGGATCGCTTCGACCTCGCGCAGTTCTATCCGCCCTTCGTGGAGATGCAGAAGCTCAACGGCAAGACCTGGGGATTGCCGAGCTGGGGCTGGTCAGGCCAGGACGGCTTCATCTACAACCAGGTCATCTTCCAACAGGAGGGCATCGCCGAGCCCGACTACAACTCTCCACAATGGACCATGGATGCCATCCGCCAGCTCGCTCAGAAGCTGACCAAAATGGGGTCGAACGGCGCCTATGACCGCTACGGCATGGAGCTGGCCCTGGGCGCGGCGGGAGCGAGCGTATACACGCGAGCCTACAACCAGCCGGACTTCTACGAGCCGACGAAGTCCGACATCCTGGACCCCAAAGTGCAGCCAGCCTTCCAGTGGGTGCAGAATATGGCGCAAGTGGATAAGTCGCTTGCGCTGCCCGGCGGCTTCCAGGGGGCGGATACCGCCCTCTTTGCGTCCGGCAAGCTGGCCATCATCCAGAGCGGCTCGCTGACGGCGTTCAACGCATTCAAGGCCATCAAAGACCCGAAGGTGGCGGTCGTCGCATCTGCCTTGTTTCCCAAGCGCACGGACGGCAATCGCCCGTCGCATATGCGCGGCGGCACCTGGAATGTAGGCACGCTGAGCAAGAACCCCGAGGCGGCCTGGAAGTTCGTCCAGAACCTCGACAACCACGACGGCACGCTCACCTTCAACACGATCGGCGGCAACGGCGCCCTGGTCCGGCCGGACATCATGAGTGACAGCTATTTCAGCCTCCCCGCTTTCAAGCCCTACCTGGAGAACTTGCTCACGGCCATGCCCGCGGTGGTGCCGGCCAACGGTCGCGGCACCGAGTTCGAGCAGACGGTGAGCCAGACCTGGGCCGAGTCGTACCTAGGAAAGGCCAACTTCCAGGACGGCATAAAGAAGCTCAACGATGCCGTGCAAGGCGTGCTGAGCGAGGCGGCGCAGTAGGCCAGCAAGCCGGCAGCCGGCGGTGGCGCGTCACGGGAGACTGAGCGTGGGCCAGGTGTCAGTTGAGACGGGCCGCTTGCCGGCGGTGGCCGCGCGACGTGGCATCTCCCGTCAGCGGCGCCGCCACGTCATCGAAGCCTACCTGTACATGAGCCCCTGGTTGGTCGGCTTCGTGGCGCTGACGCTGGTGCCGGTGCTGCTGTCGCTCTACTATAGCTTCACCACCTACGACATCATCTCGCCGGAGAAGTGGGTCGGGATCAACAACTACGTCAAGGCGCTGACCCAGGATCAGCAGTTCTGGCCATCCCTGGCCAAGACGTTCTACTACGCCGGTGTCACGGTGCCGCTCGGCGTGGTGGGATCCCTGGTGCTCGCCCTCTTTCTCAACATCCGCGTCCGGGGCACGTCCGTCTACCGCACCTTCTTCTTCATGCCGTCGCTCGTGCCGGTGGTGGCCTCGACCGTGCTCTGGGTCTGGCTGCTGGACCCTGACTGGGGGCCGGTGAACGAGGTGCTGCGCAACGTCTTCAACGTGACGCCGCCACGCTGGTTTCAGGATCCTACCTGGGCCATCCCGGGCCTCATCTCGCTGACGCTGTGGACCAGCATCGGCGGCACGCGCATGATCATCTTTCTGGCCGGCCTCCAGGGCGTCCCCGAGGAGCTCTACGACGCCGCGGCGATCGACGGCGCCGGCTGGTGGGCGCGCTTCCGTAGCGTGACCCTGCCGATGATCACCCCGACCATCTACTTCAACCTGATCCTCGGCGTCATCGGGGCGCTGCAAGTATTCACCTCCGCCTTCGTGGCGACATCCGGCGGTCCGGCCTACGCCACCTGGTTCTACGCCCTGCTCGTCTACAACAACGCCTTCCAGTATTTCAACATGGGCTACGCGTCGGCGCTGGCCTGGATGTTCGCCCTGCTGATCGTGGCGCTCACCGGGCTCCAGGTGCGGCTTTCTCGGACTTGGGTGTACTACGGTGGAGAGTAGCGGCTGATGGCTGCCATCACGACGCCGGTACCGGCCGCGCGCGCCGCCGCGACCTCCGGGCGCCGGCGACTCGCCATTGCCGTCATGACCTACGGCGCCCTGACGGTCTGCGGGTTGCTATTCGCCTTTCCCTTCTTCTGGACGGTCAGCACCTCGCTGAAGACGGCGCAAGAGACGCAGATCGTGCCGCCGACGCTGCTGCCAGTCGTCGCCCAATGGCACAACTACATGACCGTCTTCACGACCCAGCCGATGGCGCTCTGGCTCCGCAACAGCGGGATCATCATTCTGGCCAGCCTGCCGGGCGCAGTCATCACCTCGACGCTCGTCGCCTACGCCTTCGCGCGCTTCGACTATCCGGGCCGCGGCTTCTTCTTCATGCTTATGCTCAGCACCTTGATGCTGCCCGCCGAGGTCACGCTGATTCCTCAGTACATCATCTATCAGAAGTACTTCCACTGGATCAACACCTTCTGGCCCTTGATCGTCCCCTCGTGGGCGGGCGGCGGCGCCTTCACCATCTTTCTGATGCGCCAGTTCCTCATGACCATCCCCCGCGACCTCGACCACGCCGCGCGCGTCGACGGCGCGAACTCGTTCCAGATCCTCTGGCACATCCTCGTGCCCCTGTGCCGCCCGGCCCTGGCCACGGTAGCGATCCTGCAGTTCCTGGGCACGTGGAATGACTTCTTCGGCCCCTTCATCTACCTCAACAACGCCAAGCTGTTCACGATGTCGCTGGGCCTCCGCTACTTCCAGACCATACCCGAGACCGTGGGGGAGCCGAAGACGCACCTGCTGATGGCTGCCACGATCATCATGGCAGCGCCGGCCATCCTCCTGTTCTTCTCCTTCCAGCGATACTTCGTCCGTGGCATCGTGCTGACCGGTATCAAGGGGTAAGCGGACGGGAGAACGTCCTGTTAGCCCAGGTCGGCGCCTCGGCCGATCTGGCCGTCCTCAAAGTCGGTGAAGCAGGCCTCTACTGGATCGTCCCCGGCATTGTCTGCTGTTATCGGGTCGCCGTCACCGGCGCCTGGATCTTGCTGATGGAGGTCAATCGCTGAGTAGTCGCTACCTTGCAGCGCCCGTCTGGTCCAGATGGAGGACCGCGGCCAGCGTCGCCTGCGCGGCCATGCGAACGTTGGGCACGTCGACGCGTTCCGGTACGTCGCCTTCCAGGTGGTACTGCACGTCGGCGTAGGGATACGAGCCGATATTGGCCACTGCAGTCGTGTAGCCGGCCTGGATGAAAGAGCCATCGTCGTCGCCCGGCCGGGCGCGCCGGTAGCTGCTCTGCTGCAAGCCAATCACGAAGGTCTCATTCATTTCTGCCATCAACCGCGCTAGCCGCTCCCCTTCCGGCGCCGTGTGCAGCGTCACGTTTGTCTTGGCCTGGGCAGCGATCGCCTCGTCCGACTTCCCACCCAGACTATCCAGGTTGAAGATGGCATTTAGGTTGTCGCCGCGTTGCCGCGCCCGCTGCGCCGCCGTGACGCTGGTCCAGGGATAGTGCTCCTCGTTGCAGAAGAGGAACCGGATGGAACGACGGCTGGGGTGACCCGCGAGCACACGCGCCAGCTCCAGGACCGCCGCGACCCCGACGGCGTTATCGTAGGCGCCCGGCGAGTCCACCCAGCTCTGGGAGTCCTTGTGCGCGAGCAGCAGGATAATCTCCTCGGGGTGATCCCTGCCGGTCTTGCCGGCGAACAGGTTGTACGCCTCATAACTGGGAGCGGCCGGAGCGGGCCGCGTGTAAGAGTGCCGCTTGGGCTTGGCCGGATCGAAGCCGAAGGCTTGCACCGGTACTGCCTCACGCTCGACCGCGTAGCCCCACCCCTGCAATTGCTTCGTTATCCAGGCATCGGCCTCGTACAGTGTGTTCTGCGCGTGGCCGGGCAGCGTATAGTTCAGCTTGCGGTACGGCAGTGGATCGGCGGCCAGGTGGAAGATGCTCCGCTGGAGACGGTCCTCGTCAATAGTCGATAGCAAGGGTCGGATGTCGTCCATGGCTATCTACTCCTCAGCCGGCTGCATGCGGCCCACCGGAGCAATGAGCGCGGAGGTGGCCTCTGCCAGCAGCCGACGCGGATGCGGAGGCGAGCACCCGGGCGACCAGATCGATGGCTGTAGGCCAGTCGACGCCATCGCCTTCCTCAAAGTGTCTCTCCGCTAGGCCTTTGTCCACGTAAACGTAGCTCAGTTCGCCGGCGGAATCGACGTCGATCTCGACTTCGGCCTGCGATCCCCGCCACTCGAGTTGAACACCGCCGTCGAAGGGCGCGACAGCGAATGGCTTCACGCGCTCGCCCGCAAGCTCGCCGAGTTGCTCGACCACATGCAATAGGAAGCTACTCGCAGTGGTCACGGCAACAGCCGACGGGGGATCTGCGCCATATGAATCCCAGTCGTGCTCGAGCGTTGCCATCTCGGCCAGTCGGCGAAGGGCAGTACGTACCAGCGGCTTGAGGCGAGCTGCCAGATCGCCGCGGGCCACTGTCAGAATCGGATCGTGCTGCGCCGGCTTTGGCGCCATCGACTGCCTCCAGGCTCGCATTGAGATCCGGTTAATATTACCCAAACTGTTGACAGCAGTCCGGCCCGTGGGAGCACCGTTTGGTTGGCGATACCCCGGCAAACGAACGGGTGCCGAGGAAGCGCCCGACGCGATTCGTCCGAGCCGATCTCGGGCGAGGCGTTCACGTTACCGCTCCCGTCCGAACGCGGTGGTAGGATAGTGTCGCTGGTCCCTGGTCCGGCAACCACCATACTGCCTGTTTGCGCATATGCGGGGACACGGCGATTGTAGCCCGGAGACTTGGAGACGGCGAGCGCGAGCGATGGTCACGTTACGTCCTGCCCAACCAGATGACCTCCCTCAAATTTTCGACATCTACTACGAGCATGAAGTCGCTGGCGATCCTCAACCGCCGCCGTGTGGTGAGGTGCCAGTGACCCTTCGGCACCTGCTGACCACCGGCACGATCAATGTCGCGATCAAGGATGGTGTCATCCTCGGCTTTGCCGGAGCCGTACGCCGTGGGCACACTGCGTACCTCACCGACCTGTTCGTGCGTCCTGAGGCCCAGTCGTCCGGCCTGGGCACGGCGCTCCTTAGGGAAGTTCTGCCGCTAGCTCGCGAGGGCGAGCCGCGCTTCACCGTGAGCTCGACCAATCCGCGCGCCCTCGCCCTGTACGTCCGCTTAGGAATGCGCCCGCACTGGCCAAATCTACTGCTGCGGTCACTACCCCCAGCACCGGACCGTCTGCCGCCAGCCGACGTCGACGCAGTCGAAGGGCGACCCGATGACCCCAACCTGATCCAGTGGGACGGCGAGCTGAGCGGCCGCTTCCGCGCAGTCGACCACAGCTATTGGGTCCGGGAGGAGGGAGCCATCCCGCTATGGTTCCACCGGCAGGAGACGGTCATTGGCTACGGCTACGCGCGGACACGGTCGCCAGAGTTCTGGTATCCAGAGCACATCCGGCTCGGCCCCATCGGCGCGCGCACGCCGGAGGACGCGCGCTCCTGCGTGCTGGCGGCGGTCCACTGGTCCCGGTCGCGCACCGAGGTGCTCCGGATCGACGTCCCCGGCCCCCATCCCGCCCTCTCGCTCCTGCTCGAGGCGCATTTCCAAATCGTCTACGTCGAGACTTTCCTGGCCGACGCGCCGCTGTTCGACCCACGACTCTACGTTGGCTCGGGCGACGCGCTGCTCTAGCGGGAGATACCACAGTCAGAAGTTACGCTCGCGAGAGGGGATAGGAATTGACGAGATGCACTTGTGCGAAGCCGTGCCGCTGCATGGCTCGCTGGAAGCGTGCGTCGGCCGTCCACAGATCGCACCCCTCCGCCTCCGCGAGCGCGAGGAACTGGGTATCGTATGCGTAGTTCTGGCTCGTCATGCGGGCGAGAGAAAGGGCACGTTTGGCGAGAGCGGGAGACATGATTCGTAGTTGGACGACCACAAGGATATCCTCGATTGCTTGTTCCGCCTCCGCCCATGTCAGCACACCGCCACGGGCGAGATCATACAGGACGTTGGTCGTCTCGTAGACCAGCAGGCTTGGCGCGTATATGGGATTATGGCGGCGAAGGGCGTCGTCGCGAAGGGCCTCGGCCTGAACTGTCCCCTGCTCGGTAATCGCCCACTTGGTGGTGAGGGAAGTGTCGACGACGACCGGCATTATCGCTGCGTAAGCCGTTGCATCCGCCGAGCCCGGAGGCGACGCAATACTTGCAGCGTATCGGGCGGACCGGCGTGGTCGTGAGTGCGTGCTTCACGATTCTGGTGAAGCTGAGCTATGAGCGCCTCCACGTCCCGTGCTGGCGCATCGATCGGCACAAGGAGCGCGAGATCATCGTCCGCACGACGCAACAGGCGCGAGGAACGGGTGGCCCGCACCTCCTCGGCAAGGTGAAGAAGCTCAGGGACGTCACTCACGTCGATCGGTTCGGTCTCTCGACTCATGGTTTAGGCCTCCTCGCTGGGTCGCAGCACGGAGTTCACGTTTCGAGAGCGGTGACCATCCGTCTAGAGGACGACGTTCTTTTCCCCTGCGCTTGTTTTCCAGGATAGCACAGGCGGGGGTTGTGTGGCGAACGCCGCGCGATTGACTCGCAGTGATCGCGGGAGCTGGCTACCCGACACCGCTCTCGATAGGCGCCCACAGTCGACACCAGCTAAGCCTGGCAGGTACCATACCCGAGCAGAAAGCAACCGGATAGGTACACTACAGCCACAGGTACCGGTGAAGGGAGGAACGACCCTCATGCTTGCAGCGAAGGCAAGCGAACCCTGCACGATCGACGATCTGGATGCCTTCCCAGATGATGACAAGCTGCGCGAGATCGTGGACGGACAGGTGGTGGAGTGGGACGTGACGAACGTCGATCATGGCTTCTTTGCCGGCGTCCTGGCGCGCATTCTTGGTGTCTTTATCTATCAACACCGCCTCGGCATGCTAGCCACCAACGACGCGATGGTGCGCATCCTCGGCAGCGCCCATCACGCGCGTGGCGCCGACATCGCCTTCTTCGCCCGCGGTCGCATCCCGAAGGACCGGCGTGCCGCGGCAACCGTGACGACACCGGACCTGGTCATCGAGATACTGTCTCCCTCCGACCGCGCTGTAGACGTGCAAGCGAAGGTGCGCGACTGGCTGCGCGCCGGTGTCAGGCTGCTCTGGTACATCGATCCGGTGAGCGGGACGACCGCCGTGTACGCGGACGATCGCCTCACCTACGTAGATCCGGACGATGCCCTGGATGGCGGCGAGGTCCTCCCCGGCTTCTCCCTGCGGCTGCGCGACGTCTTCGACGAGTTAGCGGAGCTCGACGCTGGGGCGGCTTCGGATAGCGACCTAGGCTAGTAGACCAGATGGACGTGCCGCAGCGGCTGTGGTCAGGACACGCCGCGCTCACGCCCCGGCTGCAGCCGAGGTGGCGGCGGCAAGATCGAGTCGCGTCCTGACCCACGAGGATTCATCGCCTGATGGTCGACCACAGGGGATGAATCAGGACCCCAGTCCCCCGATCGCTTTGCCGTCGTCCGCAGACGCGGCCCCGGCATCTCCTCCACCTTGGTTACTGCCTATTGCCACCGACCGTCGGGGCGCGGCGGTTCGGGAAGCCGCGTCCGCACGACATTCCGCTCGTCCGACCGCGGTTTTGGAGACCGCCGCTCAGGCTGCCACGGTGCGCTCATCGTCAGCACTCAGCGCATCGCTGGCGAAAACGATGTGTCCCGCACCGTGGCTGCATCGAATAACCCGCTCTCCTGCGCCGCCTGAATCCGTTGCCGCTGCGCCGCCAACTGCTCCGGCGTCCAGCCGACATTGGGGAAGGCGACGTGCGGCTGCAAGATGCCGAGCGCGCTCAGGGCGCCCTTGATCGCCGGGATCCAGCCGGGGCCGATGGCGGCGCTGATCTGCTGCCCGCGACGGTGCAATGCCCGGGCGCGCTCCCAGTCGCCGGACCGACCGGCCTCGCAGAGGGCGACCACGACCGCTGGGGCCACCTGGGAGAGGACGCTGATGGCGCCGTCGCCGCCATACGCCATCCCCGCGAAGAGGAATTGGTCGCTGCCCTCCAGCGCGGCGAAGTCCGGCAGCCGGCGAGTGCCGTCCACGACCCGTTGGAAGTAGCCGAAGTCGCCGGCGCTGTCCTTGACGCCGCAAAGGGTGCCGTCCTCGGCCAGCTCGAACAGAGTATCCGGCTCGATGCGCACCTTGGTCAGGGAAGGGATGTGGTAGGCGAGGATGGGCAGGCCGCCGACCTCCCGCACGCGGCGGAAGTGCCGCTTCACGGCCTCCTGATCCAGGTTGTAGTAGAAGGGCGGCACGACGATGGCGGCAGCCGCGCCCGCCTCGCGGGCTTGCCGTGTGGACTCCGCGGAGAGCGCGGTACCCGGCTCGCCCGTCCCCGCGATCACCGGCACCCGGCCGTTGACGGCCGCCAGGGTCACCTCCAGCATTCGGCGCCGCACCTCCGGCAACAGCAGCGCCGCTTCGCCGCTGGAGCCGAGCACGACCACGCCGTGGACCCCTCCGGCAATTACATAGTCGATGAACCGGCGCAGCCCAGCCTCGTCGAGCTGCCCGTCCGCCGTGAGCGGCGTCACCAAAGGCGGGTAGATACCTGCGAACCGTGCCATTGCAACCTCCTGCTTTTCCGCCGAGTATAGCGACCGGCCCAACCGCGCGGCGGATAGAATCGAGCGACGTGCCGGCAACCGCGCCAACGGCAGATATCAGGAGACAGACAATGAAGATCACCGACGTTCACGTCCATGCCGTCAAGGGTCGCCACTGGCCGCGCTTCCCGATGGTGTTCGTGGAGATCGAGACGGATACGGCCGGGGGCCTAGTTGGCCTCGGCGAGTCGCTGCTCTACCGGAGCACCGGCGTCCTAGAGAGCCTGCGCGAGCTGCGCGACTACCTGATCGGCAAAGACCCCTTTCAGATCGAGCTGCACTGGGAGACGCTCTACCGGCACGGCGCCAATCCGGCAGCGCTCTCGGGTATCGAAACCGCGCTCTGGGACATAGTCGGCCAGGCCTGCGGCCAGCCGATCTACAACTTGCTCGGTGGCAAGTGCCGCGAGCGCGTGCGCGTCTACGTCGACGGTTTCTTCCGCGGCGCCGAGTATGTCGAGACCGAGTACGCCCAGAAGGCCATCGACGCCGTGGAGCAGGGCTTCACGGCGCTCAAGATGGACGTCGACGAGCCAATCCCGGCCGCCAACCGTTTCAACCGACAACTCTCAGCTGCCGACCTGCAGCACATGGCCCGGATGGTCGAGTCGGTGCGATCCGTGGTCGGACCGTCGATCGACCTGGCCGTGGACGCCCACGGCGCTTTCGACGTGGCCGCCGCCATCCGCCTGGGCAAGACGCTGGAGCCATTCCAGCTCCTCTGGATCGAAGACCCCATTCCCATGGAGAACATGGTAGCGCTGGCGAAAGTCACTGAGGAAACCCTCACACCGATCTGCACCGGTGAGCTGCTGCCCACGCGCTACGCCTTCCGAGAGCTGCTGGAGCGGCAGGCCGCCGACATCATCATGCCGGACCTGGCCCGCACCGGCGGCGTGCTCGAGCTGAAGAAGATCGCCGCCGCGGCCGACACCTATTACATCCCCATCGCCCCCCACAACATGGTGGGGCCGGTGGCGACAATCGCCAGCACCCACGTCTGCGCCTGCGTGCCCAACTTCCTGATCCTTGAGTACCAGCTCGGCGACGTCCCCTGGATCGACGAGCTGATCTCCTCACCCGTCCCCATCCGCGACGGCCACCTCGACCTGTTCACCACACCCGGTCTCGGCGTGTCACTGAATCACGCGGCAGTGGAGAAGTACCGGGCGTGACGCGCCGCCGGGGGGCAGAGGAGCAGAGGGGCAGGGGAGCAGGGGAGATCGGCATTCGGTCGGACGCATGGCCAATCGGAGCCATCTCGTCCTATTGACGGCCCTGACTCCCGACGCCACCTCCCCTCCGCTCCCCTGCCCCTCTGCTCCTCTGCTCCCCGGTCACCGTCGCGCCCACAAATGCGCCAAACTGTCCCGCGGCTGCCAGCCGAGCAGGCGCTGCGCCTTGGCGCTGGAGTACTTGCCGTGTGGCAGGTCGGCCAGGATGTGGAAGATCTCGAACGGCGAGGGCAACGTCGGCGTCTCCAGTGCGCGGCGCATAGCGTGGCCGGCGTCGTCCCAGGAAATCGACATGGGGTGGACACCGCCGGCGCCTGGCTTGGCGGTCTCCGGGTTGACGAATGAAGAGTAGTAGAGGGTGGGTACCTCCAGGTCGTAGGCCTCGGCGAACAGGCGCACGACCTCCTGGCCCAGAAACTTGGTGTGACCGTAGAGCCAGGTACCGCCGCGCGCCGGGGCGTCGTCGGGCACGTCGAAGTCCCAGCCGTAGCCGGCCGGCCACTCGCTGGAGACCTGGAGCGGACCGGTGTGGACGACCCGCCGGATGCCGTGTGCAACGGCAGCACGCATCACGTTGTAGGCGCCGATGAAGTTGACTAGGAATGCGTTGACCGGATCTGGCCGAATGACCGTGCAGTTGATGATGGCGTCCATCCCGGCACAGGCGCGCATGACCTGGTCAAAGTTGCTGACATCCACCTCCATCGTCTCGTGGGGCGGGGGCAGCACTTCGGGCAAAGGAGCGCCCGGCGACTGCGGCTTGCCTTCGGCGGCGATGTCGGCGATAGGGCGCAAGTCGGTCAGACGCAAGGTGTAGGAGGAGGCGAGGACACGCGAGGTAGCCGCCGCCAGAGGACCGCCCGCGCCGAAGACGACGACTCGGCGGATCGTGCGCGACCGGACTGGCTGGCGCGGACCGAGCAAACTGAGATCACCTGCCTCCTCGGCCGCGCCGGCTGCCGGCAGCTCGGTGGGCGCCAGGTTGTGCGTAGGAGCATAGTCCAAGCCACGCGCCGCGTTCGCCAGTGGGATTCGCGTCTGCCCGCCGCCGGGGATGTGGTACACGCGCCAGCCCTGACGCAGCCGGCCGGTCGCCGTGTCGGTGCGCAGATTCAACGGCGTGGTCAACGCCTTCACGGCCGCCTGCACGGCGTCGTCAACGTGCAGCCAGCGGCTATCGCGGCGATCCGCGCCGGTCTGGCTGTCGACAATGGTCCCGAAGCGCAGGCAGACGACTTCGATCGGCTCGAAGTGGCTGAACTGTTTGGCCGACTGCTCCGCCAGGTGCGCGGCCAACTGTCCCATGTTGGTAACGTCGGGCAACGGCTGCCAGGTCTCACTCACCGCCCACGACGCCGGGTAGCGCTCGAATAGGTCGAGCGTACTGCCGACGACAACCCGCCGCACCCCCGCCGCCACGGCCGCGCCCAGTAGCACGTAGCTGCCGCGGGTGGCGTGGTCCATGATTTCCTGCTCCGTCGTGCCGTCGGGTAGACCGGGTGCGATGGGGGCCAGGTGAACCAATGCTTCCGCGCCCTCGACTAACGGGCGAGCGACCGCCTCGTCGCGCAGGTCGCCCGACGCCTCGACGATTTCGTGCTCTGCGCGCAGCGCCGCGGCCATGCCACGTCCCAGCAGGCTTCGACTACCCGTAATGACGATCTTCATCTGCCCTCTTGCTTTTCCTCAACCCCTAACGGCGCGCCACCGTGCTCGTTCCACGGCGAAACCGCGACTGGCGACCGCCGCCCGCAGAGCATACCCACGCCCACGATCCCTGCCAAGCTCAGGGACGCCAGAAGTCCAGCAAATACTCGAACGTCACCCCCATGGTGATGTAGTTGCTCGGCCAGCCGAAGATGCCGATCTGGTTGACGATGTTGCGACGGTCCCAGATAACGATGTTACGCAGCTCGTAGCCGACTGAGCGCATCGCCTCGATGACGGCGATGTGGATGGTGATACGCTCGTTCTCCCACCACATATCGGGGACGTTGATCACGCAGTGCGCGTGGCAACGAAGCAGCGGTAGCAGACTCTGATAGATGCCCACCATGGCGCGCTGATATTCCTCCAGCGGCAGCGTCCCCAGATCCCGAAGATCTTGACTGTACTGCTCGACGCGCCCGAGCTGGTCGTTCGCGCGCAGGTTGCCGCGCCGGCTCTTGTTTCGCCGTTTGCGATTGAGCAGGTTGGCATAGGGTGGCGAGGTGAGCAGCAGCGCGACGCTCTCTTCCGGCAGATAGCGAGCAATGTTCCGCGCATCGTCGCAGGTCGCTACCTGGCGGGTGGCGGCGCCTCCAGCGCCTTGCTCCAGGCGCCCCGCGGCCAGCTCAACGTAGGCCCGGTTGAGGTCGAATCCGGCGGCATTGCGTCCGCAGTCCTGCGCAGCCACCAGCGTCGTTCCGGAGCCGGCGAAGGGATCGACGACGAGCTCACCCTGGTGGGTGAAGAGCTCGATGCATTTTCGGGCGAGACTGATCGGGAAGGCAGCCGGGTGGACACGCTTGTCGCGGATGTCGCGCTTCTCGTAGTAGAACTCCCAAACGCCAAGCTGGCTCTTCATCCAGGACTTGGCGTCCATGCAGTTGAGATGGTTCGGCGGACAAGCACAGGTGCGGTCGCACCCAATGTCGAGGAAGCCCGGCAGCTCCGAGGCGAGTGCGGACTCGGCCATACCTTGGTCTTTCTACTCCACGCGACGCAGCCGCGAGCTTGGCGCCGTCTCGTCCGCGAGTGCGGCGACGCCCATCCTTGCCGGGATCTAGCCGGCCGCCTTCGTCGGCAGCGCCCGGGCGGTGACCGTCGCGCCATAGCCGAAGCCCGGTCCGCTGACCGTCACCAGGCTCACCTGCCCTTGCCGGCGCTGGTACAGACCCGGGTGGATCGCGGCCTCCGGCCGCGACGCCTCCGGGTAGAACTGCATGCTGTTGGTCTCGACGCCCATGATGGTGCCGGAATGGGCAGCCAGCAGCACATGCGGGATCAGGGCCAGCATGGGGTTGGTCAGGTCCTGCACCATCAGCGGCATCCCGTGCGCCTTGGCCCAGCACAGGCTCAGCAGCGCTCCCGTCTGCGTCTTGCAGGTCTTCAGGGCCACGCCGCTCCAGCCCAGCTTCCTGCCCAGCTTGATCAGCCGCCAGTCGTGCGCGCTCTCGTCGAGGAAGAGCGGCTTGCGCGCCGAGACGCTGTGGACGTCGATGCGGTGCTCCTCCAGGTCGTAGGGGAAGGGCTGTTCCACGTAGAGCAGCATGCCGTAGACGCGAGGCTGCTCGTGCAACAGACGATCCAGGACGGCGTTGACGTACGTCGGCTCGTTCACGGTGCAGTTGAAGTCGGCGGAGAGCCAGGAACAGCCCTCCTCCACAGCAATCTTGCCAACGCTCACCAGGCGAGCGTAGTCCCACTCGGCGTCGTCCCCGCGCAGCTTCACTTTGAGGCAGGACAACCCATCGGTGTGGATCCAGTCGCGCAGCAGCACGGGATAGCCATCCTCGGGCTCGCTGCCGTCACGCTCCGACTCGTCCAGCAAGTCTTTGCCGCCGACCAGATGCCAGGCCACCAGGCGGTCGGGGCGAGGGTGGACCAAGAAGTCGCCGGGATACCTGCCCGCGAACTCAACGCCGCTGCCCTTGGCAGGCGTCAGGTAGGCCGCAAGATCGGCTCCCATGAATTCGGAGGTATAGGTGGCAGAGACGGGAAGGTCAAGCAGCACGCCATAGGCATCGTGCAAGGCGAGGTCGAAGGCCGAGCAGCACACGAGGGCCGCCAACCAGGGCATCGGCTCGCGCATGCCTCGCTGCTCGTTGCAGCGCCGCCAGAGCCGAGGGAGCACGTCGGAGAGAAAGGCATGGCCGACTTCCAGGGGGTGACCGGACTGATCGAAGCCGGCCCAAGCGCCCGCCAACTCAACACAGAATGCCTGCAGCGCCTCGTGCCGTTCCGCATAGGGCAGCGCGCTTGGCCACACCCACTGCACGCTGAGCGGCGTTTCGCCCCAGCCCTCGGCCTGCCGTCCCTGCCGATCCGCGACCGTCAAGCGGACCCGCGCCAGGGTGACGGACGTCATCACTTCCGGACCGAACTTGAGCGGCACGCGCGTCTGCACCGGCAGGAAGTACAGCGCTGCACTGATCGGGCGTACATCGGTCGTCTTCTTCGCCACGGTCACCGCCACAATACTCCCGCTTCCAACTGCGTCGCGGCAATAATAGCGCGAGTTGAAGCTGTTGACGGCGAAGTGCTTCAACCGGAAGCCTGTTGGGCCATGATCGGGTGAAGCCCGGAGTGAAATTCCTTGGGGACACCCCAAACCCCGCCCTGACGGGGCAGTAGGTGGAGGCGAGCAATGAAACGCGTTGGGAAGCTGGACGGTGTCGGCAACATCGTCGTGGAGGACGTGCCGATCCCGCCCCTGGGAGCCGGACAGTTGCTGGTGCGCAACCAGCGCAGTCTCATCAGTCGGGGCTCGGAAATCGGCGCCCGGTATTTGCGGGAAGGAGCCGTCGACCCGGCGATCATGGGCTACTCCTCAGCCGGCGTGGTGGAGCAGATCGGACCGGGCGTGACGGAGTTCGCGCCCGGCCAGCGTGCCGCGGTGGTCGCGCCGCACGCCGAGTACGTGGTGGGCGACCTTTCCGGCAGTGTGGTGGGCAGTACGCTGTCCATCCCTGACGGAGTCTCCTTCGACCAGGCAACCTTCCACCCGCTGGTGACCAGCGCCGTGACCTGGGCTGAGATTGCTGGAGTACAGCCTGACCAGACGGTGGTGGTCCTTGGCCAGGGCCTGGTGGGCAACCTCGTCCTGCAAGCGGTGCGCGCCTACCAGCCGGGGCGGCTGATCGCCGTCGACACCCTGGAGATGCGCTGCGCACTGGCGGGCCGCATGGGCGCGGACGACGTGATCAACGCGGCAACGGCAGACCCCGTGCAAGCGGTCCACGAGCTGACTGGCGGCCGCGGCGCCGACCTCGTCATGGACTGCGTTGGCGGCAAGGCCGGGGTACGCTCCTTCGCCCAGGCCCAGGACATGTGTCGCCCCCTGGGGACGATCCACCTGATCGGCCTGTATCACGGCGAGCCGTTGCCGCTCGACGCCGGGAAAATCCAGCGCAAGCGTCTGATTGGCGGCCTGTATAGCCCGGTGCCCCGCGCGCCATATGCGGAGCGCGCAATGGCGGCGCTCCGCGACCGGCAGATAGAGGTCGATCCGCTGATCACCCACCACTTCCCCTACACCGCCGCGCAGGAGGCCTTCGACCTGCTCTACCACCGGCTCGGTGATGCTATCGGCGTCATCCTCACCTGGCCGGGCAGCGAGCCGGGGAGTGAGGTCACAACGTTCCCGCCAGCACTTTGACCGTAGACACGATCCGTCGGACTTTCCCGGTGCAGGCCCGCGGCACAGCGCACGCTTGCAATTTCGCCACGGGTCGCCCACACTGGCACTCGTTACCGCGTTAGCTCGAGATGGCTCGCGTGCTCATCACGCAGTTCCAACGAATGTGGGAGGACTCCGCACATGCCCGCCGACGCTCGAGCGGTGTACGAATCCATCGCTTTGGACCTGTCCAGCGAGTCGCAAGCAGTCGCCGCAAAGATGTTTGGGATGCCCTGCCTCAAGATTCGGGGCAAGGCCTTCGCCGGCTTCCATCAAGATGCCATGGCGTTCAAGTTGGACGGCGAGGCGCACGCGCAGGCGCTGGCCCTCGCCGGCGCGCACCTCTTCGACCCGTCCGGCATGGGCCGGCCCATGAAGCAATGGGTGCAGGTGCCCGCGGAGCACGGCAGCCAGTGGGGCCGCCTCGGCCGGCAAGCGCTGGACTACGTCCGCCAGGCAGGCTGAGCGGGATCGTGCAGTGTCACAGCCAGCATGCGACCCATATCGTAGGATGACTGTCGAACGAGAGGATTCCTCCTATGAAGACATTGGTGACCGTGACAGCGGATGGGCAGTTGGAGTTGCCGGAGCCGGCGCGCGAAGAGCTCGGCGTGCTTGATGGCGGCAGCGTGGAGCTGGAGATTGTCAACCAGACAGTCCTGCTCCGCTCCGTTGGCGACGATGTACCGACCGACGAGGAACTGGCGCGAATCCGACGCGGGCTAGCTGACATTGAAGCCGGCCGAGTCCGAGACGTCACCGAGGAGGAGCTGTTGGCGCTCATCAACCCGATTGATCGCCCGTGAGGTTTGAGACCTTGGTGTTCAGCGTGGTCCTCCTCTACGAGCCCTACATCGTCAACGTCTGCTCCACGCCGGAGCTGGGCGCCCAGCTCGTCCGTGAGTTCAATTCGCCGCACCTCGCCTTGCTCATGGACCCGACCAACCGGTTCGAGCCGAACATGGTCGAGCGGGGGCAGGTTGGGGCGGTGCTACGGCGGGGCTTCGCCGCCGAGCGCGGCCAATTCCGCCTGGCCCACGCGAAGGACGTGACTCCTGCTGCGCCTGGTGGCAACAAGCCCGGTCTCCCCGGCCCCGGCCAGGGCATCCTGGACTATCGCCTGTACTTGCGGCTGCTCAAGGAGCATGGCTACGACGGCCCACTGATCATCGAGCACCTTACCGAGCGCGAGGTACCCGACGCCATGAGTTACGTCCAGCGCTTCATCGACACGGTAGCTTGACGTGCCGGCTGGTGCGGGCCGGGGGGGCCGTCCCGCACCAGCCGGCCTCACCCATGCCAGGCAGTAGAGCCCGCGATTGGTGCTACGCTTGCTCACCGGAAGCGGAGGCGTACATTGCGGGCAGGCAGCCATCGCGGGTGCGCGGGGTGTCGCGGGAAGTCGCGGTAGACGCGCGGGCGCTGCGCCGGGCGATGACACCGGCCGAGCGACGGCTGTGGTCGGCGCTGCGGGAACGGCGGTTGTACGGCCTATGGTTCCGTACCCAGCACGCGCTCGGACCCTTTATCCCTTGACTTCTGCTGCCCGTCGCGCCGGCTAGTCGTGGAGCTGGACGGGAGCGGACCCGAGGAGCCAGAGCAAGCGCACCGTGACGCCGCCCGAACCGGCCATCTGGCAGCGCATGGCTACCGGGTCCTGCGCTTCCGCAACGACGACGATACTTGCCGCCTATCCAACCCTCACACCGCTGGATGTTCAGAACGCTGTTGAATTCGAGCCGCAGCGGCGCGATCGTCAGCGCGCTAGCTACCCTCGATATCACCTGCAGCGCGAATGCACTTTCTCATGGATGAGGACGCCGACGCACGAGTAGGTGGATTCCCGCGGTCGCGCGACGCCTGGCAACGCTGCTCGATTCCCAAGGGCCGGACTGATCTGTTTTCGCTGTGACGATGCCAGCGCACTTCGACGCGCTCAAGACCTCATCGACGCCATTGAGAGTGAATACCAGCATGTCCAGCGCCTCTCTGACCCGCGACTCATCGTTGAGATCACGGAGACGGCCAGGCAGACCGTGCGCTAGGGACGGCCGGCCTTCGTTTGCCTTGGCTGATGCGCCAGACGTTACGGTTGCTCCAGGCTTTCGGCAAGTTTGCGGCATACCAGAGCTTGGATTCACCCGGGTGAGAAGGTACGATGCCGCTTGCTATTACTGTGAGCCCGCCTCCGCTCGCCAGCGTCGAGGGCGAATGGGAGGCACAGGTGCGCTACCTGCCGCTGCGCTAGCGGGTCAGTCGCCTTGTCCGTTGACGCAACGACTTCACCCTGCGGCGTCGGCTCCCCTCTCCAGCGGAGCTGGGGAGGGGCCGGGGGTGGGGCCTACTCCCCGCCCGCCTCCACGGCGACCGACTCCGGCAACGGCAGTGCCGGCTCCTGCATGTCCAGGCGCGGCGGGACGTTGCTTGGCTCGAGGAGCTGTTCCAGCTCCCGTCCGTCCAGTGTCTCTTGCTCCAGGAGCGCGTTGGCGAGCTGGTCGAGCTGAGCACGGTGGGCGCGCAGGAGGTGTTCGGTCTGGGCGTAGAGGTCTTCCACGATGCGGCGCATCTCGTCATCGATGATGGCGGCGGTCTTCTCGCTGAAGTCACGTGGCTGGGCCAGCTCGCGGCCCAGGAAGACGTGCTCCTCGCCCACGCTGTAGGCCAGCCGGCCGACTTTGTCGCTCATCCCCCAGCGCGCCACCATCTGGCGGGCTAGCTTGGTCACGTTGGTGAGGTCGTTCTCGGCGCCGGAGCTGGGGACGCCAAAGACGATTTCTTCTGCCAAACGGCCGCCCAGCATCACCGCCATACGCGACAGCAGGTAGTCCTCCGGATAGTTGTGCCGGTCGTCCAGCGGCATCTGCAAGGTGACGCCGAGCGCCTGCCCGTGCGGTACGATGCTCACCTTGTGGACGGGATCGGCCTTCGGCAGAAGCATGGCGACGAGGGCGTGGCCACCCTCGTGGTAGGCGACCAGCCGTCGCTCGTGCTGGTCCATCAGCATCTTGCGCTCCGGCCCGATCAGCACCTTATCCGTGGCCATCTCGAAGTCGTGCATGGTGACAGAATCGGCGTCACGTCGCGCCGCGATAATCGCCGCCTCGTTGACCAGGTTGGCGAGGTCGGCGCCGACCAGCCCCGGAGTAGAGCGCGCCAGCACGTTCATGTCGACATCCAGCGCCAGAGGCACCTTGCGCGTGTGGATCTTCAGGATCAGCACACGACCCTCGCGGTCGGGACGGTCCAGCGTCACGGTTCGGTCGAAGCGACCGGGCCGCAGGAGCGCCGGGTCGAGCACATCCGGCCGGTTGGTCGCGGCCATCACGACCACGGCCAGGCGCGGGTCGAAGCCATCCATCTCCACCAGGAGCTGGTTCAGCGTCTGCTCCCGCTCGTCGTGCCCGCCGCCCAGCCCCGCGCCGCGCTGCCGGCCCACCGCGTCCAGCTCATCGAGGAAGATGATCGACGGCGCGCTGGCTTTCGCCTTGTTGAACAGGTCGCGCACCCGGCTGGCGCCGACACCGACCAGCATCTCCACGAACTCCGAACCGGACAGGCTGAAGAAGGGCACCCGCGCTTCGCCGGCCACCGCCTTGGCCAGCAGCGTCTTCCCCGTGCCCGGGGAACCCGCCAGCAGAATCCCCTTGGGCATCTTGCCGCCCAGCCGCTCGAACTTGTGCGGGTCGCGCAAGAACTCCACGATCTCCAGGAGCTCCTGCTTGGCAGTGTCGACGCCCGCCACGTCGTCGAACGTCACGTCCGGACGCTCCTTGGTGTAGAGGCGCGCCCGCGCCTGCCCGAAACTGAAGATCTGATCCTGGCCGGCGCCGATTCGGCGCGACATAAAGTACATGAGGCCAACCAGGAACAGGAGAGGCAGCACGGAGGCGGCGATGGTGATCAGCCAGTTATTGCCGTTCGTCGGCGGCTTCACCGTCACCTGAACATTCTTCTCCCGCAGCAACGGCAGCAAGCTGGGATCGCCGATCTCGGGGACGGTGGTGGAGAAGTCCGTTGCCTTGGTCGAGCTGTTCGGGACGGAGATCGCCGATTTGAGCGTACCAGTGACCGAGTAGTCCTGGAGCGTGACCTGGACGACGTTGCCGGCCTGCACCTGGCTTTGGAACTCACTATAGGGTATCTGTACCGTGCCGCGGTTGGCGCCGTTGATGTACAACGCGGCCACGTTACATGCGAGGAAGAGGACCGCGATCACCAGCCAGACGCGCCAGCCTGATACGATCGACCGCGGATTCACACGACCCCCTCCACTTTGACGGCGCGGCAACCAGCACTATGCCGCCACGTTCGAGCGTAACACACCGCGTCGCCAAGCTCCCTCTCATCGATACATGGCGCGTGCCGGGACCTCTCCCCCGGCACGCGTTACCATGCCTCCGTCACCTCACCAATTGTGCGCGAGGAGGATGCGGGAGGGAACACGCCGATGTCCGACGAGAGCGAAGTCCCCGTTGAGACGCTGCAAGAAAAGATCGACGACATCCACGAGGAGCTGACCGATCTCGAGCACAAAGGGAAAGAGGCCGCAATACGGGCCAGAGACGCCTCATGGATCACCTACCTGGCAGTGACGACGGCGCTGATGGCGGTACTGGCGGCGATCAGCTCGCTCCTTTCCGGCCAGGCCGCCGACGATGCTCTGCTCAAGGCCAATGACGCTGTCTACTACGAGACGATCGCGGTGGACCGTTGGGCCGAGTTCCAAGCCGACAGCATCAAGGCGGTACAGGAAACGACCAACGCCGCCGTGCTGACCCAGCTCCACGCGCCGGCCGGCGCTGTCGACGCGGCCAACGCGGAGGCTGCTCGCCGGAAGGCCAACCAGGCCACGGATCAAGCAGCGGCGACAAAGGCGGAACAGCAGCGCGACGAGGCTCGCGGCGAGAGCAATGCGCAGTCGCAGCATCGCGAGCGCTTCGCCTTCGCCGTCACCCTCTTCCAGGTCGGCATCGGCCTCTCGGCCGTCTCGGCGCTGGTCCGATTGCGCCCACTGTGGTACCTCAGTCTGGTCGGAGCGGCTGGCGGCATCATTCTGCTCGCCAGTGGCTTCTTGCCGGTGTCGGTCCACGCGGTGCCATGACCACCTCACCCCCT
>CALBSQ010000062.1 GCA_937967325.1 uncultured Chloroflexota bacterium
AGATTTCTGCCTGTCTCGTGGGCTCGGAGATGTGTATAAGAGACAGGTCCAACACAGCGCTGCAGCAGGGGTTCGATCCGGGCTGGCTCGGTCCGATCGTGCTGGGCTGCTTCTTCCTGCTCATGGCGCCGGAGCCGCTGTACCGCGCTATCTACTACGAGTCGCCGACGCTCGTGCCGGGGCGCTATTTGTTTGGCGCGTTGGGAGCGGCGGGCTTGCTGCTCGCTCTGGGCTGGTCGGCTTTCGTCGCCCGCGCCCGCTGGCTCCTTGCCTTGCCGGGACTCGGGTTGGCGGCGCTGTCGATCTGGCTCCTCGTCAACGTCGTCGGCCCGGCCTACGCCGCCCCTGCGCCGGTACCCCCTGGCACGCCGATACCCAACCCAGTCGATGTTGTCTATGGCGGCAGCATGCACCTGATTGGCTACAAGATCGACGGGGTTTCGGCGGCGCCAGGAACGACGCTCCACGTCACACTCTATTGGCAGGATCTGCGGCCCATGAGCCAGGCCTATACCGTCGGCGTCCACGTCGTGAGCCAGGATGGCAAAGAGGACTTCGGCCAGGTCGATAGCCTTCCGGGTCGCGGCAACTTGGCCACGCCGCTGTGGCGGATGGGACAGATCTACGCCGACGACTACGATGTGCCGATTCGCACGGACGCACCCACTCCACAGGCCGGTCGCCTCGCGGTCGGCGTGCAGCTTCAAGAGCTTGCCCCACTGCCGCGAGACCCGACGCATCGCCAGACCGCCGAAGTCTTGCCCACGATCGACAGCAGCGGCAAGGTCGTGACGCCACTGATCGGGCACTTCCGCATCGGCGGCGCCGTCACGCCGGACAGCGCAGCGCTGTCGTACCGCTTCGGCGCCGCGCTGGGGCTGGCAGACATCCAGCTCCCTGCGCGGGTAACGGCAGGCCAGAGTCTGAACGTCAATCTGCGCTGGCGAGCGCTGCAAACTCCCCTTCCCAGCCTCAAAGTCTTCGCTCACCTCCTCGGTCCGGACGGTAAGGTCGTGGCGCAAGCGCCGGACATGTCGCCCCGCGCCGGGCGCTATCCAACCGATCTGTGGCTGCCCAATGAGTCGGTGGTCGATGCGCTCGCCATTCCTATTCCCAGTGGCCTGTCGGGACGCTACACGATCGAGCTAGGTGTCTACCGCGAGCAAGATCAGCGACGGCTACCGGTCACCGCTGCATCAGGCCAAGCGCAGCCAGGCGAGCGGGTGATCTTGGGGTTGGTCGATGTGGTCGGACAGTAGGCGCGCAACAGATGCGCCTATTGGCGAGGACGGCTGGTGGTGGGCCCTCACGCCCGGCCCCTCGCCCGCCGAAGCGCGCTCAGCGCCCGGCCGCGACCCTCCCCTGCTCACGGTGAGCCTCAACGGTCTGTTCCGTTGGCGGTACACGCTCGCTGACCTGGACGCCGCGGCCGACCCCCTCATAGGTGAAGCCGGCATCTTGCAGGCGCGATGGATCATACATGTTGCGGCCATCCACGAGGATGGGCCGGCGCATTGCCGTACGCAAACGCGTGAGGTCCAGCTGCTTGAACTCGTTCCACTCCGTCACCAGCACCAGCGCGTCGCAGTCGACAGCGAGCGCGTAGGGATCGGCGGCCAACTGGAGCTCGGGCAACAAGGCGGCGGCATGTCCCATCCCGGCGGGGTCATATCCGGCGACGGTTGCGCCATCAGCCAGCAGGTACCTCGCGATCTCTAGGGAAGGCGCGTCCCGCAGGTCGTCGGTGTTTGGCTTGAAGGTGAGCCCGAGCAGGCCGATCCGTGCGCCGGCCAGGGACCCCAACAACCGCCGCAGCTTCTCGACGACGAGCTTGCGCTGATCGGCGTTGATGTCCAGTACGGCCCGGAGGAGCTGCGGGTGGAGGCCAGCGTCGTCGGCCATATGGGCCAGGGCCCGCAGGTCTTTGGGGAAGCATGACCCGCCGAAGCCCAGCCCGGCGTCGAGAAAGGCGGAGCCGATGCGCCGGTCGTAGCCCATGCCAAGCGCCACCTGCTTGACATTGGCCCCCAAGCGCTCGCAGACGCGCGCGATCTCGTTGATGAAGCTGATGCGCGTCGCCAAGAAGGCGTTGGAGGCGTATTTGATCATCTCCGCTGTGCGAAGGTCGGTGATGATGATGGGGGCGCGGGTATTGAGGTAGAGGCCCGCCACCTCCTTGGCCGCCTCTTCATCGGTCGAGCCGAGGACGACGCGATCGGGCTGCTGGAAGTCGGCAACGGCGCTGCCTTCGCGCAGGAACTCCGGGTTCGACACCACGGCGAAGCGGGCGCCGGGCGGGGCATGGGCGGTAAGGATGTCGGCGACCCAGTCGCCGGTACCGATCGGGACGGTGCTCTTGTTGATAACGATGGTCTGGCGGCCGGGGGTCAGGCGCCGTCCGAGCTCCGTTGCCGCGGCCTGGACAAAGGACAGATTGGCGCCCTCCCCCTCCGCCTCGGTCGGCGTGGCCACCGCGATGAAGACGAAGTCCGCGTCGGATACGCCCAGCGCATAGGAAGTCGTGGCCGACAACCGACCGGCAGCCAGGTTGTGCGAGAGCAACTCGCCCAATCCCGGCTCGAAGATCGGCAGCTCACCCGCCTTGATTCGATCGATGCGCTCCACGTCCACGTCGAGCAGCGTGACCTGATTCCCCAGGTCAGCCAGGCAGATGCCGGTCGTAAGCCCGACGTAGCCGGCGCCGATCACGCAAATGTGTCGCATTGCCGCCCGAACCCCCTATTGCTCCTCACCCTCCCCGCGAAAGGGAGGGTGAGGTAGGGCGCCGTCCCTACTTCACATCTACCGAGGCGCCGGCGTCGACCAGCTTCACGCGAATGGCTTCCGCCTCTTCCTTGGAAACACCTTCCTTGACGGCCTTCGGCGCTTCATCGACGACGGCCTTGGCCTCTTTCAACCCCAGACCGGGCACAACTTCGCGCACCGCCTTGATGACGTTGATCTTGTTCGGACCCACGACGGTGAGGATGACGTCAAATTCCGTCTTCTCCTCTTCCACCGGAGCGGTGGGAGCAGTGACCCCACCGGCAGCCGCGGCAGTAGCTGCCGGAGCGGCCGCCACGGGAGCGGCGCTCACGCCGAACTCCTTCTCAAGGCTCTTGATCAGGTCGACCAGCTCCAGGACGTTCAGCCCCTTGATGCCGTCGATAATTTCGTCTTTGGTCATGGCCATGTTCCGATTCTCCTTTGCCACACTACCTGGCGCTAAAGCACCAGGCTAACGCTACGAAGCCGGCTCGAGCCGGCTGACACACCACCCGGAACCACACCTAGCCGTCCCGAAGCCTTCTTACCTCCGGAGCTGCGACACGATCCGCGCCGCACGGCAGTCGCCTATTCCCCGCCGGCTTTAGCCGGCTTCGTAACGTTAGCCCGACCATTTATGGTCGGGTGGAACTACACCTCCTCCGGCGCCCCGCCCAGCTGCTGCACTCTTGCCTGCAGCAGATAACCGAGACCGGCGACCGTGCCCTGAAGGATGCCGAGCAGACCCACCACAGGACCGGCAATGCCGCCGACCACCTGGGCGTAGAGTTGCTCGCGTGGAGGCATCGTTGCGAGCTGCTCGACGGCCGACGGGCTGGTGAACTGCTTCCCCACAATGGCGGCCTTGATCGGTAAAGGCTTGCGCGCCCGGCTCATCTCTAGGAACTTGCGCGCAGGCTGCTGAAAGTCTCCCCAAAAGAAGGCCAGCGCCGTTGGCCCTTCCAGCACCGGTCCCGGGTCGCTCAAGCCCACCGACTGGGCAGCACGCCTGGTCAGCGTGTTCTTCGCCACCATGTACTGCACCTGCTGCGGGCGCAGCTCATTGCGGAGCTGGGCGAGCTCCTGCACATTGAAGCCGCGGTAGTCGGTCAACACGACCACTTGCGCCCGTCCCAGCGCATCGGTCAGCGTGGCGAGCTGCTCGCTCTTCTTCGCTCGTGTGGTCACGGTAGCCTCCTCCCAACTCGAAAAGCCGCGTCGACCCGATATCGACGCGGCTTTTCACGGTCAGAACAGGCAGCTCCGACCTAAGCAACTCGACCTCGGTGGGCAACCATTGAGTGCATCCCTCACCAGGATGCACACCCACTGTCAGCGGCCCGCTGAACCTATTCTCTTTTGGCGTGACAGACGAGCGACCGCTCGCTGCCAAGCCAGGCTACATCCTACCTGCTAGGCCGCGGCCAGCGCAAGCGCCGGCTGCAGTTCCAGCCCGATCCCCGGCCCCATCGTTGAAGAGAGGTGAATGCCCTTGACGTATTGCCCCTTGGCGCCCGTCGGTTTGGCTTTCAGGATGGCGTCGATGAAGGCCCCCAGGTTCTGGCGGAGTCGCGCGTCGTCGAAGGAGAGCTTGCCGATAGGACCATGCACGACGCCGGTGCGGTCCACGCGGAAATCGACGCGACCGGCGCGAATCTCCCCAATCACGCGCGTCAGATCGTTGGAAACGGTGCCCGTTCGCGGATTCGGCATGAGACCACGCGGACCGAGGATACGGCCGAGCCGTCCGACCTTGCCCATCTGGTCCGGTGTGGCGATGGCGACATCGAACTCCAGCCAGCCCTCCTCGATGCGCTTGACGATGTCGTCAGCCCCGACGAGGTCCGCGCCGGCCTGCTCCGCCTCGCGGGCCTTGTCACCCTGGGCAAACACCAGGATGCGTTGCACCTTGCCCGTACCGGCGGGCAGTGAGGCCGCGCCACGAACCAACTGATCGGCATGGCGCGGGTCGACACCCAGGTTGATGTGTATCTCCACCGTCGGATCGAACTTCGCAAACGAGGCTTGCTTGAGCAGCGCCAGCGCTTCATCCGGCGGATACAGGCGCGACTCGATCAGCTTCGCAGCTTGCTCGTACTGCTTCCCATGTTTCGGCATAACGGTGTTCCTTTCCTTCACCTCCCGCGCGGGCATGCGCGGTGTTGCCAGACGCGAGGGCCAGTCCTAGCCCTCGACCGCCACCCCCATCGAGCGGGCCGTCCCTTCGATCATCTTCTCGGCGCCGGCGACGTCATTAGCATTCAGATCCTTGAGCTTCTGCTCAGCGATCCGGCGAAGTGCGTCACGACTGATCGTGCCGACCTTCTGCTTGTTCGGCACGCCCGACCCCTTCTCCAGGCCCAACTCCCGCTTGATGAGGTCGACGGCGGGCGGAGTGCGGGTCACGAAGGTGAAGGAGCGATCCTCGTAGATGGTGACCTCGACCGGCACCGTCATGCCAACCATCGAGGCGGTCTTCTCGTTGTATTCCTTGCAGAACCCCATCAAATTGATGCCGAACTGCCCGAGGGCCGGACCCACCGGGGGGGCCGGCGTCGCCTTCCCCGCGGAGATCTGCACCCGAACCACTGCTTTGACGCGACGGGCCATGAACGACTCCTACTACGTGCAAAGCGAGCACCGCCTGCTACGTCGACGGTGCTCGCTTCGTCTCTCTTACGACGGCTACTGCCGCTCCACCTGCAGCAGATCAAGGTCCACGGGCGTCTCACGTCCGAACATGGAGATGAGCACTCGCACCTTGTTCTTCTCGGTATTGATCTCGTCGACCGTGCCAATGAAATCGGTAAAAGGGCCATCGATGACCTTGACCGATTGCCCCTTTTGGAAGCTGATCTTGACCCGCTGCTGCGGCTGCTCGGCCTGACGGAGGATCTGCTTCACCTCACGCTCGTCGAGCGGCGTGGGTTTGTTGCCCGCCCCCACGAAGCTGGTGACGCCGGGCGTGTTGCGCACGACGTGCCAGGACGCGTCTTCCATCTTCATCTGCACCAGCACGTAGCCGGGGAAGACCTTGCGTTGCACCTGGCGCCGCTGGCCCTTGTGCATCTCGATCTCTTCTTCGGTCGGCACTTCGACCCGGAAGATCTTGTCGCGAGCATCCATCGACTCGATTCGGTGCTCGAGGTTGGCCTTGACGCGGTTCTCATACCCGGAGTACGTGTGGACCACGTACCACTGGGTGTCGGGATCATCGGCGGGATTGCTACGAGCCAGCTCTTCAGCGATCGCCATCCTACATTGTCTCCTAGTGAGCCCCCACCAGGAGGGCGACCATTTGGGCAAAGAGAAAGTCCACGCCACCGAGTACCACCCCGGTGGCGAGGCTAAAGATGATCACGATGACCGACATATGGATCGTTTGCTCACGCGTCGGCCAATGAACTTTCTTCAGCTCCGCGAAGCTCTCGCGGAAGAACGTCGCGGCGGACGTCTGCTGCAAGGCCTGACTTCGGAGGCGACCGAACCGCCCTACCCGAGCCGGCGTCGCGGCCGGCGGCTTGCGAACGGCGGGCGCAGGCCGGGCTGGGGCCGGACGGTTGACACTGCTTGGTGCTGCCGGTGGCCTGACCACTCTCGCCATTACCTTACCTCTGCTCTCGATGAGGCGTGTGCTGCCGGCAGCGCCGGCAGAACTTACGCAGCTCCAGCCGCCCTTGGTCGTTCTTGCGATTTTTCGATGTCGTGTAGTTTCGCGACCTGCACGTGCCACACGCCAGGTCGATCGTCACTCGGTTCTCCGCCTTCTTCGGCATCGCACCTACCTCCTAATCTTAGGTGAAGAGTCTACTCGGTGATCTGGGTGATGGCGCCGGCGCCGACGGTGCGCCCGCCCTCGCGG
>CALBSQ010000063.1 GCA_937967325.1 uncultured Chloroflexota bacterium
TAGCCCAGGGTCAGGAAGACGCCCATGGAGGACCAGAGCAGGCCCAGCGTCCCCAGCCCCAGGAGCGCCGGCTAGGTGGCCGATTGCTCCTGCTCCAGCTCGGCCGCGAGCCGCGCGCACTCCTCGTGGATCTTGGTGAACGTGGCGGCCAGCTCGGTGTCGAGCTCCTGCACGAAGGTGGGGCGGAGCTGGGCGGAATGGTGCAGCATCAGGACCACCCCACCCAGGTGCTCGCGGCAGCCCTGGAGGAGCAGCTCCAGGTAGGCGCTGCTGCGCCCCAGTGGTTCCACGGCCCTCCTTCCCTTCGTCCCCGGCCGCCGGGGCGTGCCGGACTATCGCGAGCCGCGGCGGCTACCGCTTGGCGGAGCGCACCTGCTGCTCCGCTCGCGGGGGCAACGCCCCCCGGCAGATCGCGCAGACCAGGGCGCTCGGCGGGTTCATCTCGCCGCAGGTGGGGCAGCGCACCGGCTCGGGCGCCGCGGGCGGTGGACTCCGCTTGCCGCGGAGCTTGTCCCAGAAGCCCATCCTGACCTCCCTCCGAATGTCGGGCGTCCGACGGCGAAGGCGACCTCGCTCGTGAGCATACGGCAGCGGCATCGGAAGCGCAATGCCGCCCCCGACCGCGGCGGTGACGAAACGGGCATCCTCGAGGACTACCGACGCGTGCAGGTCCTCGATCTCAGCGACGCCGCAGCTCGGCGCCCAGAGCGACAAGTCGCCCGATGCTAGACTGCTGGCGGCGCACTGCCAGTCGTATAGCTGCCGGGGACAAGGTCAGATGGCCCGGTTTTCTGGTCGGGATGACACCACGGCGGTGGACGAAAGCATCCCTCGACGGTCGAATGGCCGCCCGTACCAACGCTGGCGGTTGATCGGGGCCATCCTCCTGTTCAGTCTTGGCTACAGTCTGGCGCCCGCCGACGCACCCTCCAGCGCCGCCGCCATCGGCGCCTGGCTCAGCTGCATGGCGGCCTTCCTGCTGGTGACGGCTGACGGCCTCGTGCCACACCGACTGCTCGACTGCGCGCGCAACGCGCCGGCAGCCGCCCGTCGCCTGCTCGGGCGGCCGGACTTGCTCGCGCTCGCCGTTGTCCTGGTGCTGGCAGCGGTCCTGCGCTTCGTCGACCTGGACCACAGCCCGCCCATGTTCTACGGGGATGAAGGGGAGATGGGGCTCGACGCCCTGGCGATCGTGCTGGGCCGTCCCGATGCGCCCTCCTTCTTCGGTACCGGCTTCCTGGAGCACCCCAGCCTGCACTTCTACTTGGAAGCGCTCTCCATCCACCTCTTCGGCGTCACGATCTTCGCGCTGCGGGCGGTCACGGCCGTGTGGGGCGTGCTTGGCGTGCTGGCGACCTATCTCGCCGGCCGCACGCTCCTGAACCGGCGCGTCGGGCTGCTCGCGGCGGTCGTGGCGGCGAGTGCGCCGGTGGACCTGCAGCTGGGCCGCGTCTCCCTGAACAATGTGGAGGCTGTCGTCCTCGGCGCCCTGGCGATTGCCGCGTTCTACTCCGGAGTCGTCGTGCTCACCGCCGCGCCGGCCGAGCCGGACCGGCCATGGTTCTGGGGGACCGGCGCCCCGGTTCGATTCGGCCTGGCGGGCGTCCTCGCCGGCCTGGGCCTGTATTTCTACTTCGGCTCGCGGGTCATCCCGATCATCCTCGCGGCGATCGCCGCCTACGCGCTGGCGCGCTGGCGCGCACGCTGGCGGCCGCTGCTTCAGGGCGGCGCGGTGGCGCTGGCCGGTCTGCTGGTCGTGTTCCTTCCCCAACTCCTCTACTATGTCCGCTCCCCGCAGAACGACGGGAGCAGCCGGACGGCGCAGTACTTCCTGCTCTTCCACCTGCCCGAGGTCGAGCAGCGCTGGTGCGTGCATGGCCTGCTCGCCGTCGTGCTGATCCAGACGCGGGAGACCCTGGCCCAGTTCTTCACCCGGCCCGACAGCAGCACGTTTTACCCCTTCCAGGCGCCGATCTTGCTCGCGCCGGTGGCCGGGCTCTTCGCCGGCGGCATGCTCCTGGTCGTCGGCAGTCTCCGGCGAGCGAGTAGCGTCGTGCTCATGCTCTGGTTCTGGGCGATCTTCTTCGCCGGTGGGGTGCTGACCCTGGGCGCGCCGTACACGCCGCGCATCGTCGGCCTGCTCCCGGCGGTCTACATCCTGGTGGCGCTCAGCCTGGATTGGTTCCTGCAGGCGGCCGCCGGGGCGCTCGGCAGCAGCATTGCGCGGCTCTTTGTGCCACTGGCAGCGCTCGTGCTGGTCGCCACGAGCGTCTCCTCCATGCACGACTACTTCTCGCGCTATTTCGCGTCGGACCCCAACCCGCCGCCGACCGCCGTCGCCACCTACGTCGCCGCGCTCCCCGCGGGCACGTATGTCTACGATCTGCCCGACACGCTCTTCTTCGGCTACGGCTCGACGCGCTACCTGGCCTACCGCGTCGCCGGCGAGGACCTCAAGAATCCGCCGGCCGACGTGCCGACCCTCGTCCCGAAAAGCAGCCAAATTGCCTTCATCGTCTTCCCTCGCTGGGCCGCGCTCCTGCCGCTGATCGAGCGGCGCTTTCCGGGAGGATATCGGCGGGACGTGATGGACGGCCGGCAACTCGTGTTTACCGGGTATCTGGTACGCGTTCCCACGTCCACCGCCGAGGGGAGCCGCCCAGCGTCCCTGCCGTCCGGTGCATGCCGGCTCGCTGCAGGCGTGGGATGCCCGTCCGTCTGGTGAGGCAGGAGCCGGGCGCGCCCCGCACCGCACCGCGGTGTCGGTGGTCAGCGCGCGCCCGGCAGTCGCAAGGCGGCGCCATGCGCGCCGCACCCTGACCGTGCCATCCCCCCGAGCAATGAAGAAACAATGAAGATGATCGAATCCGCTTCACTTCTCCGACATGTATGGTATAGTGCGATGTCATCCAACTGAAGCGTGCATGACAGCGCCGTCCTCTGCCGTGGGTGGGTTTCATCGAGCCGGGGAGGGCCCTATGTCCGCGCGATGGCGCCATGGCACTGGGCGGACGGCGCTCCTGGCAATCGCGGCCTGCTTTATCCTGGTGGTCGGTTCCTATCTCGTCGTCGGGGCGCAGACCGCGCCCAACCTGGGCACGGCGTCGGGCTTCGCCGTCCTGGGCGGCTCCACGGTGACCAACACCGGCCCGACCATCGTCACCGGGGACCTGGGCGTCAGCCCGGGCAGCGCGGCCACGGGGTTCCCCCCGGGGATCGTCAATGGGACCATCCACCTGGCGGACGCCGTCGCCGCGCAGGCCCAAGTCGACACCACCACCGCCTACAACGATCTGGCGGGCCAGGCCTGCACCCAGGACCTGACCGGTCAGGACCTGGGCGGGCTGACGCTCACGCCGGGGGTCTATTGCTTCTCGTCCTCGGCGCAGCTGACGGGGACCCTCACGCTCGACGCCCAGGGCAACCCCAACGCCGTCTTCGTGTTCAAGATCGGCACCACGCTCACCACCGCCAGCGGCTCGACGGTCCGCCTGATCAACGGCGGCTCGCCGTGCAACATCTTCTGGCAGGTCGGCAGCTCGGCGACCCTGGGCACGACCACCACCTTCCTGGGGAACATCATCGCGCTCGCGAGCATCACGCTGAACACCGGCGCCGGCGTGACCGGCCGGACGCTCGCCCGGAACGGGGCCGTGACGTTGGACAGCAACACCGTCGGCGGCTGCTCGGTCGCCACGGCCACCCCGACTGCCACCGCCACCGCCACCGTGACCGCGACGCCGACCGCCACGGCAACCCCGACAGCGACCGCCACGGCGACGCCAACCGGAACGGCGACCGCCACCCCAACCGGGACACCCACCCAGACGCCCACGGCCACCGCTACTGGCACGCCGACCGCGACCCCGACTGAGACGCCAACTGCCACGCCGACGGCCACGGCCACCCAGACGCCCACCGCGACGGCCACCGGCACGCCGACGGCTACAGCCACCCCAACCGGCACCCCAACTCAGACCCCGACGGCGACGCCAACCCAGACGCCGACGGTGACCCCGACGGCCACGGAGACACCAACCGCCACGGCGACGGGCACGCCGACCGCGACGCCAACCGGCACCCCGACTGAGACGCCGACCGCGACGGCCACCGGAACCCCGACAGCTACACCGACGGCCACCGCCACTGGCACGCCCACGGCGACGCCAACGCAGACGCCGACGGCGACTCCGACCGCCACCCCAACCGCGACGGCCACCGGCACCCCGACTGAGACCCCGACCAGCACCTCGACGGCGACGCCGACTGAGACGGCGACTGGCACGCCCACGGCGACGCCGACCGCGACCCCAACCGGAACGCCCACCCAGACACCGACAGCCACAGCCACCGGCACGCCAACCGAGACTCCAACCGCGACGGCAACGGCGGCGGCCACGTCCACCCCGACCGCGGCGGCTACGTCCAGCCGGCAGGACCAGATCTCGTCGCGGATCAGCTCCGCGTTCGCGTCCAGTAGTCAGAAGGAGATCTCGTCGCGGATCAGTGCCGCGTTTACCTCGAGCCGGCAGGACCAGATCACGTCGGAGATCAGCTCCGCCTTCGCGTCCAGCCGGCAGGAGCAGATCTCCTCGGAGGTCAGCTCCGCCTTCACTAGCCCCCAGCAGTCGGCGCTATCGCCGGACATTGCGTCCCGATTCACCTCGCGCACCACGACGACCAGCGCGGCATTCACCGGCGATTGACCACGGCGGGACCTGGCGCTCCCGAGCGCGCCACCGGCAGTGCCGAGCAATGGGGGCTCCTGACGGCGCGCGGGATCACGGCCCCGTTCGCTCGGCCCAGCGTCACCGAGGGCTTCATCGAGCCTAATCCGCCGCGCGAGGCGCCGTTGCCGGGGTGGTACGTGGCCAACAGGCTTCGGGCATATCCCCGGGACCGCGGGCGCCACTACCGCGGGCGCATGGCCACGCGCGCGTCCCCCATGGCGCTGGGCCGCCACTCATGATCGCGGCCCTCTCCGCCGTTTTGCCGGCACACAACGAAGAGCGCAACGTGGAGTGGGCGGTAGAGCGTTGCGACGCCGCGTTGCAATCGCTCGGCGTGGACTATGAGCTCATCGTCGTGGATGACGTCAGCGGCGATGCGACCGGGACAATATTGGATCGGCTGGGCCGCTGTTATCCGCGCCTCCGCATCGTGACGCGTACCGCGAACCCCGGCTACGGTGCGGCGTTGCGCGCCGGGTTTGCCGCCGCGCGCTACGACTGGATCTTCTTCAGCCACACCGACAATCAGTTCGATTTCACCGACCTTCGCCTGCTGCTTCCCTATGCACCCGCGTACGACATCGTCACGGGCTTTCGGAAGCCGAGGCGCGATCCGCCCATGCGCCGCCTCAACGGTTGGGGCTGGAACGTGCTCATTCGCCTCTTCTTCGGTTCCGTGGTACGGGACATCGACTGCGGCTTCAAGCTGTTCCGCCGCTCGCTGCTGGAAGAGGTCCCCATCATGTCACAGGGCGCGATGATCGACGCCGAGATCGTCGTTGGCGCGCACGCCCGCGCGGCGCGCATCCGCGAGGTCAACGTGCCGCATTACGAGCGAACGCATGGCCAGGCCACCGGGGCCAAGCCGATCGTCATTCTGCGCGCCTTGCGCGACCTTGTGCGATATCGCGTCCGGCTCGGCCGGGAGTTGCGCGGCGTGGAGCCGCCGCGATAGGGCCAGTGGATGCCCAACGGCTGCGCCATAGCCCCAGGTACAACCGTGGTGGGCATCCGCGCGGCGGCCGGAGATCCCACCGGACCATGCTTGATGCCATCGGCACCGTCGCGAGGCAGCGGGCCGCTGGGAGGAACTGAGGTGGGAATCTGGGAGCATCCGGCCTTCCGCGAGCGGCGCCCGGTAGCGGCCTGGCGCCAATTGTGCAAGATACTGCGCGAGGGGCCGGCATTGCCGGCGTCGCGAACGGGGGGACCCGTGCGGGGCGCGCTGAGCCTGCGACAGCGGATCGCGCTCGCCCTCGGGGCGGCGGGCGCCTACAGCGCCGCCTGCCCGCGCTGCCGGACCGCCCACGCTTTCCTCGGCTCCCCGGAGCTGCTGGCGCGGAAGCCGGGGGCCGTCGTCGTGGGGTTGCGCTGCACCGCCTGCGGGCATCTGGTCCGCCACAGTATCGTGCTCGCGACGGGACTCGGGGGCGGGGCCGCAGCCGGCTGGATTTGACCGGCTGGCGCTGGCCGTGTGCCCAGCGGGCGGCCCCTCGCCCTCGGGTCGGCATGGTAGGCGCCGGCCCGCCGCGCTTCGCCTTCCCCAGGCGCCCCCGAGCT
>CALBSQ010000064.1 GCA_937967325.1 uncultured Chloroflexota bacterium
TCCCCTTGATGTTTACGGGCAGGCGTCGCCGCTGGATCAGTCGGTACCCTTCCTCTACCGATCTGACAGAAGGAGACCCGACGACGTTGGCACACTCCTTGCTTCAACTCAGAGAGTCACGTCCGGGCAGCGGCCCAGTGATCGGCGGCGGCGGCAGCGTTGACTGGCCGGCGATAGGTCCGTGACCGAGGGCTGTGGAGCCGCTGCATCCGGCGTTGGGCATCCTACGGACGGTGGGCTACGAAGGGGCAGGAGGCACAACATGCTCTGGCGGCTACGATCGCTGTTGCTGGGTATCGTCGTAGGCCTGGCATTCTCGCCGGCATCCGGCGCGGAGAATCGCCGGCGCTTCTGGCAATGGCTGCAGGGAAAGGCTCAGGAGGCCGCTCCCCAGGTACAAGCGCAGTTGCAGCAGGCGGCCGCACGCGGCGCGACCGTAGCCTCGCAAACCATGGAACAGGCGAAACAACAGTTTGCGCCGGTAGCGCAGCGCGCGCAGGAGAAGCTCGGACAAGCCGGTCAGGCCGCCCAGCAGCAGTGGAGCCAGACGGCGGCGCAGGCTCAGCAGGCTGCGCAACAACTCAAGGCCCAAGCGCGTGGCGCGGCTGGTCAGGCCAAGGAGCGCGCTGGCCAATCGGCGGACGCCGCGGCGGAGTCCGCGAGCGAGGCTTCGACAGGTAACGGCGTCGCGCCGGTAGACTAAGCCCGTGCTATGCTCCACCCCGACATGGGGTGCAACATGGTGCAGATTACGGCGCGAGATGCGACTAACGGTGAGCCTGTCAAGGTCACTATCGACCGGGGCTGTATCGCCGGCATCGAGCCGGCCGGTGAGCTCGGTCGGCGATGGGTGGCGCCAGCCCTCATCGACCTTCAGGTCAATGGGTACAAAGGGTTCGACTTCAACGACTCGGCCCCCAACCCCGAGAAAGCAGCCGGCGCGATCTTCGCGCTCCGCGAGGCCGGTGTCGGCTTGTGTTATCCGACGGTTACAACGGGCGGCTTCGGACATTTGCGCCGTGCACTAGGGGCGGTGGCGGGAGCCTGCCGGCAAGACCCGTGGGTGCGCCGGGCGGTTGGCGGCATCCATCTGGAAGGTCCGTACATCTCCCCGGTCGACGGGCCTCGCGGCGCGCACCCACCCCAGCACGTGCGCCCGCCGGATTGGGATGAGTTCCAGTATCTGCAGGAGTCCGCCGAGGGGATGATCCGTCTGGTGACGCTGGCACCGGAGCTACCGGGCGCCGTCAGCATGATTGAGCGCCTGGTAGAGCAAGGGATCGTCGTCGCCCTCGGACACCATGCGGCCGGCGCGGCGGACATTGACGCGGCCGTCCGGGCGGGCGGCCGATTCTGCACGCACCTCGGCAATGGGGCGCACGCCCAGATACCGCGCCATCCCAACTACATCTGGGAACAGCTAGGGGATGACCGGCTGCAAGCCAGCTTCATCGTGGACGGGCACCATCTGCCGCCCTCGGTGGTGCGCTGCATGCTGCGGGCCAAAGGGACCGAGCGCAGTGTGCTGGTGAGCGACGCCATTTTCCTCGCCGGCATGCCGCCAGGCGTCGCTGAATTCATGGGACTCCACGTCGAGCTGACGCCCGAGCGACGCGTAAACCTGGTAGGCACCCCCTATCTCGCCGGGTCGGCCTTGCAGTTGTGCGAGGGGGTTGGCAAGGCGATTCAGTTCGCCGGCCTCTCGCTCGGCGACGCGGTGGCCATGGCGACGCGAAACCCGGCGCGGCTGATGGGCATAGACGATCGCTGGGGCTGCCTGGCCGTGGGGCGGGAGGCGGACCTGATGCTGTTCTCCTGGGACGACGAACGCGGCATCACGATGGAGACGCTGCTGGCACGCGGCGACGTGGTATGGGGAAAGGCAATCAGTTGAGGACCATCAAGGCGGCCCTGGTCGGCTACGGCATGTTCGGGGCGGACGTCGTCGTCGGATCGCTCTGGGACGTGCAGCGCAACGGCATCGCCCCCTACCTGGACCGCGTGGGGCTGGACGACTGGACCGCTCGGTACATCGGCGTTGGGTTCGAGCTGGTGGCGGTGGGGACGCGCTCCGAGTCGAGCGCGCGCCGCGCCGAGCAGGAGATGCTGGTCGCGACCGGCAAGCCGCTGCGTGGTTACCACGGCGACGCCCCCTGGCTGGACATCCTGCGCGACTTCCCCGACCTGGACGTCCTCGTCGTGGCCACGCCGGATCACCTCCACACCGCACCTACAATGGCGGCGCTGGAACGCGGCGTCCACGTGATCACCGAGAAGCCGCTCTGCCTGGATCTCGGCGAGGCGGACCGTATCATCGAAGCGGCCAGACGCAGTGGGCGCATCGTCGCCGTCGACATGCACAAGCGCTACGACCCCGATCACCTGCAGATCTTCCACACCCTGACGCCGGAGCTCGGCGAGCCGCTCTACGCGCGCGGCGTCCTGGAAGAGCCGCTGGAAGTGTCCACGACCACCTTCAAGTGGGCTGAGCAGAGCGACCCGTTCAGCTACGTGGGCATCCACTGGGTGGACCTGTTCATGCACTACCTGGATCTCACCCCGCTGGCGTTGTACGGGGTGGGGCAGAAGCGCCGGCTGAAGCAGGAGTACGGCAAGGACGCCTTCGACAGCACCCAGGTCATGGTGACCCACACCAACGGCATGACGATCATCTACGAGAACAACTGGCTGACTCCGGCCGACTTCGAGGGCCCAGTTAACCAGGACTCGCAGTTCGTCGGCACGCGCGGCAAGGTGGAATCGGACTCCCAGTATCGCGGCCTGCGCTACTGGATCGAGACGCGTGGCTCGCGCACCGCCAATACGCACTTCTTCCGCAAGGTGCGCCGTCCAGACGGCTCGCTCGCCTCAGTCGGCTACGGCAAGGACAGCCTGGTCGTCGGTCTGGAAAAAGTGCATCGCTGCGCGCTGGGCCTGGCAACCGCCGAGGAGCTGGCCGGGACCTATCCCGACGCCGCGTCGCTCCGCCGACCGACCGCGGTGGTCCACGCCGCCCGCGCCGTACTGGCGCGCAACGAGGCGCTGCTGGCCGCCGGCAAGCCGCCGCTGGCCACGGCCAGCTTCGAGGGCGACGGCATTACACTGCACGATCCGGAGGCGGGGGCGCGACGGATCAGTGGTGTCGGCGGCAGCGCATGAGGAACGGCGACTAAGGTCGTCGGCAACGCCGGGCGAAGCCCGCTCGCGCGGACTCCCTGTTGCCAGATCTGCGCTGAAATGGCTCGCCCCGCCCTGCCCGGCGAGGAAGCGGCTCGACTGGCGAGGTCGGCTGGTGCGGGGGCGGCCCCCCGGCCCCCAATTCTGAGGCTGTTGGTCATAGGCGAGATTCGGCTGGTGCGGTGACCAGGGCGTATCGCAATACGCCCCTACCAGATGCGGCCGGCGGCGGTAGGGGCGTATTGCGATACGCCCTGATCTCACCGCCGGCGGGGCATCCTCGAATGGCCAACAGCCTCAATGCTGGGGGGAGGGCTCCCAGGGAGGAGGCGTCTCGAGTAGGGATACCTCCAAACCCGCGGTCATGCCCTACAGTAAGCTGTCAACTCCGCTGATACGCTCCCCCCAGAATTGGGGGGCCGGGGGGGCCGCCCCCGCACCAGCCGACCTCGCCAGTCGAGCCGCTTCCTCGCCGGGCGCCACCCCGCCTCATACGTCGGCATCGCCCTCGTCTTTTTTGCTCCAGTCGCTCAGCGCCTGCAGAAACTCTTCACCGCTCTTGTAAATCGTGCCCATCCCAGCCGCGATCTGCGCGTCTACTTTTCGCTCGCCGGCCTGCCACTTGCTAATCATACCCAGCGACCGACTCAGACGACGATGGTCTGGTCGCGGTGCGGGCCGACGCCGACGCTGTGCAGGGGGACGTCGGTGCGCTCGACGATCAGATCGAGGTAGGCGCGGGCGTTGCGCGGCAGCTCCTGCAGCGATGTCGCCGTGTTTGTGGACTGCTGCCAGCCGGGCAGGACCTCGTATATCGGCTCGCAGCGGGCGTGGGTTTCCTCGTCGGGCATGTCGTCGAGGCGCTCGCCATTGTGGCGATAGGCCACGCAAACAGGGATCTCCTTCAGGGTGTCGAGGAGGTCCAGCTTGGTGACCGCGAGTCCCGTGAAGCCGTTCAGCTCGGCCACGTAACGGGTGACGACGACGTCAAACCAGCCGATACGACGGGGGCGGCCGGTCGTGGCGCCGAACTCACCGCCGAGCTGGCGCAGATAGTCACCCGTGTCGTCGTGCAGCTCAGCCGGCATCGGACCCGTCCCGACCTGCGTGCTATAGGCCTTGGCCACGCCGATGACCTCGTCGATGCTGCGCGGTGGGATGCCCGCGCCGACCGCCGCGCCGCCGGCTGTGGGCGAGGAGCTGGTGACGAAGGGATAGGAGCCCCAGTCGATATCCTTCATGGCGCTGAGCTGCCCTTCCAACAGAATGCGCTTCCCAGTGCGCAGGGCGTCGCGCAGCACCGGCCCCGTATCGACAATATGCGGCTGGAGCAGGCGGCCCCACTCCAGGCAGCTGGCGAGGGCCTCGGCTTCATCGAAGGGCTGCTCGCCGTAGACCTTGGTCAAGATCGCGTTGCGGCGGCGCAGCACGATGGCCAGCTTGTCCCGCAGCACTTGCTCGTCCAGCAGGTCACCCATGCGGATGCCGACCCGACCGATCTTGTCGGTGTAGGCCGGACCGATCCCCCGTCCCGTCGTCTCGACGCGATACTTGCCGCGCTCCTCATCCTCCACACGGTCGAAGACGCGATGGTAGGGCATCACCACGTGCGCTCGGTTGGAAATGAGCAACGTTGGCAGCTTGATGCCTCGTCCGGCAACTTCCTTCACTTCCGCAAGCAGCGCTGGTGGTTCTACGACGGTGCCGGTACCCAAAATGCAGGTAGCGTTCTGGTTGAAGATGCCGGCGGGCAGGAGGTGCAGCTTGAACTCACCATGCTCGTTGATCACCGTGTGGCCGGCGTTGCTGCCGCCCTGGAAGCGCACTACCACATCCGCTTGCGCGCTAAGGTAGTCGACGATCTTCCCTTTCCCTTCGTCACCCCATTGCGCGCCGACCACGACTGTGACTGTCATGAAATCTGCCTTTCGTTCTGCTCCCAAATCGTGCCCCGACAATGCTGGCGGCGGGGCTGCCGCACTGCGTTGCTACTCCAGATCGATCCGTTTCCTGTAGTCGACTAGTTCCGGTCGGATGGCGCGCCCAACAACACGCCAACGGCCAGCGCGTCGATCAGCGCCAGCATCGGCACGCGGGAAGTGGCCGGCTCGCCCTGTAAGCCCGGCGCAATGGCGGTGACGAGGACCGTGCCGGCGACGCGACCGGCGGCCGAGCGGGCATAGGCGGTGAGCCCGACGGTGGCGGCGCCCGCGGCGTTGGCGGCGCTGAGGGCCGCGACGACGCTTTCGGTGTCGCCGGACTGGGATATGCCGATGGCGACATCGCCAGCGCGCAGGCAGGCGGCGGCAGGAACGTGGTCGTTGGCGTGCGGGTAGCTGCTCACGGCCAGACCGGCGCCGAGCAGCCGCACCTGCAAGAGTTGGGCGATCGCGCCCGACACGCTGCCGGCCCCGAAGATGGCCACGTGCCTCGCCCGTGACAATAGATCCACGGCGCCGGCGAAGGCGGCGGCATCGAGCGTCGCGGCGGTGTCCCGCAGACCTTGCGCGGCCGAAGCGAAGACCGCCCGCATCACCACTTCGGGCGCGTCGCCCGACTGCGGTGCGCGCACGGAGTCGCCATCCAGCGCCGGCGGGGCCAGCAGCTCCACAGCGAGCGCCGTGCGCAGCGAGCCAAACTCGCGATAGCCGGCGCGAGCGCAGGCGCGCATGACGCTGCCGAAACCGACTCCGGCCGCCTCGGCGAGCGCAGCCGCGGTGAGGTGCGTGGCTTCTCCGGGATGGGCCAGCAGCCACTCCGCCGCGGTGCGCTCCGCGTGGGTCATCTCCGGCAGCGCCGCGCGCAGCCTGGCCAGCGCCCCTCCGGATCCGAACTGATCATCCACATATTTGGTCACATCTGGATGATACATCCAAAGTACCGGTCCGTCAAGCCCGTCATGCTCGTCGTTGACCTCGCTGCCACCTATTCCGTAGCATGAGGTGCGCTGATCAAGCTGTTGGCCGGCGTCGCGGTCGCGCTGGATGGGCCGGCCACAGTGAGGAGAAGCTTGGTAGCGACGCTCCCCCGGCTGGCCTCTCTGGAGCGGTGGCTGATCCCATTCCTGGACCTGGGAAGCGCCATAGTCAACGCGCTGCCGGTATGGTTTGGCTATGCCCTGGCCGACGTGGGCGGCCTGACCAGCTATTGGGTGCTGCCGCGGAAGCGTCAGGCGGCGCGAACGAATTTCTCGGTTGCCTTGGATCGACCGCCGGCTTCGCCGCCGGTCGGCCGGATTGTGCGGAAGTCCTTCCGTACCTACTCGCGGATGGTTGTCGATGTCCTGCGCTTGCGGACGATGCCCATCGAACGCCTGAAATCGTGGATTGAGCTGCACGGTCTAGAGCATTTGGACGCGGCGCTCGCTCGCGGCAAAGGCGTTATTCTGGTCACGCCGCACGTAGGCAATTGGGAGCCCGCTTCCAACGTCGTTGCCATGTTCTCGTACGACGTCCTGGCGGTGGTTGGCAGCGGTCTGGTGAGCCGGGCGGTATCCCAATCGCGTCAACGAGCGGGCATGACGGTCGTGGAGCACACCCGCGCCGCCAGACCGGCCATGCGAGCCCTCCGACAGAACAGCGTCGTGATTCTGGTAGCTGACCTGGTCAAGGATTACCGCGCCGCTCCGGTGCGGCTGTTTGGGCGAGACGCCCACATCGCGGCCGGCCCCGCTCACCTTGCCGTACGGACCGGCGCGGCGTTAGTACCGGTAGTGTCAATCCGCCAGGCGGACAACACGAGCATCATTCGCTGCGAGCCGCCGCTCTACGTCGACCAGCACGCCGACACGGTCGCTGAAAGCAACCGTCTCTCCCAAGCTATCGCCGCCTATTTTGAGCGAACCATCGTCGCCCATCCCGAACAGTGGTATCCCTACCGCCCGCTCCTGGAGGGAAGAGCATGACGCTCGATCCGGCGACGCTCTCTGCAGGGCATCAATTTCCGCGCCATTCCTTCAGCGTGACTGGGGAGGAAGTACGGCAGTATCTGGAGGCGGTGGGCGATCAATGGCCGGGCTATGCACAGTTGGACGCGGTGGCGCCACCACTCTTCCTCATCGCGAAGGGTCTCGGCATGCTCCTGGCCGCTATCGGCTTGCCGCCCGGCAGCGTCCACGGTTCCCAAGAGTGCGAGTTCGTCCATCCTGTGCGGCCGGGCACGGAGCTGGTCTTAGAGGCTGGCGTCACCCGTGCCGCGACTCGACAGGGTCAGCGCTTCGTCACCGTGGAGATGGCTGCGCGGGAGGACGACATGCTCGTCTGTCGCGGCCGGGCGCTGCTGATCATTCCAGGCGACGCGCGGCGACCGGACAGATCGAGCTGATGTCGCTGCCGGCAGTAGGCGTCGAATATGTCACCAGCCGTTCGGTGACCCAGCTACAGATCAACGCCTACGCCGAGGCGAGTGGCGACCGCAATCCGCTGCACGTGGACCCGGTATTCGCAGTATCGACGCCACTTGGCGGCACGGTCGCTCACGGCATGCTGGTCCTCGGTTGGGTCTCCGCCTTGCTGACCGAGGCCTTCGGCCACGCGTGGATCCGACACGGAACCTTGCGCGTGCGTTTTCGCACCCCTGCTCGTCCCGGCGATACGCTCGCACTGCGCGCGCAGGTGACGAGTGTCGATTCCCAGGACGAGGTCACTAAGCTCGGTCTCACGGTCACGGCGACGAACCAAGGCGGGGACGAGGTTCTCTCGGGTCAGGCCACCGTGGCTATTCCGCGGAGGTAACAACCAGTCCGCGCTCCGCGGCTGCCGCGCCTCTCCTTTCCCGGCTCGGTTCGGCGCCTTCCGTTTGTGCCAGCGCTACCAGCAAACCCCCAGCAACAGTGAACGGCTCTTCCAGGTAGCCACCATACACGCGGACGCGCCCGAAGCCGCAACGGGCCAGCAGGTGCTCCAGCTCAAAGCGCGTGGTGTAGCGGACTGCGTATTCAAAATGGTGCTGCCGGCGGCCGCCGTCCGGGCCCGTCACCTCGTAGACGTGCGCCAGACGCCTGATCTGGTGAGTCTGGTCAGTCCAGCGATGGATGTCCATTCGGCTGAGTGTCACACCCGATCCGAGCTCCGGCGCAGCACGCCGATAGACGTCCTGGGTAAAGCCTTCCGGCAAAAGCAGGTGCGCGGCGCTGAGCGCCGCCGTAGCGATTGTCAGCGCGCCACCCGGCCTCAGTGCCGCCTGGAGGCCGAGCAGGCATCGTTGCTGCTCGGTCGACGTCATCAATGAAGCGAACGTGTTGTAACCCAGTACGGCCAGGCCGACGGCGTGGACAGGCAGGCTCTGATCAAGGGTGCGAAGATCGGCTTTGAGGACAGTAACCCTTCGCCGGATGGCTGGCGCTTCGGCGCGTAGCTTTCGCCGGAGCTGAGTGAGCATCGCGGGGGCCCGGTCCAACGCGATCACCCGGCGCCCGGCGAGTGCGAGCGGCAGGCTCAGCCGTCCGGTGCCACAGCCGAGGTCCGCCACCTGCTCATCGATGCCGGCAGCCAGCGACACCGCCCAATCGACGTCGTCGCTTGCCCCGCCATGCTCGCCGTCATAGATCGTGGCGATGAACGGATCGAGATGCGGATCGGTCGCGGGCTCGTCGTCGCCCATCGTCGCCTCCACGGGACAGAAGCCTGCCATTATCCTCGAATCCTGCTCGCGGCGGGGGAGCGAACAGGGTTGGCTGGCTATACTAGCAGCGTGAAAATCGGGGCGGTTGCCAAGGTTCTGGACGTTCCGGTGCCGACTGTCCGTCGATGGACGCAGGAGTTCGCCGATGGTTTGTCGCCTGGCGCCCGCGCGGGCGACGGTATCGTACGAACGTTCACCCACGAGGACGTGCTGCTGCTGCGCGAGGCGCGCGACCTGTTGGAGCAGGATCTCACTTATGCCGCCGTGCGCCGCAAGCTCGCGGAGCGTGGCCTCGTAAAACCACCGCCGTCCGCGCCAGCGGCAGCGGACGGCCCCGTCGATGAGGAAGAGCGGGAGGTCGCTGTCCGTTTTGTTCGAACCGTGATCGACGACGTGTTCGGGCCGCACCTGGCGCGCATTGCCGCGTTAGAGCAGCAGGTTCGCGAGCTACGCGAAGCGCTCGGCGGCGACACTGCTCAACGCCGCCGCTGGCCTTTCAAGTAAGCGGTCGCCGCGCCCCTCGATGCAGCTGCACGGTCGGTGCATGGCTTGCCAGCACACCCGCGTCGTTCAGTGCGCCGCGCCTTTCCAGCAAGCTATCGCCGTGGCGCTCCGCCAGGTCGATGCAACATCGTGGGTCAGACCCCGCGCCGTAAA
>CALBSQ010000065.1 GCA_937967325.1 uncultured Chloroflexota bacterium
TACCGACCAGCCGGCCGCGATACTCCGTCAGGTAGGCCTGGGCGCAGTCCTCGATGACGATGAGGTTGTGGCGGCGCCCGATAGCCATGATGGCGTCCATGTCGCAGGCGTTGCCGACCAAATGGACGGCGATCACCGCTCGCGTGCGGGGTGTGATGCGCCGCTCCAGATCGGCCGGATCGAGGCACAAGGTGCGGGAGTCCACGTCGGCAAACACGGGGACGCAGTTCTGCAGCAGGATCGGAATCACCGTGCCCATATCGGTGATGGGCGCCGTGATCACCTCGTCACCGGGCTCCAGCTCCAGCGCACCCAACGCCACGTGGATCGCCGAAGTTCCGGACGTGGACGCGGTGCAGTGGGCGACGCCATAGCGCGCGGCAAACGCCTTCTCCAATTGCGTCACCTTGCTTCCGGTGCCGCGATTAAGGCGCGCCGAGCGGATTACCTCGGTGAGCATGGCGATCTCCTCATCGCCGAGCGTCCGTCCTGCTGGGTCGTTGACGCCGGGGAAGGGCTTGTCGCGTATCCTGACGTCCTGAGTCTCCATTGACACGATTTATACTCCTCGGATCCCTTGTTGCACCTGCGGGGAATGGTCATCCATGCGCCTATGGTAGAGTTCTACCCAGTTCTTAACGATCCCGGGTAAGCACTCTACAACTTCATATCCGAATAGCACCTCGTCGACGTAGCCCATGTGCAGCATGTCGATCATCCTACAAAGATAAGAGCGCCCCATGCTCCACCATGTCAGATACGCGTCAACTATGAGGATATGTTGGCAATCTACACCCTCGTGCTCGCGAAGCTCTTCAAGCTCCAAGCCGTCGAGGAGTGACTCGTAGACACCATCGGCAACCCGACTACCGAAGGTTGTGGTATAGTAATATTCTTTGATTTCCCAGACAGCGACAGGATTGATGGTGCCGGGGAAGCATCCGTCGACGCGCCGCGCTAGAGTCCTCAGTGGCGCACGGCCCTTTGTGAAAGTCGTGAGAACTGAGGGCGAATAGTTGCAGACAATCCCTTCGCAGTTCCCTTCGATCAATGTGTTCACGATTCCAGTTAGGTATGCTGGTGCTCTTTTATCATTTTTCTGTTTGTTCATGGGAACGCTCAACATCGAATTGTATTCCGAGCGCATGCGGGCAAACGTAGCGGCTGCGCGAGTGACGTCCATCAGTCTGGGCTCCACGTAATTATTGAGAACGTCCGCGCGATAAGAGAAGTAATCGAGTAGGGCCATTCCCGTTGGTGTAGGACTTTTGGTGGTCGTATTATATATGTGGCGAGCGTCAAGATCGAGAGAATTCAGCGTCGCGATGACATCGGAAAGCGAGGGTACCTTGATCTGTTTGACGCGCTTCTGCGTGTAGCCGAAACGCTCACTGATTGAGCGAACATTCGCCCAGAATTCTCTGTCGCGATTGCGAAAGCGTGGTTCGAGTTTCATTACAGTCTGCCTGCTAGGAGTTCATCGAGTCGCTGTATGAAAACGGAGGGCGATATGCTCAGCGCCATGCAGATAAGTCGAAGCTCCACAATATCAAGCCGACGCTCGCCAGATTCGACCTTACTGATATATGACTGCGGCTCACCGAGTCGGTCGGCGAGATCCCGTTGGCGCAGACCGGCCTCCTGCCGCATTTGTCGAAGCAACTCACGCACGGCGAGTCGATGGCGTGATTTAGTTTGCTTGTCCATGCCACCCATCACCGAGCATGCAATACTACGCCCGTTGGAGAGATATCCCAGTTTGGGATATGATGCTGTTCACCGCTGCGCACACGCGTGAGCGCGCCAGGGAGCCGGGAGTAGCCTGTGCAACTTAGCCTGTTCGAGCCGTCTCCCCAGATTGGGACGCTAAGCCAGAGTAGAATCAGCCCATTTAGGACGCAGCTGCTCAAATGGATAGGCAATAAGCAGCGTTTCGCTCACGAGATCGTGCCCTACTTCCCGGTATCGTTTGGCACGTACTATGAGCCGTTTTTAGGTAGCGGCGCGGTGCTCGGGACGCTCGCACCCAGGCGTGCCGTAGCCTCAGATGCGCTAGAACCTCTGATCGGAATATGGCGTTGTCTTCGTGAGGCGCCCGACGCGCTAACGGAATGGTATTCGGAGCGGTGGCATCGCCTAATGAGTGGTGACAAGGTAAATGTGTACGACCAGATCAAGGCCGCGTACAACAGCCGGCCCAACCCCGCCGACCTCGTGTTCATCAGCCGCTCCTGTTACGGCGGCGTAGTTCGTTTCCGCCGTGACGGGTATATCAGCACACCCTGTGGAGTCCATGATCCCATTTCTCCGAGCGCCTTTGGTCGGCGCGTGTCCCTTTGGCATTCGAGGACGGAGGGAGCCACGTTCCTGCACAGCGACTTCGAAGCGATCCTGGATCAGGCTGCGGCGGGAGACGTTGTTTACTGCGATCCGCCGTATACCAACACCCAGTCCATTCTTTACGGTGCGCAGGCCTTCAGCCTTACCCGTCTGCTCCGTGCTGTTGAGCGATGTAAGCGGCGGGGTACCTACGTGGCCTTAAGCATCGACGGGACCAAGCGTTCTGGATCCCTGCTCTGTCACGTACCCATACCGAGCGGACTGTTTGAGCGCGAGGCGCTCGTCAGTTGCGGGCGATCTATGCTGCGTCGCTTCCAGATGGGCGGGGAGAGCCTCGAAGGCGAGGTCGTTGCTGACCGGTTGCTTTTGACATATTGATACAGCACCACCAGGCACCGCCGCCTTACGACAACGTACATCCGGCCGGGCCGCCGTCAGAAGCGATGCGAGGCTTCGCCTTTCGAGGCTGGGAGGATCGCCCGCGCTAGCAGGTCTGGCATCCTTGGCAGCTATTGCACCCGGAGTTCCGCCTCCAGCGCATCGATCCCAGCCATCACGGCCTCGTCCATCGGAATGCCCAGCTCCAGACGCTCCTGCTTCAAGCGGTGCTCGATCTCGCCGGGCAGGAAGACGCCGGACGACCCTTCGGCCAGTGCGGACGACTTGAGCTGATCGATCAGCTCGTCGATGCGCCCGGTGAACTCCGCCAGCGGCATGAAGCGCTCGATCGAGACGGCCATGAAGAAATGGTCGCTCTCGTGGCGCCGCGAGCCCAGGCCACTGCCGAAGCGTCCGCCGGTGAGCACACCGGAGAGGATGTTCATCACCACCGCGAGGCTGTAGCCCTTCGGCCCGCCCACCGGCAGCATCACGCCTTTTTGCGCCTCGCGTGGATCGTCGGTCGGCCGGCCGGCGGCGTCGAGCGCCCAGCCGAGGGGGATGCGCTCGTTTCGCTCCATGGCGACCAGGAGCTTACTGCCGGCAGCGATGGACGGCGCCATGTCCAGGTCGATCGGCCAGCCGCGATTGGTCGGGAACGCCCAGGACATCGGGTCGACACCGACCAGCTTGTCGCGCCCGCCATGGGGCGCCATGAGGATGCCGGCGTTCGTCGTAGCAAAGCCGACACAGCCGGAGGCGGCGGCCATCGCGGTGTAGTAGGCGATAGCGCCACAGTGCCGGCTGTTGCGGACCGCCACGGCCGCCAACCCATGCTGACTGGCGCGCTCGATCCCCCAGCGCATGGCACGCTCGGCGACCAGGTGGCCCAGCCCGCCATCGCCATCGACGATGATCGTCGAGCCGTCGTCCTGGATAATCTGAATGTTTGGGTTGCGATTGGCGCCACCGCGTTGCACGGAGCGGACGTAGGCCGGCGTCCAGCGGCAGCCATGGGAATGTACGCCGCGCAGGTCGGCATCGACCAGGATGATGCCCATGCGCTGCGCGTCGTCAGTGGGGACGCCCACCGCGGCAAACATCGCCGCGGTGCGTGCCGTCAAGTCTATGGCGCCGACGATGCGCTTCGGCGGGCCGGCGAGAATGGTGTCGGGCAATTCGGGATTCCTTCCAGGCTATCGGCGGCGCCCCTGAGCGCGTGGCCGCCCAGCTTCTTGGGGACCATCAAGGTCCGCCTCCGGCGCTATGGTAGCGTGGCGGACTGCATGGCGGTGCAGACACGACATCGAAGTGACTGCTGCTCATTGTCATCCTGAGCGCAGCGAAGGACCCCCGGCAGCGCAGACCAGACGCCATGCGGTCCCGCGCGGCGCGAACGGGCTTGCCGGGGGTCCTTCGCTGCGCTCAGGATGACACTGAGATGCGCATCGGCATCGGTGGGCCGTCAGGCCCATCCATTGGTCAGGATGACAGCGGGGAGGTCCGGACGCCTTGCGGGCGCCACCGTGGAGTCGCCGGACACGCCATTCAGCCAAAGCGCGCGATCAGACGCGTGACGCCGGCCGAGAGGTCGGCTTTGGCCAGAGCACACTCCCGACCATCGATTGATCGTGGAATCGTGGGAAGCTCGTCCGCGCCGAGGACCACTTGTCGCAGCGCCTTGCCGGCGTGAGAGGCCGGCAGGACCAGGCTGGCGCCGGGCAGCCCCGATACTGAGTCAACCTCTACCGCGAGCGTGCCGTTCGCTTCATCCCAGGTCTGCCACGTCAGCACGGTGGCGCGGCGTCGCTCGTTGAACTCGCACCAGGCGTCGGTGCTGGGCATCGGGATCTTGTTGCGCCAGCAGTGCTTGAGCACCGCCTCAAGCCAGCCGGCGGTCCGAATGAACTGCCCCGTATGCACGGCGAGTCCGGTGGAGTAAATGGGGTGGAAATAGATCTGGACGGCCGTGTGATAGCGCTCCCGAGCGGCATCGATGAGCCGGCAGGACAGGTCGATCACCTGGTCCTCGCTCAACGGAGGCAGAAAGCTCTTGTCGATCAGGGCATAGTCGTCGCAAAGCAGCGTCTCCTGCTGGAAGCAGTCGATCATGTCGCCGCCCTGATCGATGAAGCGCATGGGCAGACCGCTGCCGGTGAGGTAGCCGCTCTGGTAGCGCTCGGCCGCTCGGTAGTTCGTCTCCAGCCGGATACCGGCGCCGGCGAGCGAGCGCGCCGTATCCACCCAGCCCGGCCATACCACGCAATGGTGGCGTGTGGTCTTGGGAGCATGGCCATAGTAACGGGTGAAACCGGCCACGTCCTCCTGGATGCGCCCGGCCATCTCCTCGGGCGAAGGCTGCAGCTTCAGCCAGATGTGCGGTCCCGCCGAATGGCCGCGACGGCGATAATCCGCCTCCATGGCTGGTGTCAGAATTGGCTGATGCTCCTCCATCACGTAGATGGTGTAATGGCCGCCGTGCGCTTCGGTCATGTTGACAAACCACTCCAGTTGTGGCCGCGTCATGAGGTCGCTATCGCCGTTGATCAGGACAACCGCCGGCTCGGCGTCGGGGAACGTCCACAGCCGCGCCAGTGGCCCGGCCGGCTCGCTCGCCCACTCCAGCAGGCGCACCAGCAGGCGTTGCTGGAGGTCGGCTTGCGGCACGTGCCGCAGGTTCACATCCAGCAGGCCCTGGAACAGGTCGTTCGGCGCATAGACGCCGTCGCCGTCGGCGTCGGCCCGCGGCCCGGTGCTGGCGAGCTCCGGCAGTCCCTGGTGAAACAACACGGTCGAGGTCGCCAGGTCGTAGGCAAACACCGCGAAGCGGCCGGCTCCGTGCGACCCCGTGACGATCGCCGGGTGCGGCATCGCCCAGCTCGATCCGGCGATCCAGGCCAATACCCCATCGCGCTTGTCATACAGGTCGGCGCCGCCGTGGAACTGGAGGAAATCGCCGAGGGCAGGGAACCAGAGCGGATGCGATGGCTCTGGAGCGATGTAGAAGTCATTGGCCACCTTGCTGCCCCTGGACCTCAAGCCGAGCGCCGCCGCTGTCTGGCGTGAGGGTCGCAGGAACACCACCGCCGCCCCAGCCTGCAGCGCCTCCAGCGCGGCCGCCTCCGCGCCGCCCTCGCTCCCGCACGGCGCCACGACTACGGCTTGATGACGGGTCAACTCTTGCGAAATGACTGGAGTCGACGACACGTCGCGCTCCATCGCGCCAGTCAGTCCCTCCGCGCGGAGCATCTCCGCCGCGTAGCGACCGAGCGGCGCGACCGTGGGATCCCAGAGGCAGAGCGGGGGAAGCATTGGCAGGTCCTCACAAGCAGTTCACGTACTCACTGACCAGATTGGTTTGATGACTGGATAGACGTGTGCGGCTGAAGGGCCGGGGCCGCCTCGGCTATTGCCTGCTTCCACCGCCATCGCGGCCCCGGCCCTTCAGCCGCACACTACGTCTTCGAATTCGGCAGCGCGACCTCACACGTAGCCAGCCTGCGCCCCTATCCGTTCGGTGCTCATCAGCTCCTCCGCGTGCTGCTGCACCTTGATGAAGGCGTCGGCGATGTCGTCCACGTCGTCCTTCGTTCCCAGGAAAACTGACTGGCTGAGCCACAACGTTTCCTCGGCGCACATCCGCTCCGCCTCCGGGCAATGCACGTGGCGGTAGTCCATCACGCGCCCATAGTAGTTGCTGGTGAGCGGGTAGCCATTACGCAAGGAGCCGTGCAGGGCGTCCTGGAACACGGGATGCTGGTAGACCGTCGCGAAGTAGCCTTCGGAAACGGGGATGCCTTCCGCACGCACCGCCTCGGCCAGCTTCAAACGCGACAACCCCTTGAACGCGGCGGGCTCGGAGTACTTGAACAGGAAGATGTGGAGGGCGTTGCGCTTCACGAATGGATCGACGCGCACGTTGGTCAGGCCGTCGATTTCGGCCAGGCGAGCGGCGAGGTAGGCGGCGTTCTCGGCCCGACGGGCAGCCCAGTCTTCCAACCGGTCGAGCTGCGACAGGAGCAGGGCGCCGCAGAACTCGGTCATCCGGTAGTTCCAGGAGAGCACGGGAAAATTCACGCGGTTGGGGAGGTAGTAGACGTCTTCTTCGCGGCGGACGGCCCCACGCCAGAAGTCGTGGTAGAGGATGCACTTGTTATAGATCTCAGCATTGTTGGTGGTGACGCAACCACCCTCACCGCTGGTGAGGTTCTTGCTGGCCTGAAAGCTCCAGGCCGCCGCGTCGCCGAGCGATCCGAGCTTGCCGCTGGTATGGATGCCGCCGTGGGCGTGCGCCGCGTCCTCCAGCACGATCAGCTTGTGCCGCTTCGCAACGGCGTTGATGGCATCCATGTCGGCGGGGAGCCCACCAAAGTGGACTGGGATGATGGCCCGCGTCTTGTCGGTGATGGCCGCTTCGATGAGCGCCGGGTTGATGTTGTAGGTCTGGGGATCGATGTCGACGAACACCGGTATCGCACCGACTTGCAGGCAGGCCGTGGCAGTAGCCATGAAGGTGTAGGGAGGCACGATCACCTCGTCGCCCACGCCGACGCCGGCCGACACCAGCGCGACCTCGAGCGCCGCCGTGCCACTGGTGACGGCGAGGCCAAACTGGCAGTCGTGGTAACGAGCGAACTGCTGCTCGAAGCGGGCCGTCCGGTCGCCACCGTTGAGCCGCCCCCACTTGCGGCTGCGCACGACCTCAGCGACGGCCTCGACGTCGCGCTCCTCGACGATGGGCCAGCTCGGGTACGGCCTTGTTCGCAACTTAGAGCCGCCGCCGATCGCCAGATTCGTCACGCTGTTCTCCTCAATCCGCACGTCCGCGCCAACACAATAATTGGCATCGGCACACAACTCATCCCCAATTGACGCCAGCCCTGCGATGAATCTTCGCCTAGCAAGATTATTGCCATCCCAAGGCGACCGCATGCTATGCTATTTTGGCTTTCGTGTCCAGGGGTCCGCTCGGTGGCGAGCGGACGTGCTCTCGCCGCCTTGGGGGTAGACCGGTGCCCGTTGTGGATCGCTTGACGCGACAGCGGGCGCGGATCGTGCGGACCATTCACCGCTCGGGCACGGCGAGCCAGCGCGACCTGTCTCGAGCGACACACCTCAACACCGGCTCAATCTCCGTCCTGTGCCGGCAGCTCCTGGCTGACGGCATGATCGAAGTGGCGGGCACCGAAGCGGCCGGCGTTGGCCGGCCGCTTACCTTGTTCCGGCTGGCGGCGATGGCAGGCAGGGCGATCGGCATCGGCATCGACGAGGATCAGATCAGCGCGGTGAGCATCGATCTGGCGGGCGGCGTGCTCGCGCACTCGCTGAGCGCGCTGGGTCCCTGCCGGTCGAACGACGACTTGCTCACCGCCATCGACTCGGCAATTGCGCCTATGGTTGAACGGCCCGCCGGAGCACGGGTCCCTCTGCTTGGCATCGGCGTCGCTCTCCCCGGCGTCGTGGATTACATGGCAGGGATTTGCCGGTTCTGCAGCCGCATCCCCGGTCCACGCGACGTGCCGGTGCGCGCCGCCCTGGCCAGGCAATGGGATGTCCACTCGACGGTGGACGACTACGTCCGCGCCATGGCCATCGCCGAGCATCGCTACGGCGCGGCTCGGCGCGTGCGGGACTTCCTCTACGTCGTCGCCGATACGTCCGTGGGAGCGGCTTTGTTCCTGGATGGCCGGCCGTATCGCGGGACGCGCGGCATGTCCGGCGAAGTCGGCCACATCGTCGTCGACCTGACCGGCCCCTGGTGCGGCTGCGGCAAACGCGGCTGCCTGGAGGTTATCGTGGGCCGGCGGGCCATCGAGCAGGTTGCCGAGCAGGTTGCCGGTAACGCCGCCGGCGCCTCCCTCGCCGGAATGGCCGCCGCCGCCGCCCACGGCGAACAGTTCCCCGTCAAGCTCCTCACCTATGCGGGCGAGCGGCTCGGCCAATGCATCGCGACGGCGATCAACGTAGTTGGTGTCGAGCTGGTCGTGCTCGGCGGCTGTGTTCCCCTTGCCTCACCGTTGGTGGTGGATGCGGTCCGTACGGCGGCACGTCTAGGAACCGTGGCCGGAATCGATCCGGTGATCGAGCTGAGTGCGCTCGACGACACCGCCGCCGCGCGGGGGGCCGCCACACTGGCCCTCGATGAGCTATTCGCCGAGGACGGCCACGCCTTGGCGGTGACGGCGACAAAGAAAGAGCGTGTGGCCTGAAGTCGAATCCCTGTGTAGTATGGTAAGTAGGAGGTTGTTCGATGACGGTTGGAAGTCCTGTTTCGCGCCGGAGCGCACTTCGGTACCTGAGCACGACCGTGGGAGGTTTGGGCGCCGCCGCTTTGCTGGCGGCCTGCGGCGGCAGTAGCACCGCTGCCAGCTCTTCCGCGGCGACCAGTGCCGCGACATCATCGAGCGCTGCTGTCAGCGCAAGTGCCGCCGGCTCGTCGAGCGTGGCTGCCTCGTCGAGCGTGGCCGCTACGTCCTCCAGTGGTGTCGCGACGACAGCTATCAGCAGCTCCACAGCGGCGAGCGCGGTGACAACGTCGTCCATAGCGTCCTCGCCGGCATCGACTGCGAGCTCGGCGGCAACCCAAATCGTAGCGCCCGCCTCATCGGCCGAGAAGGGCCCGGCAACGATCCAATACTGGACCTGGGATCAGACCGCGCTTCAGGCAGAGCAGAAGAGCTTCCTCCCGCAGTTCACGCAACAACATCCGGATATCAAGGTCAACGCGACCTACGTGGCATGGGTCACCAACGGCTACTTCGACAAGCTCCAAACGATGGGCGCGTCCGCTGACGCACCGGACGTGTACTGGCAGAGCGTCGCCTACGCTTGGGACTTCGCCAACAACGGCTTTACGCTCAATTTGCAACCGTACATCAATCGCTCCCTGAAGTTGGATGACTATTTCACCAAGGTGTTATCCATCTTGCGCTTCCCCAGCCCGAACGGTGGCGATCTCTATGCCTTCCCGTCCCGCTGGGTGGCGTCGGTGCTCTTCTACAACAAGAACTTGCTGCAGCAGGCCGGCTTGGACGCGCCCGACGACACCTGGGACTACCAGAAGATGATCGATGCGGGCACCAGGCTCACCGTACACGATCCCGACCCGGCAAAGTCGCACTTCGGCGTGTCGTCACGCTCCGATCACACCATGCTGGACTCGATGATCAAGGCCTACGGCGGCCAGGTACTCAACGACAACTTCACCAAATGCATGCTCGATCAGGACAAGGCGGTCAGCACGGTCCAACTCGCTGTCGACATGGGAAATAAGCTCGGGATCTCACCAAAGCCGGGCGAAAAGGTCGGGGGCGCCGCCGCGAGCTTCCAGGAAGGCACGATCGCCACGACGATCGAGGGTAGCTATCAGATTGACGTCTATCGCCAGAAGACCAAGTTCGACTGGGACATTGCCATCGTGCCCAAGGGTCCCGTGCGCCGCTCCATCTACGGCGGGCCGGACAGCGTTTCGGTGTCGTCTATGACCAAGTACCCGGACGCCGCCTGGACCTTCGTGCAAGCCTACTGCGGTCCCGGCCGCGACGTCACCAGCTACACGGGCGGCTCCGTTCCCGTATACAAGCCGACCGCGTCGCAACCCGCATGGCTAGAGCCGGGGAAGACGCCGTCGAACAAGAAGGCCCTCCTGGCCGCCGCCGACTTCATGGACGGAGCCGACTTCAGCTCTCACTGGATCGACTGGCGCAGCACCACGATGAACAAGGAGCTGGGCCCCGCCTTCGCCGGGCAGAAGTCCCCGCTCGACGCCTGCACGTCCGCCACCCAGGCCATCGACGCCATCCTGGCCAAGGTTAAGATCAACAAGCAGGTGCATCCGAACTTGTAATCTCACGGTGAATGAAAGGGACGCTCCTTGCGGTGTCGCCTGCCCATGAATGGGCAGGCTAAGATTACAAAGCCGGCTCAAGCCGGCTAGAATATCGTAACGATGCCAATTGACGCAGTCTCTTATGTGATTGTACGACCTGGCAAGGTTGATAAATGCACCAGGTTTTGCACTAACGTAGTACAGCCGGCTTCAGCCGGCTTTGTAATCTTAGCCTGCCCATTCATGGGCAGGCCCAATCGCAAGGAGGATCGACATGGCCGTGCAAGTGACTGAAAGATTGGCCCTGGACGGCGGGCCGAAGGCGGTGACCCTCCCGTATCGGGACCGCTGGGAAGTCATCAGCGACGACGAGGTCGCCGCGGTGACGGGGCTGCTGCAGAACGTCCGAACCGGCAAGAGTGGCTGGTACGACGTGCTGGACCTGTTCGAGCGCGAGTACGCCGAGTTTGTCGGGACCAAGTATGCGCTGGCCCATAGCAACGGCACGGCGACGATCCACGCCGCCGTCTTCGCCGCCGGGGTTAAAGCGGGCGACGAGGTCATCGTGCCTTCCTACACCTGGCACGCCAGCATCACGCCCATCCTGCACTGCGGCGGCACGCCGGTGTACTGTGACATCGATCCGGCCACGTTCACGGCCGACCCCGCCGATATCGAGCGCAAGGTGACGGGCAAGACCAAGGCTATCGTCGTTACGCACGTCTTCGGCAACCCCGCCAAAATCGACGAGATCATGGCCGTGTCCGGGCGGCACGGCCTCACCGTGATCGAAGACGCTTCGCATGCCCATGGCGGCAGCTACGACGGCAAGCCGGTGGGATCCATAGGGCACATCGGCTGCTTCAGCCTGCAGGCCAGCAAGGCGATGGCAGCGGCGGAAGGCGGCGTCGTGACCACCGACGACCCGAACCTTTTCGATCGCATGGTGGTGCTCGGGCACTATGGCCGCATCCAGAAGAAGCTGACGACCGACACCTTCAAGGAGCTGCACGAGATCGGGCTCGGCGTGAAGTACCGAGCGAATCCACTCGGCATCGCCATGGCACGGGCACAACTGCGCCGGCTGCCGGAGCTGAACGAGAAGCGCCGGGCCTGGTTCGCCTGGCTGAACCGTGCCCTGTCTGATCTACCGGGCTTCCGGCCTCAGCGGGCGTATCCCAAGGCGCAGATGGGCGGCTTGCTCCTCTATACCGGCGCCTTCGATCCCGCGGTCACGGGTATCCCCACGCCGGCCATCCTGAAGGCATTGATTGCCGAGGGCGTCAATTGCCAGCCGGGGATCACCCCGTTCGGCTACGGGCGCATGCACTTGGAGCCGGCGCTGAGCACGTTCCCGTTCGACGGCCTTGGCGGACCCTGGGGCGCGCCGGGCGGCGACGGGCGCCGCGCCATCCCGGCCGGCGGGCTCCCCAACAGCGAGTGGCTGGCCGCCAACGCCTTCTGGATGAACACGCTGGTCGATCCCGCACCGGAGCTGCTGGAGCAGGTGAGCGCGGCCTTCCACAAGGTGCTGGGCAACGTCGACCGCTTGCAGTCCTGAGCGCCAGACCATACCATACGCCTATCCCACCGGTGTTGAAGCGGGTGAGGGGCTGAGCGCCGAGGGACCTAACGAACAAAGAAGGGTGCTCGCGATGACGCGTGCTCACAATGTCGTGATGAATCGTCGCCATCTGTTGAG
>CALBSQ010000066.1 GCA_937967325.1 uncultured Chloroflexota bacterium
CCGCCCACGTTCTTAGCACAGCAGCCCTCGGACAGTTTTTCGTCCCCCCTTATGCTGGAAAGGGAGGGGAGCCGCGAGCGGGATAACGGTGGCGAGACGGTACTCCCAATCGCGACGGATTCGCCTCTCCCTTCATAGGGGAGAGGTTGGAGAGAGGTTCTCCCCTCGCCCGCCGAGCGGGAGAGGGGCCGGGGGTGAGGGTCCGTCCCGCCGGTCGCCAGTAGCGTCATCTACTCGCCGGGCGACCTCCCACCCTCTGCAACCGGGCGGTACTCTCGCGCCCCGGTGGCAGGGTCCTCCCATACTTCGACGAGCTGGCCGCTGACGGGATCGATCATGCGCTCATTGGTTGGGCGGAGCGCGCTCGGATTCTTGGCGCGCGGGCGATAGCGGTATCGCTCCAGCAGCACGAAGGCGAGCAGGACCGCCGCCTCCACGGCGAGATAGACGCCGATACCGCGGACTCCGCCCGAGCCGAAGACGACGAGGACGACGGCCCCGATGAGTGACACCGCGGCGGCCAGCAGTAGCCCTTGGCGAAGCGTCATCGTTCGATCACACCGGCTCGAGGACCACCGCCGTGCCGTAGGCCACAATCTCGGACATTGTCTGGCCGATCTCCGAACTGTCAAAGCGCATCATGACGACCGCGTCGGCCCCGACAGTGGTGGCGTTCTGGATCATCCGGTCGACCGCATGCCGGCGAGCTTCCTCCAGGAGCTCGGTGTACTCGGTGATCTCGCCTCCTCCGAGGGATCGCAGGCCGGCCATGATGTTGCCACCGAGGCCACGGCTGCGCACGACCAGACCGAACACCTGCCCTTTTACCTCCCGGACCTGGCGCCCCGGCACGTGCTCAGTGGTAACGACCAGCATTTCGTGTCCATCCTTCTCACTATGGTGTACGGCAAGTGTAACCTGCCGCTTCATGTACGACGTTGGCAATGTCGGCTGGTAGCAATCGGCGCTTGCGGCTTCGCCCGTCCAACACGTAGCATGACAGTCAACTATTGGAGAACGGGGCACGATCTATGTCAGTTGTTGTCTACACGACCCCCACTTGACCGTATTGCACGCAGGCGAAAGCGTGGCTTTCCCAGCGGGGTGTTGCCTACCAAGAGAAGGATGTGTCCGTCGACCAGGCGGCGGCCTACGAGATGATCCGCAAGACGGGGCAGCAAGGCGTCCCAGTTATCACCATCGATGACCAGGTCGTCGTTGGCTTCGACCGGCGGCGAATGGAGCTGCTGTTGAGTCAGGGCAGCCGAAAGCCGACATTGGGAGCGGCGGTCGCCGATGCTACCAAGATCCTTATGAAGCAGGGACATGTGCCGATCTTCGGGGCCTACGTGGGCAAGGTGACTCCCGGCTCTCCCGCGGCGAAACTCAGCATCCAGCCGGGCGACATCATCACGCAACTTAACGTGCGCCCCATCCGCAACGCGGCCGACGTGACCGGAGCGATGGACGCGGTTGAGCGCGGCTCAATGCTCGACGTCACCTTCCTGCGCGGCGAGAAGACACTTCAAGCGAGAGTGGGCGTGTAGGGGTTAGGGACTAGGGGTCGGGGGCCAGGGGCCGGAGGACATTGTGGAAGGTTCTCTGCTTTCCACGACCATCCCTGCGGACTCGGCCACGAACGCAGCGAGTATCGCACGTCGTCTCCTGGCCCCCGACCCCTAGTCCCTAACCCCCCGCTAAAACCGGGTGCTGCTGCGGTAGCCGGCCGGGGAGCCGTAGAGACGCCCGCCGCGGCGGTCCTCGTAGCAGTCCCGGCAGTAGACCGGCTTGCCCGCGGTCGGCTGGAAAGGGACTTCGGTGATGCGGCCGCAGGCGGAGCAGACGGCTTCGTGCATCTCGCGCGGGCCCTGGTTCTCGCCGTTGAGCGCGCCGCCAGGGAAGCCGCCGTTGGCGGTCTGACCAGCCTTGCGCGCCTGCCGGCAATTGGGACACCGGCTGGGCTGATGCGTCAACCCATGCGTTGCGTAATACTGCTGCTCACCGGCAGTAAAAGTGAACCGCGAATTGCAATCGCGGCAAATCAATGTAACGTCCGAACCTGGCACAGGTGATCCTCACTGAAAACTGGATGGCGGGAATAAATCCCTGATCTCTATCTGGCGTCGTTACGGTGGCGCCGCGCGTTTACGCAGTACACGCGCGGAAGCGCCGTTCCGTAGACTCCGCTCAAGCACAGTATACCCGATTCGTCGCTCCTGCAAAGGGCTGGCGGATCAACGGTCAGTCGCCTATGACGTCTCGCAGGTGGCCGCCGGCCAGAGACAAGCGGTGTTGCGCTTCCTCCTTCCCGATTCCCAGCTTCAGCATGCTGATGGCGACCTTCGTCGTGAAGCCCGACAGCTCGAGCGTCTCCCAGGCCTCGGCGTAGGTCGCCTCGGCAACGGTGCTGACGATGCGCGCGGCACGATCACGGAGCTTGGCATTGGTAGCCTGCATATCGACCATGAGATTGCCATAACATTTGCCGAGCCGGACCATGGCCCCGGTGCTGAGCATGTTCAACACCAGTTTCTGGGCCGTGCCGGCCTTGAGGCGGGTCGACCCGGCCAATACCTCCGGCCCCACCAGCGGCGCGATGGTAATGTCGCAGTGCGCTGCCAAGGCCGAGCCCGGCGTGCAGCAGACGCCGGCAGTGAAGGCCCCAACCTGACGAGCAGCGTCTAGCGCCGCCAGGACGTAGGGGGCGCGTCCGCTCGCCGAAAGGCCGACCACGGCGTCGGCGGCCCCGACGCTCAGGGCGAGCAGGTCGTCGCGACCGGCGCCCGCGTCGTCTTCCGCGCCCTCGATGGAGCGGGTCAGCGCGGCAATACCACCGGCGATGATGCCCCGAACCTGCTCCGGCGGCGCGCTGAAGGTCGGCGAGCACTCTGAGGCGTCAAGCATGCCCAGTCGGCCGCTGGTGCCGGCGCCGACGTAGATGAGGCGCCCGCCGGCCGCGAGCCGGGCGGCAATGGCGTCAATCGCCTCGGCGATGGCCGGCAGCTCTCGCTCCACCGCTGCCGGGACACCGCGATCCTCCTCGTTCATCAGGCGGACGATCTCCAGCGCTGGGAGCGTGTCGATGGCAGTCGTGGCAGGATTGGTCTGCTCAGTGGCGAGTTGATGCAGTGCTGGTTCCGCAGGTTGCAAGATCGGCTCTATCCGCAGTCGACGGGAAATGCTCGGAGCGCGGGCGTCCCGCCCGCCCCGGTTCCCTCCGGGAGTAGCGATGCTGTCGCGCCGGATCCGTTCCCCGGTACCTCGGCGCCGGGGCGGGCGGGACGCCCGCGCTCCGAGCCGGTGTGCTGCCTTGCCCCGCGACTCCCGACTTCACATTGTGTTAGCAAGCTCGACATGGCATCACACCTGAACGAGGCTGCGTCGGAGGAAGGGTAGGTCTTCCAGCGCCTTGCCCGTCCCGAGCGCCACGCAGTTGAGCGGGTTCTCCGCGACGTGACAGGGAATCTCCGTCGCCTGGGTCATGAGCGCATCGAGCCCACGCAAGAGGGAGCCGCCCCCGGTCATGACCATGCCCTTGTTGAAGATGTCCGAGGCCAGCTCGGGTGGGGTGCGCTCGAGCACCCATTTCACCGCCTCGACGATCTCGTTCACCGGCTCGGCGATGGCCTCGCGGATTTCCGTCGTGCGGACCGTGACGCTGCGGGGCAGCCCCATTACCTGATCGCGTCCGCGCACGTCGCACTCCAGGTCGCGTTCCAGCGGCAGCGCGCTGGCGACCTGGAACTTCACCTCCTCGGCGGCGCGCTCGCCAACCATCAGGTTGTACTGGCGCTTGATGTAGGCGGCGATGGCTTCGTCGAGCCGGTTGCCCCCGATACGAATGGAATTCTTGACCACGATGCCGTAGAGCGAGATCACCGCGACTTCGGTCGTGCCCCCGCCGATGTCGATCACCAGGTTTCCATCCGGGCCGTCGATGGGGACGTTCGCTCCGAGCGCCGCCGCGATCGGCTCGGGAATCAAGTAGACGTTCTTGGCGCCCGCTTGCAAGGCGGCGTCGCGCACGGCCCGTCCTTCCACACTGGTGGCGCCGCCCGGGATACAGATCATGACATCGGGCGCAAACAGGCGCCAGCGTCCGCATACTTTTTGCAGGAAGTGGCGCAGCATCGCCTCCGTCACGCTGTAGTGGGCGATGACCCCGCTCTTCATGGGCCGGTAGACCACGATGGTGTCAGGGGCGCGGCCGATCATCTGCTGCGCCTCGTCGCCGACGGCACGGATGGTGCGCTCGCCGGCGTGAACAGCGATCACCGACGGCTCATTCAGCACGATGCCGCGACCGCGCACATAGACGAGGACGTTGGTGGTCCCCAGGTCGATGCCGATCTGTTTGGACATGCGCGGCTACTGACTCGCGTCGTCGTCGCGCGACCGTACCGACGGGCTGCGCTGTCGCCGTCGTGCCACCTGCAGACGCAAGGTGGCGCGACGCAGCTCTTGCAGCACCTGACCACCTCGCTCGGGGTGCTCGCGCAGGCTGACCTCCGCGCGCTCACGGGCTTCTTGGGCGCGCGCCTCGTCGATCTCCTCGGAGTGCTCTGCCGCGTCGGCCAGCACGACGACCTTGTCGGGACGCACCTGCACGAAGCCGCCGCTGACGGCAAAGTACTCCACCTGGCCGGCGCGGCGAATGCGCAACTCACCGGTCTTCAGCGTACTGACCAGCGGCGCGTGACGCGGCAAGATGCCCAACTCGCCGCCCTCCCCGGGCACAACCACGAAGTCCACCTCCTCGGCGAAGACCTCACGCTCAACCGTGACAATCTCGAGGCGGAATGGCACTACAGTTTCTCCGCCTTGGCGACGGCGTCCTCGATCGTGCCGACGTAGCTGAAGGCAGACTCGGGCAGGTCGTCGTGCTTGCCGTCGACGATCTCCTTGACGCTGCGCACGGTATCGGCGCGCGGCACGAACTTCGGCTCGCGACCCGCCGGGTAGCTGAAGAACACCTGGCTCATGAACTGCTCGAGCTTGCGCGCGCGGGAGACAATCAGCTTGTCGTCCTCGGAGAGCTCGTCGACGCCAAGGATAGCGATGATGTCCTGCAGGTCGCGGTAGCGCTGCAACACTTGCTGCACCTGGCGCGCGACCTGATAGTGGTCTTGGCCCACCACGTTCGGATCGAGGATACGCGACGTTGAGGCCAGCGGGTCTACGGCGGGATAGATCCCCCGCTCCACGATGGCGCGTTCCAGCACGATGGTGGCGTCGAGATGGGCGAACACGGCCGCGGGCGCCGGGTCGGTGATGTCGTCCGCCGGCACGTACACGGCCTGGAAGGATGTCACGGAGCCCTTGGTGGTGGAAGTGATACGCTCCTGCAGCAAGCCCATGTCCACCGCCAGGGTCGGCTGGTAGCCGACGGCGGACGGCAGCCGCCCGAGCAGCGTGGACACTTCGGAGCCGGCTTGCGTAAAGCGGAAAATGTTGTCGATGAAGAGCAGGACGTCGCGTCCTTCGGTGTCGCGGAAGTACTCGGCCATCGTGAGCGCCGTGAGTCCGACGCGCTGGCGGGCGCCGGGCGGCTCGTTCATCTGGCCAAAGACCAGCGCGGCGCGGTCCAGCACGCCGGCCTCTTCCATCTCGTAGTAGAGGTCGTTCCCTTCGCGCGTGCGCTCGCCGACGCCCCCGAATACGGAGTAGCCGCCGTGCTCCGTGGCCACGTTGTGGATCAGCTCGGTGATAATCACCGTCTTGCCGACGCCGGCGCCGCCGAAGATGCCAACCTTGCCGCCGCGCAAGATGGGGGCGATGAGGTCGATGACCTTGATGCCCGTCTCGAAGACTTGCGCCTCGGTTACCTGATCGACGAACGGTGGCGTCGGGCGGTGAATCGGCCAGTATTCCTTCGCTTCCGGAGCCGGCTTCCCGTCGATCGGCTGACCAAGCACGTTGAACATGCGACCGAGCGTCACCGATCCCACCGGCACCGTGATCGGGCTGCCGGTGTCGGTGACCGCCGTACCGCGGAGCAGGCCGTCCGTAGAGCTCATCGCAACGCAGCGTGCCCAGTTGTTACCGACGTGCTGCGCAACTTCGAGCACGATCTTGTCGCCGGAGCCGGTACCGGCGCCGCGCGAGCGCTCCGCGATGGCGGGAGCAGGAACCTCAACCGCGCTTTCCAGGTCCGGTAGCTCGCCGCCGGCAAACTCGACATCCACGACCGGTCCGATAATTTGGACCACTTTGCCCACTGAGCCCTTGGCCATTACCCCTCCCGCCGTCCGCCGCTCAAACCGGCTCTTGTGTACCGCATGTGGCGCAACTAGATGTCAATCCCAAGCGCGCTCGACATGGTAGCACACCGGAGCCTGCTTGCGGCTGGAAACCTCTATCCAGCGGGCTGAGACGCGGGGCGCCCATAGAGGTTCCCCGGCCGCACGCGCTCGAGCAACGGCAAGCTCCGCGAGCCGCGATCGTCGAGCGCCCCAATGGCTGACCGCAAGACAGTTGTGGCCTCCTGCATGGCGGGCTGCGGCGCGCCAGCGCCCCACTGGCTAAGGTTGCCGACCTGGAACAGGCGGAGCAGGTTGAGCGCCTCGCGGGAGAGGCGCACGATATCGGGGGCGCCTGGGGCGCACTCGCCACAATGGAGGCCACCGCCTATAGGGCTGAATAGCGGGCTGGCCGCCTCACTGGAGCTGCCGCACTGGGCGCAGCGCCAGAGCGCGGGCCGGTAGCCTAGGAAGGCAAGCAGGCGCATGTCGAAGAAACGCAGCAGCACGTCTGGCGGAGCGTCACCGTCCAAGCGGCCCAGCAGCCCGAGCAGGAGGTCGTACAGTGAGCGGTTCTCCTGGTGGTCTTCGCTAAGGTGATCGATCAGCTCCACCGCATACCAAGCCGCGGCCGTGCGGTAGAGGTCTTCTCGCAACCTGGCGAAGGGATGGATGATCTGCGCCTGGGTGACGATATCCAGATTCCGCCCACGGGCAAGCAGCAGACGGACGTGGAGGAGCGGCTCCAGATGCCCCGAGAGCTTGCTGGCTGGTCGGTGTACTCCCTTGGCGATGGCGCCGACCTTCCCCTGGTCAGGAGTAAACAGGGTGAGCAGCACGCCGTGCTCGCCGAAGGGCCCACGCCGCAACACCACGGCATCGGTAGTATAGACTCGGCTCAACCTGTCCAGCCAATCCTCGAATAGTGCCTATCTATTTTACCCAATTAGGGGCCGATTCGCGGTTTGCAGCCGAGTAGCCGCGAAAAAGCAGGAGCCAAAGTGCGGAAGATATGGTGTAAAGTGTCGCGGTGAGCAGAAAGCCAGGCAGGAAGCCCACCGTCGCTTGCAAGGATCCACCGGCAACGCTGGAGACTGCCCAAGGAAGCTGCTGCGCAATCGTCAACAGGCTCGACGTGGTCGCCCGCTTTGCCGGCGGCGCCAGACCGAGCAGCCATCCCTGCGCGACCGGCGGTGTCATGTCCATCAGGCTCTGGCGCAGCACAAAGGCGCCGGCGGCCACGGCCGGAGCGCGGCCAACCGCCAACGCGAGCAGGAAAGCGACGGAGAGGAGCTGCGTCGCGGCCACGAGACGCACGATGCCGAAGCGATCGGCGAGCGGGCCCGACAGGAGCGTTGCTGCCCCGAGCAGGAGCTGGCTCGCGGCGCTGATCACGCCGAACGCCGCGGGCGTGATGCCAATCACCTCGGTGAAGTACAGGTTGAGGTAGGGAATGGTGAAGCCGGCGCCAAGGCCGACGGCGCCGACGATGGCGCAGACCCTCCAGGCAAGGCTTCGCCAGGCCGGATCGGCCAAACTGTGCGCGGTACGGCGCCAGGGTAGGCGGTGGTGCGGGTCGCGGTACAAGACGAGGAGCGGCAGCGCGGTCACACCGCTTGACGCGATTGCCAGAAGCAGGGTCGCACGATAGGCCGCCGTGCCGTTCGGGAGGACGCCAAATGGGCCGGCGATAGCGGCCGGCAGCCAGCCGCCCAGCGCGCTGCCGGCGGCGCTGCAGAGCACGGCGAGCGCGCCGCCCGTCGCTAGCAAGGCCGGCTGTTGTCCGCTTTCCGCCGCTTCCAGGAGCATCGGCAGTCCCACCACGGCGATAGCGGCCGTACCTAGGCCTGCGACCACCGCTGTGCCGACGAGGAGAGCGGTGCTTCCGGTGAGGCACTGCAGCGCAGTCGCCGGACCGCCGAGCAGGCCGCCAAGGATGAGGGTGCGCTTCCGTCCCCAGCTATCCGCTAACAGCCCGGCAGGCAGGACGCCAACCGCGGCGCCGCCGGTACCAGCGCCGAGTATCCAGCCCAGGGTTGTGGACGAGAGGCCCATACGGGTGATGTAGAGGTTGAAGACCACCCCGAAGACGCCGACGCCGATCGCCCCGCCGGCGGAGGTGAGGAGCAGGAGCCAGGCGGCGCGGCTGAACCTGGGCAAGCGGGGCCGTGACACGAGCGATTCCTACCCCAAGGTGAAACATTTGTCAGCCAAGTTGACCACCGGGTTGCTCACTGACGGCGCAGGTCCTGTTCGTAATGACGGCCTCGACCGCCGACTTTGTGGGAATGTCCTTCCAGATCGACGTTAGGCATCATATCACATCACTGATTGTACCAGTGTAGCTGCCAACGCTTGTCGAAGCGGGGTTGTAGCGGCGAATTCACCTTAGCATGTCGTATGAAGCAGCTTCGTGACGGGGCATTGGCCTATTCCTGAACGGATTAACCAGTCGTTCAGACTCGCTATGGTACAGTGGGCCAGCGTGCCAACCCTCTAGCGGAGCCGCGCAGACCGGTGTACGAACCGTCCGCTGGGGAGTCGCCAACCCACTGAGGTGAAGCGGCTGACAACGCTATGTCGCGTTCACGCAAGCCGGCCAATGGAGGCGACAGGGGCGTGGATCACCAATCCGAGCCCGTAGCCGGCGGACCAGGCGCGGCTCCGACGTCATATGGCATTCCCTTTACCCAGGGTGGTGGCGCCTTCACCATCGTGCCGTGGTGGCAGGAAGTCTTCACCGCGGCCATCGTTACTGCCCACGATTGCCGTCGCGCGGTGCGGGCGGTGGTTGAAGCCATCGTGGCAGCGACGGATGCAGAGCTGGCGTCGCTGCACTTGCTGCAGCGCGGTCTTGTGGTCTGCTGCGCCAGGCTTGAGCGCAACGGCGACTTCTCGTGGGATGATCAGCGGCGCTCTTCCTGTGACGAAGGCAATACCGAGCAGATCGTCCGCACCCATCGTCCGGTGCTCTTCGTGGCCACGTCCGGCGACAGAGGTGAACCCCCGCGCCGGCCCGTGCCACACGTTGTAAGCGCGGTGACGGTCCCGGCGCTCCTTGGCAGTGACGTGGTCGCGACACTGCGCGCGGGGTGGACGGCGCCGAACGCGGTCGACCCGGCCCGGATTGATCGGTTGCAGCAGGTTGCTGCCGGACTCAGCATCGCGTTGGTGCATCTAGGACAGCGGGTGGGTGAGGAGCGGCGCGCTCAGGAGCAAACCATCATCGCCAGCACAGCCGGCGCCATCGCGGCGGCTGATGCTCTTGAGCCGGCGCTCAACGCCCTGCTTGCCGGAGTCCGCGCGCTCACCGGAGCCACGCGGGGGGGAGTTCGTATCATCGCCGAAAGCGATCGGCCTGTCCAGACGCACCGCCTGTATTTCTGGCACGGCAACGATCGGTTTGTTTGGCGAGATTTGCCCGCGGTCCCCGCTAGCGACACGTTGCAAGTGCTCCGGACTGGTCGCGGTCGTTACTCGCCCGATTTGCGTCATGCCGCGGCTCGCGGCGATGTGGCGGCGATCGAGGCGCTCAATGACGGGACGCTCAGTAGTCTCATTGTGCCGCTGCGTTCGGCCGGGCGCACCATTGGCACCTTGCACGCCGACATGGATCGGCCCGACGCCTTCTCGACGGAGATGCTCGTTCCGCTGCAGGTGCTGGCGGACCATGCCGGCGGGGCCGTCGTTCAATCCGAGCTGCGTGCCGCGGCCGAGGAGCGGCTACGGCGCTTCGCGGTAGCGGAGCGGGTATCGGCGGCGGTCAACGCGGCAGACGACCTCGACGCGATGCTGGCACGCGTGCTCGCGGAGGCAGCTACCGTCGTGGGGGCCCAACGCGGCGCCGTCGCCCTGGTTGATACGGACCGGCGCTTCGTGCGTGGGCGCGTCGGACTGAAACTTCCGGCGGGGCTCGTTGAGGCGACCGTACGTCAACTGTACGCGAGCCCGGACCCGGCGGAGGATATCTACGCCATCGTCGTACGGACGGGCGAGCAAGGCGTGTTTCTGGATGACCACCCGGGTCTGTACCGGCCGACCATGGACCGGTTTCGCCTGCATAGTCAGTGTCGCGTCCTCACGCCAATCCGTCATGCTGGCGGTGTGATCGGCGTGCTCGCTCTGGTCTGGGACAGCGCTTCCGCTCCCGATGAGGACGGTCGGGCGTTGCTCAACCTCATTGCTGAGCAAGCTGGTGGCGCTATCGCCCGGGCTCGGCTGGTTGAGGCGGAACGCGCGCGCCTCGCTGCGCTGGAGCGGGAGACTCGGGCGAAGCTCGCCGCGGAGGCGCGGTTCCGCGCGTTGCTGGAGGCCGCGCCCGACGCCGTCGTCGCCGCGAACAGCGCTGGCCGCATCGTGCTCGTGAACCGGCGCGCCGAAAGCTTGTTCGGCTACTTCCAGGGCGAGCTCGTCGGCCGCTCGATTGAAAGTCTGGTTCCGCCACGCTTCCGTGAGCTGTTCCTTCGGCATCTTGGACACGCCCTCGCCTCGGCGGGATCCCCGGGCGGCGAGGGATTCGAGCTGGCTGGGCAGCGTAAGGAAGGCGCGGAGTTCCCCGTCGAAGTGAGCCTGGGCGCGCTGCAAACGGACGACCAACTGCTCGTGGCCAGCATCCTGCGCGATATCAGCGAGCGCAAGCGGTCGGAACAGACCCTAGAGCAGCAGTACCGCGCGGCGGAGGAAGCCAGGGGCGAAGCGAAGGCCATCCTTGACTCTTCCAGCGAGGCCATCGTATTGGTGGACGGCGACGGCCGCTTGGCGAGCCTCAACCGGGCTGCTGAAGAAATGTTTCGGATCAAACGCCAGGACTTGCTGGGGCGCGCGTCGGTGGAGTTCACTGACCTCGCCGTTCGCATATTTGGCGACCCGGCGGCATTCCAGAGGATTCTCGACCATCTGGGCGACCCAGAAGGGCGTGACAGGCTCGAGCTCCGGCAACGCTGGCCCGTGCCTCGCGACTTGCGCATGTACACCACGACGGTCCACGGTAGCGACGGATCCAGCTTAGGTCGCCTGTTCGCCTTCCGAGACGTCACCCAGGACCGGGAGATTGAACACCTACGGTCAGATTACGTGTCGCTCGTCTCCCATGAGCTGCGCACGCCGCTCACCTCCATCAAAGGATACGCTGATCTGCTGCTCGCGGGCGATAAGGAATCGCTCGACCTCGAACAGCAGGAGTTCCTCTCTGTCATCAAGGGGAATGCCGACCGGCTTGTCGCGCTCGTCGACGGCTTGCTGGACATCGCGCGCATCGAAGAGGGGAAGATCGACCTGCGGTTGTCGGCCATCGATCTGGGCCAACTGCTGGGTCGAGTCGTCGCGGAGCTCCGGCCGCTCTTGGATCAAAAGCGTCAGCACGTGGACCTCGTGCTCGCCGATACGTTGCCGCCGGTGATGGGGGATCAGGATCGGCTGAATCAGGTCTTCACGAATCTTGTCTCCAACGCCAATAAGTACACGCCGGAGGGCGGGCGCGTCACTGTCAGCGCCGGCGCTGACGGTAATGAGGTCCGTGTGGAGGTGCGGGACACCGGCATCGGTATCACCCGCGCCGACCAGGCGCTGCTGTTCACCAAGTTCTTTCGATCTTCCGATCCGGCGGCGAGGGAGATCGGAGGTACTGGGCTGGGGCTGGCGATTACTCATTTGCTGGTTTCGCTCCATCAGGGAGCCATTCAGGTGCTGAGCGCGCCGGGTCGAGGCTCAACGTTCACCGTAACTCTACCCGCCCACCGTGGCGAGCTCGCGCCGAATGCTGGCGCGACCGACCACGACCAGTGACCCACCACCCCGTTAGCAGGACACAGGTCATGCACGATGCCATTGGCGAACCGCCTGTAGGGGCTGGCCTTGTGCCTGCCCTGGCAAACCCACCCGGCCATGTTACCAACGTGGGTACGGTATTCCCGTCGCCTGTCGTTGGGACACCAGAGACGACGGTGGTCAGGGCAGGCACAAGGCCAGCCCCTACACCACCGTCGCCGTCGGGAATCGCCGTACTAAATCCTGAACGTCCATCGGTCGCCAGGCCGTCGACCAGCACAGAAATGGACGTGCCGGACGCGCGACTGCACGGTCACGCGGGTCGCTCCTCCTCTCTAGCAGAAGCAGGCGGAGCATTCCCGCTCCCCACGTCACCCGCCCACAGCCGCCGCATCTCCGTGCAGGTCGCCAGCAACTCGGATAATGTCCCCTCCGCTTCGACCTGCCCATCCTTCAGGACCACGATGTGATCGGCCAGGCGCAGCGCGGCCCGGCGGTGCGACACGGCCAGGAGGGTGCGCTCCAGGTCCGCGGCCGGACTCTTCGCGTCGGCGGGCCGCACCAGGCGTTCCCAGAGCACTTGCTCGGTCGACACGTCCAGCGCGCTGGAGAGGTCGTCCACCACCAGGAGCTCGGCGTTGCGCACGAACATCCGGGCGGCAGCGATGCGCTGGACCTGGCCGCCGGAGAGCCGGACTCCGCGCGGCCCAACCGGCGTCTGCACCCCCTGCTCCAGCGCGGCGATGTCCTCCTCCAGCACCGCCGCCCACAGCGCACCCGGTAGATCGACCGACCCCTCCGACAGACCGAGCAGGATGTTGTCCCGGAGCGTCTCGCTGAAGAGGCGCGGCACTTGCGGCGTGTAGGCGCTGCGCGGCGGCACAAAGAAGGCGGCAGGATCATCCACAACGTCGCCATTCCAGCGGATCTCCCCGCTGTCCTTCGGCAATAGCCCGAGGAGCACGCGCAGCAGCGTCGTCTTGCCGGCGCCGATACGGCCGGTCACGACGGTGAGGCTGCCCCGGCGCAGGCGCAGGCTGACGTCGCGCACGCCGCGGCCGCTCTCGGGATAGCGATAGGAGAGGCCCCTCGCCTCCAGCGTCAGCAGCTGATCGCCCGCCGTCTTGGGGCGGTAGGTGTCGGCCGGCAGCGCGCGCGGGTCGAGGGTCCCATACGCCACCAGCGCCATAGGCGGTACCTGCGCCGGCTCCTCCCCTTGCAACAGAGCGAGGAGCCGGGCCACCGACACGCCGAGCTGCTTGTACTGCCGGAGGAAACCGCCCGAGGAGGTGGTGACCTGGCTCAGCCAGCCGATGTAGGAGACGAAGAGGGACAAGTCACCGACGGTGAACGTCCCCGCCCGCATGGCCTGGGCGGCCAGGAGGAGCAGCGCCCCGACCCCCAAGTTGCCGGCGGTGCTGGAGAGGGACTCCAGGAGCTGGCCGAAGAGCAGGTCGGCGATGGTGGCTCGGCGGCGGGCCTCGTTCAGCGCCGCGAAATGGGCCGTCACGTTTTCCTCCGCGCCCGCTGCCTTGACCGCCTGCACGGCGCCGAACAGCTCGCCCACGAAGCCCGTCACGTCGCCGATGGTCTCTCGATTGGCCTGGCGGTAGCGCCGGATGCGGCGGGTCGCCAACTGCGCGATCGTCAGCACCACCAGGATCGGCAGGCAGATCACCACCGTGAGGAACACGCTGATCCGCACCAACACCACGATGGCGACCACCGCCGCTGCGAGCTGCCCGACCGGCGCCATCGCTCGGGAGACGAAGCCGACGATGGTAACGACGTCGTCGCGCAAGCGGCTGACCGCCTCGCCGGGCGAGACCGGCGTCGCGCGAGCGCCGGGGCGGCGCAGACAGCGATCGAACAGGTTCTTGCGCAGCAGCGACAACTGCGTTTGCATGAGGGTTGCCTCGCCCACCGTGATGGCCACCACCGCCGCGATCCGCCCCAGCCAGGCGCCGACGAGCAGCGCCAGCACCGACCACAGACCGAAACCGGCCGGCGTCCGGCCCGTCAGCCAGTTGAAGAACTGTTGGGTGATAAGGCCCGTCACCAGCGGGAAGAGGTACCACACCAGACTGACGCCCAACTCGCTGGCCAGGTACAAGACGGGGCGATAGCGCGCCAGTCGCCAGACGTACCACCAGCTAGCCATCAGCTATCAGCTTTCAGCAGGCACAACGGTTGCCCGTGGCCGCGCCGAAGGGTTGCAGAGGATGTAGCGTGCGTTGTGGGGCATGGTTGGTCATTGCGTCCTCCCGGCTGACGGCTGATAACTGATAGCTGACAGCTCGTAAAAGCGCGAGGCGGCGTCACCCGCCAGGAGCGCGCGGTCGCCGTGCTCTACCGCCCGGCCCTGCTCCAGTACCAGGACGTCGTCCGCCCGTTGCAGCGTACCCAGGCGGTGCGCGATTACGATACCCGTCCGCCCCGACAGCAACTTGCTCACCGCCCGCTCCAGAAGCGCCTCCGTCGCCGGGTCCAGCCGCGCGGTCGCCTCGTCCAGGATTACCAGGCCGGGATCCTTCAAGAACACGCGCACGAACGCGAGCAACTGCGCCTCGCCGGCCGACAGCCCGTTGCCGCCAGCGAGCGGCGTATCCAGGCCCTTCGAGAGCGACCGATACCACGGCTCCAGTCCCAGGTCGTGCAGGGCCGCCAGGATCGTCTCATCGGCGACCGTCCGGTCGAAGAGGGCCAGGTTGTCGCGCACGGTGGCGTGGAACAGCTGCACCTCCTGCGTGATCATCCCGACGCGCCGCGTCAGCTCGGCGCGCGGCACGTCGCGCACGTCCACGCCGGCCAGGCGCACCGCGCCCCCGGTCGGATCGTAGAGGCGGAAGAGCAGGCGGGCGATAGTCGTCTTGCCGCTGCCGGTCCGCCCCAGCACGCCCAGCACCTTGCCGGCCGGCAGGGACAGATAGACGTCGTGTAGCACCGCGTCGCCCGCGTCGTAGCCGAAAGTGACGTGGTCCAGTTCGACCGAGAGCGGGCCGGGGGGCAGAGGGGCAGGGGCTGTCTCTTATACACATCTCCGAGCCCACGAGACAGGCAGAAATC
>CALBSQ010000067.1 GCA_937967325.1 uncultured Chloroflexota bacterium
CCGGTCAAGGAGCAGCACGTCTGGCAGACGCAACGCGCCAACGACTCCTTGGGCATGTCGAAAGAGCCGTTGCGGTTCTACCTCAGCGCGGGGTCGCACACCCTCAAGCTCAATGCCATCCGCGAGCCCATGGCCCTTGCCAAGCTCCAGTTTGTGCCGCCATTGCACGAGCCTGCCTATCAACAGGCGCTCGCCCAGTGGCAGACGCAGGGCCTGAAGTCGGTGGACAGTGCACTGCTGACGATCCAGACCGAAGACGCGACCGCTCGTAACGATCCGACCATTCGCGACGAGTCGTCCAACGATCCCTTCAGTGAGCCGTACTCCTTCGGCCACTTCCGGCTGAATACCTACGGCGGCTATCGCTGGCGCCTGGGCGGTCAGTGGGTGGAATGGACGGTCGGCGTACCGCAGGACGGTCTGTATAGCCTGCACTTCCGCGCCAACCAGTCGGGCAATGGCCACATGAATGTCTATCGTGACATCCAGGTCGACAATCAGTTCCAGTACCAGGAGCTGAAGGCCTATCCCTTCCCATTCGACATCAACTGGGAGAACGTCTGCATCTGCGATCCACAGGGCCACCCCTACCTGTTCCACCTTACGAGGGGAACGCACATCCTGAAGCTCACCGATCGCGTCGGGCCTATCGTCCAAACCGTTCAGGATCTGCAGACTGTGGTGGCGGAGCTGGGCTACTGGCAGCGTCGCATCGAGCTGATCACCGGACAGACCCCCGATCCCAACCTGGACTATCAGCTTCCTGACAAGATGCCCGAGCTGTTGCCGGCATTCCGAGGCATGGCGGCGAAGCTGGATGCCAACGTGCAACTCCTTGCTACGCTCAACGGCGGCAACCGCCCGGACACGGCCAACACGTTGCTCACCGTCGCCGACTATCTGCGGCAGTTGCTGCGGCGCACCGACACCATCGCCACCAACGTCGAGAATCTGGACAACCAGGGGCAGTCGCTGGCGACCTGGCTACTGAATGTGCAGCAGGAGCCGGTGTGGGTGGATCGCTTCTACCTCGCCGGGGCATCCTTCCAACCGCCGACCGCTGAGGCCCCCCTCTGGGAGCAGGCTATTTTCACCGTCCGAAACTTGCTGGGGTCATTCGTCTTCAACTACACCGGTATCGGCAGCATCTACAAGCCGTCGCCGGGACATCCGGTGATCGACGTCTGGACGGCCTGGCCGCAGGAGTACGGTCTCGTGCTCAAGGATCTCATCGAGACCGAGTTTACGCCGCAAACCGGCGTCTACGTGAACCTGCACATCTTCCCGCCCGGCGCGCTGGGGGGAGCGCAGTCGGTGCTGTTGCTGGCGCTCACCTCGGGCGCCGCGCCTGACCTGGCGACCGGCGTCGACGCCAACACGCCGGTGGAGTTTGCCATCCGCAAAGCCATCTATCCGCTGGATACGCTGCCGGGCTACAAGGAAACGGCGTCGCAGTTCCGGCCAGGCGCGCTGGTGCAGTTCCAGTATCCGGCGTCGGGGCCGGACACCCACATCTACGCCTTGCCGGAGACGCAGGACTTCAATATGCTGTTCGTTCGGACCGACATTATGCAGGCCCTGGGGATCAAGCCGCCGCAGACCTGGCAGGACGTCTACGATATGATGCCCACGCTGCAGCAGAACGGCATGGAGTTCTTCTATTCCACCAGCGTCGATATCCAGACTGGCGGCTTCAGTCCTTTCCTCTTCCAGCATGGAGGCGCCTACTACACTCCCGATGGGCTACAGTCGGCGCTGGATACGCCGCAGGCGCTGGCCGCCTTCAAGCAGTGGACGGAGCTCTACACCGACTATCGTGTGCCGGTGCAGGCGAACTTCTATAATCGCTTCCGCACGGGCGAGATGCCGGTCGGTGTCTCCGGCTACTCAGACTATGTGTCACTGTCCGTGGCGGCGCCGGAATTGATCGGACGCTGGCGTATGCTCCCAATGCCGGGTACGCAGACCGGCAGCGTGATCGATCGCTCCGCTGGCGGGTCTGGACAGACGGTGGTGATGTTCAACAAGACCCAGCACAAGCAAGAGGCCTGGCAGTATATGCAGTGGTGGCTGTCCGCCAAGACGCAGCAACAGTACGCCACGGAGATCGAGGCGCTCTTAGGCGTCTCGGCGCGCTGGAATACCAGCAACGTGAATGCCTTGCGAAGTCTGCCCTGGCCTCGCCAGGACATTCAGGCTATCTTCGACCAGTGGGCCTGGTACCGAGCAAACCCGATTGTCCTGGGCGGCTACTACACCTATCGGTACATCGGTAACGCTTGGAACAACGTGGTGCTCTCTGGAAAGAACCCGCGCGAGTCGCTGGAGAGCGCCGTTCGCGACATCAACACCGAGCTGGAAGTGAAGCAGGTGGAGTTCAACGTCAGGGCTCCCAAGCAGGGTGTGCCGCAGCTCACCGAGGCAGGCCCGAGCCAGTAGGGGAGCGGACCCTCACCCCCGGCCCCTCGCCCGCCGAGCGGGCGAGGGGCCGGGGGTGAGGGTCCGGGGTTATTAGGAAGGAGACGACCAGTGGCACGCGTGGTGACTGCCCAGCGGACGACCATTCGGGCGACCGGGTTGACCGCCTTCTGGCGCAAGTGGGGCGTCTACTATCTCATGATGGCGCCCTATCTCATCATCTTCTTTGTCTTTACCGTGCTACCGGTGCTGGCCGCGGCCGGGCTCAGCTTCACCTACTACAATCTGCTCCAGCCGCCCCACTTTGTCGGTCTGGCCAACTACCAGATTCTGTTTGTGGACGACGATGTCTTCTACACCACGCTGCGCAACACGATCTACTTTGCCTTCATCACGGGCCCGCTGGGCTTTTTCCTATCGTTCTTCTTTGCCTGGCTCATCCATCAGGTGCGAGGCCGCGCCTATTTCTCGCTGGCCCTCTATGCGCCGGCCATGACCGGCGCCATCGTGCTGACCATCTTCTTCAAGCAGAACCTCTTCTCCGGCGATCAGTACGGCATCCTCAACCATTTTCTGATCGGCCTCGGGGTGATCCAGGACCCGCTCATCTGGTTGCAGGATCAGCGCACGTTGTTGCCGGTGGTTATGGTGGTGACGCTCTGGTCGAGCATGAACACGGGCTTCCTGATTTGGCTGGCGGCGCTTGGCAGTGTGGAGCAGGAGCTCTACGAGGCCGGCAGGATCGACGGTATTCGCAACCGCATCCAGGAAATGTGGTACGTCACGCTGCCGTCGTTGAAGCCGCAGATCCTGCTGACGTCGGTCCTGGCCATCGTCGCCGCCTTCGGCCAGTATCAGATCTCCCAGAACCTGGCCGGCCTGCCGAGTCCGCTGTACGCCGTCGATACCATCGTCTCGCACCTCTGGGATTACGCCTTCATCCGCTTCGAGATGGGCTTCGCGTCGGCCATCGCCGTGGTGCTGTTCGTCGTCTCCTTCGGGTGCTCGCGGTTATTGTTCCGCCTCTTTGCGTCAAATGATTAGCGGACGGAAGGCTACGGCGTTGCTTGGAAGAGATAAGGAGCTAGCGTGGCAATAGCGCTTCCGTTCCGGCGGGGCCGCCGAGTCGCCATCGGCAGCACCCGCGTCAAGAAGGAACCGATAGGGATCTACATCGTCCTGGTGCCCCTGTCCGTTCTGGCCGTCCTGCCGATCGTCTTCATGGTGTCCCAGGCGCTCAAGCCGCTCGATGAGTTGCTCAAGTATCCGCCGGACCTGATCGTGCAGCACCCGACGCTGATCAACTTTCAGAGCTTGCTCATCGCCACCAACGCGACGGTGGTGCCGTTCATCCGCTACATTTTCAATAGCGCCTGGACGACGGTCGTCCAGGTGGTCGTCGGCGTGCTGATCGGTAGCCTCTGTGCCTATCCCCTGGCCAAGATCAAAGTACCGGGCCAGGGCTTCATCATGGCGCTGATTATCGCGGCGCTGGCCTTTCCTGCCCAGGTTACGGCCATTCCCAACTACCTGGTCGTTTCCTCCCTGCATATGGTGGACACGTATTGGGCGCTGATCATCCCGGCTCTCGGGGTGTCCTTCAACGTCTTCGTCATGGTGCAGTTCATGTCGCAGATCCCCACCCAGACCTTGGAGGCGGCGAAGATCGACGGCGCTTCGGAGTGGGTGATCTTCTGGCGCGTTGTCTTGCCGTGGGTCAAGCCGGCCGTCGCCACTATTGCCTTCCTCACCTTTACCGCCGCCTGGAACGATGTCGGACCGGCGCTCATCTACGTGCGCTCCGACGCGATGCGACCGTTGCCCCTGGCCATCGCGACGCTCGGCGCCACGACCAACATCGCGACGCTCGGCGTGGTGCAAGCGGCAGCGCTACTCCAGTTCATTCCGAGCCTGATTGTCTTTATACTCTCCCGCCGGAGCGTCCTCGACACCATGGCGCACACCGGGTTGAAGGGGTAACGAGCGATCAGGTGTCAGGTGTCAGCCATCAGAAGACCGACTGGAGGCGAGTGCGATAATGGATGTCCTTCGGGGGAACGTTGCTACCGTTGCGGCGGCTGATAGCTGACGGCTGATACCTGATAGCTTAGGAGGTTCTGATGAAGCGGAACGTCGGCGCACTTACGGTGGCGATGCTCGTGCTGGTCTTATTGCCGGCTACGGCGTTCGCGGATCTCGGCTACGGCTACACGGTCGATCCGCAGGGGTTCCGCAACCGCGCGCCGGTTTCGTACGTCTTCGACCACCAGATCACGCTGCTGCCGGACTTGCAAAAGGCCGCGGCGCCGTCACTCAAGAACCCGTCCGATCTGTTCATCGACAGCAATCAGCACCTCTGGATTGCGGATACGGACAACAATCGGCTGATTGAGCTCGACCAGAACGATACGATGCTGCGCATAGTTGGTCAGACTGATCCGAAGGCTCCGAAGACGCCAGCGACCTTGAACGCGCCGCAGGGGCTGTACGTAACGCCCGACGGCACCATCTATGTCGCAGATTCGGGCAATAGTCGCATCGCCGTGTTCGACAATGCCGGCAAGTTCATCAAGGCGTTCGGCAAGCCAGTGACGGAGCTTTTGAAAACGGATGCGAGCTATAAGCCGACGAAGGTGGCGGTGGATCGGCGCGGCTACATGTACGTGGTCAATGGTGGGGGCGACTTCCGCGGTGTTATCGAGCTCGATAACGCCGGCATCTTCCGCGGTTTCTTCGGCGCCAACCACAACGCCTTTAATCTGGCGGGCCTCTTCACGCGCCTCTTCGCCACGCAGGAGCAGAAGCGGCAGATCGCTCAGGTCTTGCCGAGCTCGGACTCTAATGTGTTCCTCAGTAATGACGGCTTCGTGTATACCGTCTCCTCGACCGCCCAGTTGGGGCAGATCAAGAAGCTCAACACGCTGGGGCAGAACGTCTACAAGGTCACCACGGCCACACGCTTCCTCGGGCTGGTCAACGACTCTACGGCGGCGTTCTTCGGGGAGAAGCCGCTCTTTGCGGGGGAACAACTGCCGCAATTCGTGTCCATCGCCGTCGACAACACCGGTATCATCTCCGCGCTCGATGCGGGATCGGGCAAGATCTACGAGTATGATCAACAGGGCAACATGCTCGACGTCTTTGGCGGTAAGGCCAACGGCATTGACGGCTACTTTGACTACCCATCGGCGCTGGTAATTCGTCAGAATGGCGACATCTACGTGCTGGACGCAAGTCGTAAGAACATCCAGGTGTTCCGTCAGACAGGGTTCGCGATCAAGATTCACGAAGCGGCAGTATTGTACTATGATGGGCGCTACCAAGAGTCCGCGAACATCTGGAAACAGTTGCTGCGACAGGATGCCAACTACTCCTTGGCGCACGATCAGCTCGGTCTGTGCTATGTGAAGCTCGGTCAGTTCGGCGGCACGCCAGCCGATTACGTGTTCGCCATGCAGAACTTGCAGTTGGCGCAGGACCGTAGTAATTTCTCGATGGCCTACACCCAATACCGTCACGACTGGGCGAAGGGGAACTTCGGCCTGCTCATCGGCGTAGTCTTCGGCGCCATCGTTATCATCGTGCTTGTGGTTCGCCCACTCGGGCGTCTAGTGGAGGCGGCAATAAAGATGGGGTAACGACACTTCGGCGCGAGGAAACCTTCAGGGTCGGGCGCAAGCGCGGACGGGTCAGCCCGCTCGCGGCGGCGTTTGCCAAGACCCTGAAGCACAGCCTGCTCGTGCTGCGCCGACCGAGCGAGGCAATGTGGGAGATCAAATACGACGGTCAGTGGATCGCCGTTCCCATCATCGTCATCCTGGCTGTGGCCGTTCACCTCATCTCGCTGCAGGTGTCGGCGTATGAGTTCACTACGCTCGAGCCGGACCAGACCAATCTGGTCCTCGAGTGCGGCAAGGTCCTCGCTCCATGGCTGACCTTCGTCATCGCCGCATATGGGGTGTCGAGCATCTTCTACGGTGAAGGCACCTTCAAGAACGTAGTGGTGTCCAGCGCGTACGCCTTGGTTCCCTACGTGCTGTTCGATGCCGTGTACGTCGGCGTGTTCTCGCACCTGCTGTCGTTGGACGAGAAAGCGCTGTACTATCTTGGCACTGCCATTCTTCTCTGGTGGATGCTGATCCTGTTCTTCTTGCAGTTCAAGGTCGTTCATGACTTCCCGCTGGGGAAGTCCTTCCTGGTTGCCGGCATCTCCCTGGTCGGCATGATCGTGCTTTGGGTGTTAGCGGCCCTGACCTACCTGCTGACGCTGCAGATGATCCAGTTCTTTGTACAGGTGGGCTACGAGTTCATCACCCGTGGCCCCTAGGGCGAGCAGGGGAGCAGAGGGGCCGGGGGGCAGGGGAGAGATGGGAACTGGTAGCGCAAGTGCTCGCCGGGGTAGGCGAACTGGGAACTGGCAGTTGGAGAGATCGGCGACGCCTCTGCTCCTCTGCTCCCCTGCCCCCTTGTTCCCCGGCTCCCCGGCGACCGGGGTCTAGGTTGGAAGGAATCGCATGAACAGGACCATCGTTCGCCGCCTGGCGGCATGTGCCGCGATCGCGATGCTGGCGCTTGGTCCGCTGCAGGCGGCGGCGAGCGGCCACACCGGAACGATCGGGCAAGCCGCGCCGACCCCGACCCCCTCCGCGTCGCCAACTGCTGCTGCTGGGGCGGCCGCGGCGCCCGCCGCGGCCGCCGCGCCACCACCAGCCGGGCCGGCGCCAAGCGGGCACGCCACGGTGGCGACGATCCCAGCCGGCTTCGACAAAACATCGGAGAACAGCTCCTTAGCGCTGTACGTGGAGAAGCCCACCGGCCAGATTGCCGTGCAGGATAAGCGAAACGGCATGGTCTGGCTGAGTAATCCCCGCCTTGCCACGCCTCCAGCCAGCACCGGACCGGCGAGCTCCGCCCAGCAGGAAACGGCGGCGGTGTACTGGATGCAGTACACGGACTATCAGCGGCAGGTTCCCAAGCTGCTCAACTCGGCCTGGGATCCTACGCCCCCCGTGATCAGCAAGCTGCCGGATGGCGGGACCCGTGTCCGCTTCACGCCGTCGCAGCAGCTCAAGGATGCGCCGATCACCTTCGCCATGGACTACCACCTGTACGACGGCTACTTCGATGTCACCATCCCGCAAGATCAGATCAAGGAGTCCATCAACGACGCGAAGCAAGTAGGTTTCTATCTGGTGACGCTGGAGCCGCTGCCGTTCTTCGGCTCCGGCGCGGACGATGAGCAGGGCTACATGCTGGTGCCGGACGGCTCAGGTGCGCTGGTCAACTTCAAGCCGATTCATCCCGACTATCTGCAGCCGTTCAACCAGGAAGTGTACGCCTCCGATACCTTCTTTTTTGACCCGCAAGGCACCAACGTTCAGCAGTACTTCGTTCCTCAGGAACCGGTGATGTTGCCGGCCTTCGGCATCGCCAAGCAGGCCGATTCCACCGCGAAGACGCCGGAAGGCGCCTTCCTCGGTCTGGTGACGCAGGGCGACTCCGACGTCTTCATGGACGTGTGGCCCAGCGGGTATATCACGAAGTACAACCATACCGGCGCGCAATTCCTGTACCGTCGGACGGCCAATATCCCGCGCAGCCGAGGCGTGACCGTGCAGCGGGTTGCCATCCCGATGGTCACCGGCGACAAGACAGTGCGCTACTATCTGCTCGGTGGTCAGGGCGCCACCTATTCGGGGATGGCCGCCAAGTACCGCGACTATCTGTTGAACGATAAGCACGTGCCTCAGTTGGCGCAGGCGGACGCGCCGCTCCAGCTCGACTTGATCATGGGGGCACAGAAGAATGGTCTGGTCGGCCAGGTGCTGGTGCAGGCGACGACGTTCAGCGAGGCGCAGCAGATCATCGAGGCGCTGCGCGAGCGCGGGGTCACGCGGCTCGATGTGACCTTACGCGGTTGGAACCGAGATGGCCTCCGCCGAGCATCCCCGAACCGGATGCCGGCCGACACGCGCCTGGGCGGCAACGCCGGTATGGAACAACTCACCAGTATGGCCCGTCAGTTGGGTGTCCCGATCTATCTCCTGGACGACTTCCGGACCGCCTACAGCGGGGAGAAGGGCTACTTCGCCCACAACGATGCCGTCCGTGGCGCCAACAAGCTGCCGACATTCAGCTCCGGGGTGGGACAGGGCCAGCAATTGTATCTGCTCAGCCCCGTCGTAGAGTACAACAACTTTGTGCTTCGTGACGTTCCAAAGGAGAAATTGCTGGGGGCATCCGGACTCGATCTCGACTACTTCGGCAAAATCATCACGTATGATACCAATGACGCCCATCTCCTTACGCGCCAGGGCTATATCGACTGGAACAACAAGATTACCGACTATGTGCGGCAGGAACTTGGCAATGTCTCGGTGGAGGGCGGCAACCCATACATGCTCCCGCACAGCCAGAACCTCCGCCAGGTGAGCGTTGACGACAGCCACTACCAGTTCGAAGACCAGGCCGTACCCTTCTACGAGATGGTCATGCACGGCCTGGCAACCTACACGGGCAAGTACGCGAACTTGCGCAGTGACCCGCAGTTTGAGTACCTGCGCCAGCTCGAGTATGGAGCGCAGCCGGCCTTCAATCTCACCTACCTGCCGACGAGCGAGCTGTATCGCGCCTACTCGGCGTACGAGAATTTCAGCAGTACCTGGACGGACTGGGTCGATGACCTGGTCCGGGAATATCAGGATGAGACGATGCAGCTTGGAAGCACGACCAATCAGTTCATCATCGACCACCGGCAGCTCGCACCGGGCGTCTTCCAAACCACCTATCAGAACGGTACCAAAGTTATCGTCAACTACAGCGACCAGCGCTATTCCAACGGCGTCGTAGCCGTTAGCTCGCTGGGCTACGTAGTGACGCACTGAGACGAGCAAGGAAGGTAGGCTGACATGATTCGCGCACCCGCCTCTGGAACCCTGGAGCCGGTAGCGGTTGCCGGGCCGCCGCGGCATCACCCGCGGTTTCGACTGTCGCTGAAGATGCAACGGTCATTGCAGGGATATCTCTTCATTTCGCCATGGGTTATCGGCTTCTGCCTGTTCCTGGCATGGCCTTTGGTGCGATCCTTCATCCTTTCATTTCACGAGCTGGAAGCGGTCAACATCAACAATGTACGCTGGGTCGGTATCGACAATTACCGGCAGGCCTTCTTTGTTGACGCGCAGTACTTTCCGATTCTGGTCGAGCAGATCAAGCAGACCTTCGTGAACACACCGGCCATCTTGATCTTTTCCCTGTTTGTGGCCATGCTCGCCAACCAGCGGTTGCGCGGCATCATCGCGTTCCGCGGCATTTTCTTCTTGCCGGTAGTCATCGGCTCGGCCAACGTCATCCAAACGTTGTTCGGCCAGGGGGTGGGCTCCGACACGTTCGGCGGGAACCAGGATGTCGGCACGTTCTTGATTCAGTTCCTCGGGCCGACCTGGGCACTCAACGTGATCCTGGTGCTCGGGCGCATGAGCCTGGTGCTCTGGGCGTCGGGAGTGCAGATTCTCATCTTTATGGCTGGCCTGAAGTCCATTGGCTCCTCCTACTACGAGGCGGGGAGGATCGACGGTGCGACGGACTGGGAGCTGTTTTGGAAGATCACCGTGCCGCTGATCTCTCCGTTCGTCCTACTCAACATCATCTACACGGTGGTCGATACCTTCACCAGCAGCTTCTCGGTGCAAGGCATCGTCAACACAACCGGCACGTTTACCACGCAGAGAGGGCAAACGGTCTTGCAATATATCCAGCAGACCGCCTTCGCCGGCCAGTTCCGCCTGGGCTACGCGGCGGCGCTGGGCTGGATCTATTTTCTGATCATCTTCGTCGTGCTCATGGTGGTGATCTGGTTCATGGCCGGCAAGGTCTACTACGCTGGCGAGCGGTAAGAAGGGACAGCAATCGTGGCAACGTTAGCGGAAGCACGTCGAGCCGTTCAGCCGCGCAGACAGGGGCGCGTCAACACCTATGCGGTGCTGAAGCTGATACGGACGATCATCCTGCGCGCGGTGACGTACCTGATTCTGGCTGACATCTCTTTCGTATTCCTCTATCCGGTGTTTTACATTATCGCGACCTCGTTCAAGAATGTGCAGGATCTGACGGATCCGACGATTGTCTGGATCGCGTCTGGATTTGACTGGCAAAACTACGTCTTGGCGTGGCAGTCACTCAGCTTCGTCTCATCGTTTTCCAACAGCGCGCAGATCTCCGTTCTCGCGGCCATCGGTCAGGTCATTTCATGTGCCTTTGTCGGCTACGGCTTTGGACGCGTCGTGTTTCCCGGACGTGAGCTGCTGTTCTTGCTGGTGATCTTCACCTTCTTGGTGCCGCCGGAGACGATCATCGTCCCGCTCTTCATCCTGTACAAGACGATGCCGCGCCTGGCGGTTGACATCAATGTGGCGGCATTCCCGCACATCGTCAGCGCCTCAGGGTCATTTGGGCCGGGCAACATCTTCGACCACGGCTGGATCGACACCTATTGGCCGTTTATCTTCCCGTCATTCCTAGGCATGGGCTTGAAAGGCCCGGTCTTCATCCTGATCTTCCGCCAGTTCTTTCGCAACGCCCCGTTCGAGCTGGAAGAGGCGGCCCGTGTTGACGGCGCTGGTATGCTCGCCACGTTCTTCCGGATCATGCTGCCGCTGGCCAAGCCGGCGGTTTTGGTGACGTTCCTCTTTTCCATCGTGTGGCATTGGAATGACTTCCTCGAGCCGCTGATCTATCTGAACCGTCAGCAGCTCTTCACCCTGCCCATGCGACTGTCGGTGCTGGGCCAAACGCTGAACGACGTGACCGGTGGCCAGGGCAGCGACTTCTATAACGAGGCCCTGGTCATGGCCGCCTGTTTCCTGGTGATCGTACCGGTGCTGGTGCTGTACGTCTTCACACAGCGCTACTTCACCGAGAGCATCGACCGAGCGGGGCTGGTGGGGTAGGACCTGTC
>CALBSQ010000068.1 GCA_937967325.1 uncultured Chloroflexota bacterium
TTCCGCTTCGTCGGCGGCAACTTCTACCCGCTCTTCTACACGACGGCTCCCCAGACCCAGGCCCAGCTGGACACCTTCTTCCAAGGTTGTAGCGCCGACGGCGTGCGGGTGATCCGGACCTGGATCTACAACAATTTCCAGCCGGCCAGCAACGCCGCGGGTATCTTCCAGTACCTGTCGGGCGGCTCCATCGTGTATCGGGAAGCCTCCTTCGCCTATGCCGATCTGGTGCTCGCACGAGCCCGGCTGGCGGGCGTGAAGCTGATCCTGGTAATGACTGACTGGAAGTCGGACAACCCGGGTGACGGGGGCAACCCCACGGTGGATTACCTGCGCTGGAGCGACTCGATCAACGGCACCCAAACCCTGACCCAACACCAGGTCTCGGTCAGCGCGGTCAGCGGCGACGGGGCGACGGCGACGTGGACGACGGGCTCCGCCCACGGGTTCCATGTGGGCGATACCCTCGCCATCGCGGGGGCGGACCAGGCTGGCTTCAACAACGCGAACACGATGGTGCTTACGGCGCCTTCCTCCACAACCTTCACGAACTCCTGTACGCAATCGGGAGCGGGCACGGGGACAATCACAGCGACGCGCGGGGCCAACCATCTCCAATCGTTCTACAACGACCCCAATATCCAGACGCTCTTCAAGAACTACCTGAGCCAGTGGGTCAACCGGGTGAACACGGTCAACGGGCTGACCTACCAGAACGACGACACGATCTTCTCCTGGGAACTCGGCAACGAGATGCGCTTCGACCGCAACAACGATCCGCACTTCGGCGCGTCTAACTCATATAACCTTGCTGTTTTGGGAGCAAGCGGCGGCTGGATAGATACCATGTCTACCTATCTGAAAAGCATTGACCCAAATCATCTCATTGGCTCAACTGATCTCGCGCACACTACAGACAACGTAACCGGCGACACCATCCACAACGGCACATCCTACGGAATCGACTTCACCACCACCGGCTCACTCACCAACGTGGACTACTTCGATGTCCACATCTACCCCTACCAGGGCGACAACGTCCACTTGCAGAAGTACGGGCAGGCGCTCGGCTTCCCCAACAGCGCCTCGATGCAGGGGCTGCGCGCCCAGATGGACAAGTTCTGTCAGCTCGCCCATGCCCAGGGCAAGCCGATGATCGTCGGCGAGTGGGGCGTGATCAAGACCAACAACAGTAACGACCTCTACACCAACTACCCCCGCTCGGTGCATTTCCAGAAGGCGATGGACGATTTCTTCGCCTCGGATGGGGACGGCTTCATCCCCTGGCACTACTACGGGCAAGAGCCTTATGGCACGGACAACAACTACGGCATCCAGTCCCAGGGGACCTACCCCAACAGCGCGCCCTTCACCAGCATGCCCGCGCTCAACCAGACGGATATGCCCCTGATCGACTACTTCCGCGCCAGGAATAAGCAGCTCCAGGGCAAGCGTATCGTCGTCAGCGACCTCGACGCGGGGATGCCCGGGCTCTAGCCTTTGACAGCTCGCCGCTACACTGGCGATAACCAATGGCCGCGCCACAACCCGTCGCCCAAGACTACGCCCAGCCACCGTTACCCTCCACCAAGAGCGGGTGGGCGATCAACTCGATTGATTTGCAGGTGCTCACCAAATCGGACGGCTGGAACCAGGGCCAGACCGAGCGGCTGGCCGAGTATCAGGAGATCATCGCCAACGGCGGATTTCCTCAGTACGTGGCCCTCGCCGTCCCCTACGACAACCTGACCAAGTACACGGGCTACGTCGCCGACGCCCGGAGCAAGGGCTTCAAGGTCTACCACCGCTCCCACTGGAATGCCTGGCAGGGCGACAACAACGTCGGCAACATCGCCACCTCGACTTCGCTCACCAGCTCCGGGACCACCGCCACCTGCGTCACCAGCACGCCGCACCTGCTCAACACCGGCGACACCGTCTCCATGAACGGGATGAACGAGACGACCTACCGGGGGGAGTTTGTGGTCACGGTCACGAACAGCACGACCTTCACCTACACCCTGCCCACCACGGCGGCCTCGCCGGCCACCGGCAGCATCGGCTGGCGCTTCGGCCGGCAGACCTACCTCGACCACACCTACGACTTCATCGTGAACAACAGCTCGCTCTTCCAAGCCGGCGACATGTTCGGGATGTGCGTAGAGGCTGACCAAGCCGACGCCCAATCCATGACCTTCAAGACCCCCGGCACGACCACCTTCAACACGGCTGTCTACAACCAGTTCCAGAAGGATCAGGTCCGCTACGCCAACGCCGCCTTCGCCGCCATCGGCCTGACCCACTTAGTCCACACCTGGCCGATCTCCCACAACGTCTCCAACCTCAACCTGAACGGTCAGACGGTCAACGTGGGCGGCTCCACCTCCACCGGCAACAGCTCGGGCCTGGGGGACTCGGACATCCAGACCTACTTCGCCGGCAGGCTGTCCCTGGACCACTACGAGGACGCCAGCGTGATCGACGGGAATACGTACAAGACCGACTACGGCTCGGATTTGGACAAGTTCGCCCTGGCCTTCCCCTCGATCAAGCAAGCCGGCGGGGGGCTGATGCTGTCCGAGTGGGGCTTCCACACCCAGACCGACTATGGGGACGGGGTGCAGTACGGCGTCTACGACAGCGTGGTGACCCAGGTGCAGAATCGGAACTTCGTGATCGGCGTCAACTTCTGGAACCACCTGGGGCAACTGCAGTCGTCGCTCTGGAAGGACAACTCCGGCACGATCATCCCCGGCGGCAGGGCGGCGGTCAACGCGGTCAAGCGGGCCTTCACCACCGGGAATGCCACCTTCGGCCGGCGGGTGCGGGTCTAGCCGGCTAGACGGCGCGGCGCGACCGGCCGCCCGACACCGCCCGCACGATCAGCAGCAGGAGCACCGCGCCAATGAAGGAGACGATGAGGCTGCCGATGAAGCCGTAGTTGTTGGCCCCATGCCCGGCCCCCAGCAACAGGCTCGCCACCCAGCCGCCGACCACGGCCCCGATCAGGCCGATGACCATGTCCCCGACGACCCCGAAGCCCGAGCCGCCGACCACCATTCCGGCCAGCCAGCCGGCGATGATCCCGATGATGATCCACCCCACGATCGCGGTCAACACAGACGCACCTCCTCGTTGCACGTGCCGGCGACAGCGCCCACCCGCGACGGGATGGGCGACCGGCGTATGAGCCGGCACTAATGCACAGATCGTGCCAGCCGGTGGGCCGGCGCAGGCCTGACGGGTCGGCTCGGATGCGTTGGCTTATTGGTCGAAGTCGGCGAGGAGTGATCGCTGGTTGAGCGCCGCCTCACGAGCCTTTGGCGCCCGCTTGAAAGTCACGTTGACCTGCCCGAGGGGCGGCATGTCGATCCGTTTGCCGGCCAGCAACTCCGCAATCGTGAGCACTTGCAGTCGCGGGTGTGTCCCCCAGGCGGATTCGTAGAAGCCGGCGCTCGCCGCCTCGCTGCGCATTGGTTGTGTCGACTCCTGCAAGGTGATGAGCACGCCGATCTGCGCCGTCTCCCGATCCACCACATGGCCGAGGTCGCGCACGTCACTGACGTTGGTATGGCCACCCTTCACGGAAAAAATCACCTGCTTCGTCTTGCCGCCTTGCCCTTCGTCGTGGAAGAACAGCCGACCGTCGATGCCTCGGTCCGAACCTTTCTTCTGGTCCGCCACCGCCGGCCTCGCGCCGACGAGCCCCAATGCCCACCACTGGAACTGATATTTGTCCTGGTCGGCGAGTTCCTGCGCATCCTGGACGGTGGTCGGCTCGCCAACGACCCGGTACTTCGCCTCCGTGCCATAGGCGTCGGTGAGCCGGTGGCGGATCAGGTTGATGGCCAGGTGGGTGATGTCAATGCCGATCCAGCGACGGCCAAGCTTCTGGGCGGCGGCGGCGGATGTACCGCAACCACAAAAGGCGTCGAGGACGGTATCCCCGGGGTTACTGCTGGCGCTGATAATGCGCTCCAGCAGCGCTTCCGGCTTCTGTGTTGGATAGCCGAGGCGTTCTTGAGCATGTGATGAGATTGGCTCAATATCGTCCCATAGATTCTGAACAGGCTTCCCTTTGAGCTCATCGAGATAGCGCTTTCTTTGTATGCGCCCGTCTGGATTCTTAGGAAAAACCAGACGATTATCCCTATCCCATTGCTCCATCTTTTCCTTGGAGATAGCCCATCCATTGCTCGGATGCTTATATCCTTTGTAGTCATACATGAGGTTTGGCCGGGGGGCTGGGTTAGCCAAGTTGTCAATACGATATAGGCGCCCATCGGCATCTTGATGGGTAAAAAACTTCGCAATGTAATCCTTATAACCCTCTGCTGTGAAGCTATATTGGGGCTGAAATGACGAGGTAGGTGTCCTGGCATAAAAAAAGATGCTATCAGTACAGACGCCGAACTTATTCCCTTGATGGACTGCACTACTGCTACCAGTACGGCGCTTCCAGATGATCTCATTCCTGAAATTTTGTGGCGCGAAAATCGCATCGACCAAAAGCTTAAGGTAATGGCTCGCAGTGGAGTCACAATGAATATAAATACTTCCAGTCGGCTTGAGTACTCGATGCAATTCCATCAACCTAGGTGCCATCATCGACAGGTAGGCCAGCATATCGTTCTCGCCGATGAGCTGCCGGAAGGCCTGGAGCGCCTGGGAGACGGCACCACCCTGCTCGACCGTCCCCTGAAAGGCTCTGGCTGCGGCTTGGTCCCAGCGCCAAGTATCACCGAACGCTTTGATCTGCGCCGCGGATCGGCTGCCATCCTGTTCCTTGAAGAGCACGTTGTAGCTGGCGTTGCTGTTGAACGGCGGGTCGATGTAGACCAGATCGACCGACTCGTCGGCGACGTAGCGCCGGAGCACGTCGAGGTTGTCGCCGTAATAGAGGACGTTCTCCACGACCTGCCGCTCTTACCTTTCGCTCAATGGATAGTACTGTGGAGCGGCAGGTTGGCACAGCCAGACTGACTGCCCTATTGTCAGAGCGCCGGGCGTCCCTAAGCGAGATTTTGCCCTTGACACCCCGCCCCTACACTGGACGCGTATGCAAATCTACGCGTGCGATCTCGATGGGATTGTTTTTTCCTTTCCCACCTTCTTCCAGTCCTTTGTGCCCGCCATGCAAGCGGCCGGGAACAAGGTCGGCATCCTCACCGGCAGGCCGCAGTCCCAGAAGGACGCCCTCATCGAGCAGCTCAAGGCCCTGGGGATCGCTCCGGATTTTTTCATCGGCAAGCCCGACGACAGCCAGCTCCCCAACGGCGTCTTCAAGGCGATCGCCTGCCGGGACCTGGGGATCGACGTCCTGTTCGACGACTTCCAGTGCGACGACCCGACGATGCTGGCCGACTTCTTCAGCCTGAACCAGCAGACCATCCCCTTCACCTCCTGGGCGCTCACCTAGCCGGCGCTACCCGCTACGTCCTATACTCGGACCTTCGTCCAAATCACTACGGCGAACAGGAGGCAGCCCATGCCCAAGCTCACCGGCCTCGATCACGTCGGCCTGGCCGCCGAGAACCCGCTGGAGCTCGCCCGGTTCTATCAAGACCTCCTCGGGATGCACGATGTCGGCCATTCGCCCAACAGCGACGACCGGACCGGCGCGGCCTTCCTCAGCGTGGGACCGGGCCGGGGCCGCCACGAGCTGGTCTTCTTCCAGCGGACGCCAACCCCCCACGTCGCCTTCGCCGTGGAGTCGCTCGCCGAGCTGCGGAGCTGGCACGCCGAGGTCAAGTCGCGCGGGCTGCCGATCCTCGACGCCCTCTACCACGGGGATTCCTTCGCCTTCTACTTCCCCGACCCGGAAGGACACGTGATCGAGCTATGCTGGCCCACCGGACGGACCGACGCGGGCGGGCTGGACGAGCCCATCGACCTGGACCAATCGGAGGCGGAGCTGCTGGCTTTCGCCGCGCGCCTGGCCAGGCCGCCCAGCGGGGTCTAGCGGCGGCGCTCCTCTTCCTATAGCGATCGCTCGCTTCCCCGCGGCCATGGTATGCTGGGCGCACTTGGGGATCCTCCGGGGACGCCTCGCCCCCGCTCCTCAACGCCCGTACCACGCCGACCGGCCGGACGCGGTGTCGCGGCGTGGGAACGATGCCGGAGACGCCATGGCCCAGCAGCTCGCCCGCGGCACGCCGCCGACCATCCCGCAGGCCTGGGCCGATCAGGACGCCGACCTGGCCACCCAGCTCGCGCTGCGTCCCATCCCCCCGGAGCCCCACCTGGGCGCGACGCCCTGCGCCTGTTCGGGCGTCTGGCGCTACTGCCTGGCCGAGTCCGCCAGGCTGACGGTCTGCCGCTGCTTGCACTGCGGCGCGCTGGTCTTCGAGCCCGCGCCCGCCGAGCGGGATGGCCACGTCGCCGAGTAGCCCCTCCGCGGCGTCAGCCGGGGTCGTGCTGGGTGGCGTGGCGGCCCACCAGCTCGGAGAGGCGCTCCAGGTCGAAGGGCTTCTGCACGTGGTCATGCACCGATAGGTCGCCCGCCTGGCGCGGATTGCCCAGGCCCGCCGCCATGGTGATGATGCGCGCGTCCCCGCCTGGCAGGCCACGGTAGGCGTCCAGGAAGCCCCAGCCATCGAGGACGGGCATCACCAGGTCCAGCAGGATCACGCAGGGCCGGAACGCGGCGAGCTGCTCCAGCGCGGCCTTCCCATGCGCGGCGGTGCGCACGGCGTAGCCCTCCATGGAGAGCGCCGCCTCCAGCAGGGCGCGGATCGCCGGGTGGTCCTCCACCACCAGCACGTGCTTGGCCGCGCACATCGTCGTCCCCCCCTCGCGTCGTCGATGCGCCCGCGCCATCGGCAGTGAGAGCACGGGTCGCATAGGCCGTGCCACCGGAGGAGCGGGAGTGTCCGATGGGCGGTTTGACAACCGCGAGCCATACTGCCGGTATATGGCCGTTCCGACCGCGCAATTCTCGGTGACCCGACGCGTCCCCATGCCAATCGATTCGTTTTTCCCCTGGGCAATCCGCCCAGAGAGAGGAGGTGATTCTCTATGATAGGAGGAAGAAAATACGGGGTAGACTGGTCCTTGAACGCGCCAAACAGCGCGTCAGCACCCGTGATCACGCTGA
>CALBSQ010000069.1 GCA_937967325.1 uncultured Chloroflexota bacterium
CGCCGACAAGCCCATGCAACGACATGCCGGCCTGGCAGAACTGTCGCGGGAGGAGGCGGCACGGCAACGCAGCACACCCCTCGTGCGTCGCCTGGCAGCCCAACGCGGCGTCCGACTAGGTGATGTCCCCGGCACAGGGTTTGCCGGGCGCGTGCGCCGGGAGGATCTACTCACCTATCTGGAACACCCTCGGAACGCCGTCAGCTTGTCCGTGGTTGGGCAACCGTCGCCAACCGTCCTGGCGGACAGCATACCAGCAGCCCGGCAGGGACAATCGGCCGTCCCCACCGGTGGAAGTCGTGTACCAACCGCGACTACGATCATCGCGATCGACCTCACCTCCATCGTCCGGCGGGTCCAGCGTGGGGCCACCAGCTCACGCCATCGACCGACTGTTCAGCGCGATTACCTTCCCTATCTCGTCAAGGCCGCCGTCGATTCGCTGCCGAGCCACCGGTTGGTTAATGCCGTGTTCCGACCGGATGGCATCTTTGTCTACCGAGACGTCCACCTGGCGGTGATGTCACTAGTCGCTTCCGGCAACAGAGGGGAACCCTCGGCCCAAGTACACTTGATCCGTCACGCACAACGGCTCAGCGTCGAGCAGATAGCCGGCGCCCTCGCCGAAGGCGGAGATCCGGGCAGCGACGCGACATCGGTTCCAGATGCCGCCGCCTGCTCCACCTTTCGAGTCGAAAGCTGCGATGGCGCTGGTCCTACGCTGTCCACATCCGATCTCGTGGGGCCGCACGCGGCGGTCCTCTCCTTCGGCGCAATGGCGAAGCGTGCGGTAGTGAGAACCGATGCCAACGACAACGACAGCATCGCCATTCGCTGGATGACGGACGCTAGCTTCACCTTCGACCACCGTGTGATCGACGGCCTGACAGCCTGCCGCTTTCTCGCCAGCATGAAGGAGCGAGTCGAGCGAACTAGCGGCTCGTAGTCTACGCATCCCACTCTCGCCGCCTGCTGGCATTCGGCCTGTACAATACGCGCGGTGGTCCCGCTCGCTCGGCGGACTGGGCAGCGCGCATATGAAGGATGCTTGCCTTGTACGTCAGCGTTATCACCTACCTGTTTCGCCAAGAACCGACTCCGGTGATGCTCGAGCGGCTCCAGCGACTGGGCTTCCGGCGCGTCGAGCTGGACTATCGCCACCCCGACGGATGGTGCGACTACCGCGTTGCCGATGAAGCGCAGGCCGATCAGACGCGCCGGTTGCTGGCCGATTTCGGCATCACGCCCGAGGCGTACTGTATTGGCGGCTTCAACACCTCCCACCTGGATATGTTGGAGCGCGCATTCGCCTTCGCGCGAGGGCTGGGCGTGGAGATGATCACCGGTGTCGCCGAGCCGGCCGTGTTGGGGCGTCTCGACGATCTGTGCGCCCAATTCGGTATACACTTCGCTATCGAGAACCACAAGGGCAGCCTCTTCGAGCACGCCGACGTGATACTCCCAGCTCTGTCCGGACAGTCGGACCGACTGGGCGTCAATTTTGATAGCGGTCACTTCCACGCCGTTGGTCTGGACGCGGTGACCGAGGCGCGCAAGTTGCGTGGCAAAATCCTCCACGTCCATCTCAAGGATTCCGATCAGACAAAGCCGCTCGGCCAGGGCGAGGTGGGCATCCTCGGCCTCCTGGACGAGCTGCGCGCCCAGCGGTACCCGGGCGCGTTGTCCATCGAGCAAGGTGAGTCGGGCAGCAATACCCCCGAGCAGATCGAAGGCATCCTGCGCCAGAGCCTTGCCTTGGTTCGCTCGGTCCTGAAGGCATAGACCGAATGGGCGTCAGCTTTGGTATACTGGATGCCACTGTGATCTCGGCGAGGTAGACGATGAATTCCATCCTGGCCCTGATCGTCCTGATTGCCATCGTCGCCGTCGGTACCCCCATCATTCGCAACATGGTGGGCGCCGGCAACCTACGCTGCACGCGCTGCGATGGCACCGGCCAGGTCAACGAGAAGTGGCCCGATCCCACCGAGCCTGGCGGCTGGCACAAGGTTGAGGGCATCTGCCCGAAATGCAAGGGCAAGGGGCGCATACGGGCGCGCTGAGCCCGTCCCTTGCGCCGCGACTGCTGGCGGCCATCGTTGCCGGCCGGCTGTCGCGCGATGCTAGCCGTTTACTTGGCAGAGGCAGCGGAACCACCTTTCCCGGCGTGCTGGCCCAGCGCATCGCACCGGACGTGCTCGCTCGGCTTAGTGCGCAACTCGACCAGGGCTCCATTCTGGTCGCCGGTACCAACGGCAAGACCACGACCAGCCGCATGCTTGCCGGCATGCTGCGCTGCGCCGGTCACCGGCCCGTTCACAACCGGGCCGGCGCCAACATGCTTGCGGGCGTAACCGGAGCCGTGGTGACGCACACCGCGCTCAATGGTCGACCTGTCGGTGACGTCGGTCTGTTCGAGGTGGACGAGGCCAGCGTGCCGGCGGTAGTGCAGCGAGTTCGCCCGCGTGTGGCCATCCTACTCAACCTGTTTCGCGATCAACTGGACCGCTACGGCGAGCTGGATCGGCTAGCTGCCCTCTGGTCGGAGAGCCTGTTCGGGCCGGACGGTCCGAAGACGGTGGTGCTGAATGCCGACGATCCCGGCCTAGCAGCACTAGCTGGGGATTCGGACCGCCGGATCGTGTGGTACGGCCTGGACGACCGGGAAGCCGGGACCGGTGTGCTCCCCCACGCCGCCGATGCCACATACTGTCCGTGTGGGAACGCCCTCAGCTACGATGCGGTCCACTATGGCCACCTGGGCCACTGGCGCTGCGCTTCCTGTGGCCGCGGGCGTCCCACTCCTGACGTCGCCGCGGCCAATATCCGCGGCGACGGCATGCACGGCACGCGCTTCGAGCTGCGCTGGGACGGCCACGCGCTGGACGCCTTCCTGCCTCTGCCCGGCTTGTACAACGTCAGCAATGCCACGGCCGCGGCGGCGACGGCTCGGGCGATGGGTCTTCCTGACTCGGCCGTGCTGAGTGGGTTGCGTTCGGTGACGGCGGCCTTCGGTCGCCTTGAGCGGATTCGCATACGGGAGCGAGAGGTTGTTCTCTGGCTGGTGAAGAACCCCGCCGGCTTCAACGAGGCGCTGCGCACGCTGCTCCAGCAGCCGGGCAGCAAGACCCTCGTCATCATCATCAACGACCGCATAGCGGACGGGTGCGACGTCTCCTGGTTGTGGGATGCGGATCTTGAGATGCTGGCGAGCGCGGGCGACGACATTGCGCAGGTCGTCTGCGCAGGCGCCCGCGCCTACGACGTGGCCGTGCGGCTGAAATATGCCGGCTTCCCAGCGGAACGGCAATCCGTCCGAATCCAGCCGTTAGACGCGGTATTGCAGGGGCTCCGTCTGACCCGGGATGACAAGCCGCTCTACGTGTTCCCTACCTACACCGCGATGCTGGAGCTGCGCGAGCAGCTCCGCCGGCGCGGCTGGGTCGGTCGAGTCTGGGAAGACTGATGGAAGTCCGCATCGCCCACTTGTACGCCGACCTGATGAATATCTACGGCGATCGCGGCAACATCATCGTCTTGACCCGGCGTGCCCAGTGGCGGGGCATTTCGGTGATCGTAACACCAATCGGGCTCGGCGACGCTCTGGAGTGGCGGCAGTTCGACCTGATCTTTGTCGGCGGCGGCCAGGACCGCCAGCAGGCCCTCATGGCCCGCGACCTGGCGACGACGAAGTCCGATGGACTCCTTGCCGCCCGCGACGACGGTCGGGTTATTCTGGCGGTCTGTGGCGGCTACCAGCTGCTGGGTCGCTTCTATCGCGGCGCCGATGGCGAGGAGCTCCCCGGCATCGGCCTATTCGACCTGCAAACGACCCATCCGGGCACGCGACTTGCCCGCTGTACGGGCGACGTGCTCGTGCGATGCGATTGGCATCCCAGGCGTCGTGGCCTGGTCGGATTCGAAAATCACGGTGGCAGAACGTACCTCGGGCCCGAGGCGCAGTCGTTGGGTACCGTCGTTGTCGGGCATGGCAACAACGGCGCGGATCGAACCGAGGGTGCCCGAATGGCCAACGCGTATGGCACTTACCTGCACGGCTCGCTGCTGCCCAAGAATCCCTGGTTCGCCGATCACTTGCTGATCGAAGCCCTTCGTCGGCGCTACGGCCCCGCCGCACTCCTGGCTCCCCTGGACAACAGCTTGGAGGCGGCAGCCCACGACGCCATGGAGGCACGTCTGCTGGCCCGGCGCTAAGGGACCTGCATCCATCGCGTTGCAGAAACCCCGGAGACACGTGGTCCCCGCCCACACGCACCGTATGCTTGGCACGGAGCTTGCTCCACCGTTGGCGCTGGGGAGCTGGAGTAGCTGGACGGACTGGCTGAATGCGAACGCCTGCTGGCGAAATCTTGCGGCTACCCACAAGCCTGTCAGAAAGGGATAATGCTATGCCGGCATTAGCAAGTTGTGATTTACGTGTAGCATGGGTAAGCACGTATCCGCCCCGCGAGTGTGGAATCGCGACCTTCTCTCGCGATCTCACGCAGGCGTTGATGGCGCTGCCCCAGCCGGTCGGCATCAATATCGCCGCCATCAACGGCGCCGGTGAGCAGTATGAGTACGACTCTATCGTGAAGGTGCAGATGGAGGAGGAAAACCCAGAGAGCTATGTTGCCGCGGCCAAGCGGATCAACCGCATGCGCGGCGTTGACCTCGTCTGCATCCAGCACGACTATGGCAAATTCGGCTTGTGGGGCGATGGCTTCGAGGCGGATTACCTGCTGCCCATGCTCGACGCGCTGGAGAAGCCGGTGGCAGTCACCATGCATTCCGTCACGCCCCACCCCAACGCGCTGATGCGGCGCACGGTGCAGGGGATGGCGCGGCGGGCGGCGGCGGTGGTGGTGATGGCCAACATCGCCAAGGTGCTGCTGCAGGAG
>CALBSQ010000070.1 GCA_937967325.1 uncultured Chloroflexota bacterium
GGCCGGCAGGAGGGCCGGCAGGAGGGCCGGCAGGAGGGCCGGCAGGAGGGCCGGCGCGAGCTGGTGCGCCAGGCGCTGGAGGACCGCTTCGGCGCGGTGGATGAGGAGGTGCTGGCGGCGCTGGCGACGGCCGACGTGAGGACCTTGCGGGCCGTGGTTGCCCACCTCGCCGTCGACTCGCCGTCCCAGGTACGTCAGCGGCTCGGCCTGCCGTAGGCCCGGGCTGGGCGGTTCCTGAGTCACGCCATGGACTGCCTGAGCCCGGCCGACGCCGTCGATCCGGTACATGGCGCCCTCGTCGACGTGGACGGACGCACGCGCCGGCTCGATGGCGTAGAAGCGATGGGTCGCGGGGGCGATCGCTTAGCTCGACCATCTCCAGGCTTTTGTCCGCGCCGACGACGCGCCCGCTGTGGCCTACCGCCTCGGCGAGCGCCCCGGCGTCGTCTCCGGTCCCGCACCCCAGGTCGAGGACGGCGTTGCCCTCAACTAGCTCCAGCGCCGTGAACGTGCGGCGCTTCGCGGCCTGCACCTGCTCCTTCGCCGTCATCCAGTCCAGGTGGCGCCGGTAGGACGCGGCTGCGCCGGTGCGGTCCACCTCGGTGAATCCGGCGTTGACGATTGACACGCTCCTGACTGCCCTCCATACGCTCACCGCCCGCTTCGGATCAAGGCGACGAAGGGATGCGTCGCGGCTATCGCGCCGCGGCTCAGCCGGTATCGTCTTTCCAGCCGACGGCCGCGACGCCCATCGCCGCCGCGTAGGCGTCGGGCAGCTCGCCCCAGGCGATCACCTCCTCCGCCATGGCCGCCAGCGTCGCCTCGTCGGCCCACCCCTGCGATGTGACCAGCGCGACGAACGACGGCCGGCGGATCTGGTCCACCCACCAGGCGGCGAACTCGCGCGTCTCCTCCGGCGTCCCCTGGGCCCCGCTCGGCGCGAAGGTGGGCGCGGCGATCGGGCGGGCGAACCCCGCCTCCAGCAGCAGGCGGCGCTCGTGGCGGCCAATGAAGGGGTTGCCCCGTGGTGCTGGATCGCCCGTTGCATGAGCCGGTGCAGCGCTTCCAGCAGTGGCGTCGCCGGCTCCATGAGGAACGTGCCCCGATCGTCGTCGGCGATCCCGACCACGCCGCCCGGCTTGAGCACCCGGCGCAGTTCACGCAGCGCCCGCGGCGGCTCGCGCAGGTGCAGCAGCAGGGTGTGGGCGAAAGCGGCGTCATAGGAGGCGTCGGGACAGGGCAACGCATAAACCGAACCCACCGCGAATCCGACGTTCGCGACGCCAGCCTCGCCCGCCACCGCCCGGGCGCGCTCGATCTGCTCGGACTGGAAATCGATGCCGATCGCCTCACCCGGGGCGACGGCAGCGGCCAGGCCGATCGTGATCGAGCCCACGCCGCAGCCGCAATCGAGCAGGCGCATGCCGGGCCGCAGGTGGGGCAGGAAGAACCCCGCTGCCGTCTCCGCGGTCCGCCGCCCCAGCCGGTGCTGCTCCCGCGTGCCGCTGCCGTGCAGATAAGGGAGGGGGCGGTTCGCCCCGGTTCGCGACGGGATAACCGTTGGTTGTGTCATCGCCGGGCGCCTCCATTGAGCTTCGGTGCGCCGAGCGGCGCGCTGAAAGGATGGCGAATCAAGCGCGCTGAGTACACGGCGTACGCTCGATCAAGGCAACCGGCCAGGCGGTCTGCCTCACCCCCGCCGTCAGTAGCCCGCCTGGCGATCGACCGCCCCCAGCAGGGGCTCGCCCTCGGCGAAGCGCCGGATGTTCTCCCGCCAGAAGTCCGCCATCTGGACGTTGAACCGGTCGCGCGCGGGGGCGATGTGCGGCGTGATAATCACGTTGGGGAGCGTCCAGAGGGGACTCTCCGGCGGCAGCGGCTCGACCACCGTCGCATCCAGCCCGGCCCCGCCGAGTCGGCCGGCCCGCAACGCCCCAATCAAGGCGTCTTCGTCAACCAGCCGGCCCCGCGCCACGTTGATCAGCAGGGCACCCGGTTTCATCGCCTCCAGGGCGTCCGCGTCGATGATGTGCTCCGTCGCAGCTGTCAGCGCCAGGCACAGGGCCACGACGTCGGCTTCGCCGAGCGCCGCCGACAGCTCGTCGCGCTCGATGTAGCGGTCCACGTACGGACAGTCGCGGCGGGTGCGGGCCAGCCCCAGGACACGCATCCCGAAGCCGATCTTGCAGACGCCGGCCAGGCGGCCGCCGACCGCGCCCACACCGAGGACGCAGATCGTCTTGCCGAAGAGCTGGCCGACCCTGCGCTGGCCCTGCGCCGCGCCCCAGCGATGGGCGGCCTGGTCCCGCAGGATGCCCGGCAGGTCACGCGCCAGGGCCAGCATCAGCAGCGCCGCGTGCTCGGCCATCATCGGGGCCATCGGCCCCTTGGTGGCGGTGATGGCCACGTGCGCCGCGGCGACCAGGTCCGGCGTGAGGATCGCGTCCGCGCCCGCGGGGAGGGAGTGCACCCAGCGCAGGCGACCATCGGGCCGCAGCGCCGTCGCCTGGAGGGGGAATCCGGGTCCGACAAGGACGCCATCGGCCTCGGGGAGCAGGCCGGCGAAGCGCAGGGGCGCGTCGGTGATCTCGACGCGCGCCCGCGGGTGCGCCTGCGTCAGGCGACCCAGATTGTCCTCGCCGATCACCGACCGATACATTGGCGGGATGCCGACGACGACGAACTGTTTCCTTTCATTCATTTCCTTCTCCTGATGTCGACGCCCAGCGTGCCGCCAGCGCGCCACGCCTTGACCGCCAGGGCGGTTGGTCTCGCGTCACGCAATCCATTTCCTTTATTCAACGGGCGCCGCCGTCACGCCGGAACGGCCTGGCCGCGCTCGCTGTCGAGCCGCGCCATCCCGGCCGCGTCGTAGCGGGTCCCCGCCACCGCGCCGGGCGGCACGGCACGCTCCATGCAGGCGACCTCGTCCGGCGTGAGGCGCAGGTCGAGGGCCCCCAACGCCTCGGCGAGCTGGTCGCGGCGGCGTGCCCCGATCAGCGGCACGATGTCGGGGCCGCGGGATAACACCCAGGCGATGGCCATCTGGGCAACGGTGGCGCGTGCCGCGCCCGCCCGCAGGGCTTCGATGAGTGCGAGGTTGTGTGTCAGGTTGTCGCTGTTGAAGCGAGGGAAATGGTTGCCGGACGTGCGCACGTCGCCCGGCGTGCGGGCGCGCACCGCCGACCAGTGGCCGCTGAGGAGGCCGTGCGACAGGACGCCGTACGCGGTCACGCCGACGCCGAGTTCGCGACAGGCCGGCAGGAGCTCGGCCTCAATCCCGCGCGAGAACAGCGAATACTCGAGCTGCACGTCGGCGATGGGATGGACGGCGTGGGCGCGGCGCAGCGTCTCGGGGCCGGCCTCGGACAGGCCGACCTGGCGGACGTACCCGGCCGTGACCAGTTCGGCCATGGCGCCGACCGTCTCCTCGATCGGCACGGCCGGGTCGACCCGTGCCGGGCGGTAGATGTCGACGTACTCCGTGCCGAGCCGGCGCAGCGTGTAGCGAAGGAAGTTCTTCACGGCGGCGGGACGCCCGTCGATGCCGATCGTACGGCCGGCGGGATCGCGCAGCACCCCGAACTTCACGCTGAGCACGACGCGCTCGCGGGCGCGGCCCTGCAACGCGGCGCGCAGCAGCAGCTCGTTGTGGCCGACGCCGTAGAAGTCGCCGGTGTCGAGCAGGGTGATGCCGGCGTCGAGCGCGGCATGGATGGTGGCGATACACTCGGCTTCGTCGGCGGGGCCAAACATGTCGGACATGCCCATGCACCCCAGGCCGATCGCCGAGCCACGGGTACCGAAGAAACCAAGCGAACGCGTGATCATGCTCTCCTCCTCGCGGGCGACCCATCATCGGGACCGCCCAGACCGTCGCCAGTGTGCCGCATCCGGCGTCCTATGAACAGGCGTGAAGCACACCGCCACCCACACGATCGTCCACACCGCCTCGGTGTGTAGGTCCAACAGCAGGTGTGCTATACTCAGCGCCAGCCTTCTTTGACCGCGCAGACCCAGCAACGAATCACCACCCGTGCGAGGAAGGGGCGTGATACGAGCAACGCTCAGCGTGCTGCCGACAGAGCCCACGGCGTCCGGCGCCTTCGCCGCCCAGTTGCGCCGCTCTCGGCGGTCCGCGGGGCTCACGCAAGCAGCGCTGGCAGAGCGGGCCGGCCTGAGCGTGCGCGCCGTGAGCGACCTCGAGCGCGGCCTCAAGGCGCCGCAGCGCGCCACCGTGGACCTGCTCGCCCGCGCCCTCGCCCTGCCGCCCGAGGAGGCCGGGGCCTTGGCGCTGGCCGCGCAGCGGCGGCGGGCGCGGCGGGAGGACGGCGTGGGTCCGCCGAGGCACAACCTGCCCGTCTCCCTGACCAGCTTCGTAGGGCGGGGGCGGGAGCTGGCCGAGGTCGCGCGACTGCTGGGGGCGTCCCGGCTCCTGACACTGACCGGGGCGGGCGGCTGCGGCAAGACCCGCCTGGCCCTGCAGATCGCCGAGTCGGCGCTGCCGGCCTTCCCCGATGGCGCCTGGTTCGTCGACCTGGCGCCGCTCGCCGAGGACGCCGCGGTGGCGCGCGCGACGCTGGCGGCGCTGGGCCTGGCCGAACCGCCTGGGCGATCGCCGGAGGCGGCAATCCTGGAACACATGCGCCACCGCTGTCTGCTGCTGGTGCTGGACAACTGTGAGCACCTGATCGCCGCCTGCGCCCGGCTCGCCGAGGCACTGCTGCAGCGCTGTCCCGAGGCGAAGATGCTCGCCACCAGCCGGGAGGCGCTGGGGATGGCCGGCGAGGTGGCCTACCGCGTCCCTCCCCTCGGGCTACCCGATCCGCTGCAACCGCTCGACCTGGAGGCGGCGCTGCGCGCGGGGGCAGTGCGCCTCTTCGCGGAGCGGGCGGCTCTGGTCCGTCCCAACTTCACACTGACAGCCGGCAACGCGGCGGCTGTCGTCGAGACCTGCCGCCGCCTGGACGGTATCCCCTTGGCCATCGAGCTGGCCGCGGCGCGGCTGCGCGTGCTCGCGCCCGCGCAGCTCCTCGCCCGGTTGGATGGCCGTTTCCGCCTGCTGACCGGCGGGCGGACGGCGCTGCGCCGCCAGCAGACGCTGCAGGCCACCATCGACTGGAGCCACGACCTGCTCAGCGCGCCGGAGCGGCGGCTATTCAACCGGCTCTCGGTGTTCAGCGGGGACTGGACGCTGGAGGCCGCGGAAGCGGTGGCGGGGGATGGGCCTGCGGCATGCGGTGGGGTGGACCCGTCCAGCGGCGGGATGGGCGACAGCGTCCAGCAGATCCTCCCCGACGACGTGCTCGACCTGCTGACACGGCTGGCAGACCGCTCGGTGGTGGTCGCGGAGGCAGGTCCGGAGGGACAGGAACGCTACCGGCTGCTGGAGACGCTGCGGCAATACGGGCGGGAGAAGTTGCTGGCCGGTGGCGAGGCGGAAGCAGTCCACGAACGGCATGCCTGGTACTACCTTGAGTTCGCCGAGGCTGCCGGGCGAAAGATCAGACCGGAGAGCTACGAGCGAAGCATTGCCTACTACCCCGCGCAAATGGTTGCCGATGTCCCCGAGCTAAGGGTCGGCTTAGCCCGGTTCGAGAGGGAGCAGGACAACATCACCGCCGCTCTGCGCTGGCTGATCGAGCAGCAGGATGCCGAGCGTGCGGTGCGGCTGGTCCAGGCGCTCATGGCCTTCTGGATCTTCCGGGGCGGCGGGGAAGCGGCCTCCCGGTACCTGACCGACCTGCTCGCCCTCTGCCGGGCGGTAGCCGCTCCGCCGCCCGTCCTCGCCGGAGCGGTTGGTGTGGCAACAGGGTTGGCATCGCTACGGGGTGACCACTCCACGGCCCGGGCCTTGTTCGAGGAGTACCGCCAACTGACGAGGGAGGCAACGGGAGCGAATGCCGAGCAGGAAGCTGCCTGGTTGAGCGATTCGGCCCTGATTGTTCGGAACGCCGGGGAGTGGAGCGAAGCACAGACGTTGCTGGAGCAGAGTCTGGCCATCTACCAGCAACTCGGCAATGACGATGGAATCGCTACGCAACACGACCGCTTGGGTGGGCTGGCCCACCTGCGCGGGGAGTACGCCCTGGCCCGCCGCCAGTACGAGGCGGCGCTGCGTATCCAGCGCCCGGCTTCTACGTTGAAGAATCTGGGCCGCCTGGCCCTGGATGAGGCGGACTCCGCCACCGCCCGCCCGCTGTTGGAAGAGAGCTTGCGCATCCGGCGGAGACCAGAGGTCCGGCTGTTCGTCGTCCTTTTACTGGCGAACTTCTCCGCGCTGCTGGCGGCGGAGGGACAGCCGGAGTCGGCGTTGCGGCTGGCTGGGGCGGTGGAAACGCTCGCGTTGGAGATGGGGTTTGGTCTGCCGCCGATGGAACGGCGGACGCTGGCGCGCTGGACGGAGGTCGCGCGGCAGGCGCTGGGTGAAGGCGCCGCCGCGGCCGCCATCACCGCCGGCCGTGCGCTCAGCCTCGAGGAGGCGCTCGCCGTGGCGTTGGCCGAACCTGCCTAACCTTGCCTTTCGCACAGCGCAAATTGTTGCGGACGGATGGAAGAGACCCTGGCCTACGCGCTGGAAGAGGCTGCTGTTGCCGGTACCTGCCGCGTAGCCTGCCAGTCCTGCGTCTGCTGCCCCGCATGACCAGCTGGGGGTAGGTTGCTGAACAGGCAAGGATAGCAGGTGTAGCGTGGGGGTGGAACGTCGGGATGAAGGCGCTCGACCCGATCACTCGCTTTGATTTTCAGCGCTTGAGCGAGATCCGCCGCGGCGAGGCAACTGCCCTGTTAGCCGCCCGGCGGTTCGAGGGGGTGTACTATCTCATCGGGTACGCGGTGGAATGCGCGCTCAAGGCGTGTATTTGCCGACGCCACCTGCCGGATCACTTTCCGCCGCGTCCGGAGGTGGTGCAGACAATGTACAGCCACGATTTATCGAAGTTGCTGGCCTTGGCTGGGCTGGACAAGGTCTTGGACGCCTCGGTTGATGCTACGCTGATAGCATCCTGGGCGATCACCAAGGACTGGAAGGAGCAAAGCCGGTACAACTTCCCCGGGCAGACCGAGGCGGAGCAGTTGTACACGGCGGTGCTGGATCCCACACATGGAGTGCTGCCGTGGCTGCATCAACACTGGTAGGGCGGGATCTTTCCGACGGAGAGCGGCTGCTCGCGGAACTGGATCGAGAAGACTTTCCGGTCATCGCCGCGTTTTGGCGCTATCCGACCGCCGACAGCGACTGGCGTCTGGTGATTGCCTCGCCGCTCGTGGATGAGGCGGGGGCTCTACCGGTCTACCAGCGCCTCCAGGCGGCGCTCGACCGGTTGCCCGAGGCTCGCCTCCGCCTCCGCGAGATTGTGGCAGTTGGCGAGCAAGATCCGGTCGTTCGCCAGCTTCGTCAGACCTTGCCCGCCCATTTCGCGCCGGAGCAGTTCTCCATCTCGCTCTCGTTCCCCAACTCCTCGCCCTATGCTCCCTACTTGTCGGAAAACGACGCCAGCGTGTCGCTGTACGTCTATCGGCTCGTACCCGGTGACCCGGCCACCGGGGCGATATCCGCGTGAGCCGGCGCGCTCGACTCTGATCATCGGCCCGCTGGCGAGGCTAGCCAATGATGCCGAGACCGAACAGCGGTGGTTGGCGCCTAGACCAGACCCAACCGCTGGCGAACCTGCGCTGGGCTATCGGTGGCGATGTGCGCCACCACGGCCCGCAGGGTCGTGCCGTCAGCCGTCTGTAGCGCAGCGACCACGTCAGCACTCAGTGTGCCAAGACGGCCCTCGAGGGCTGCCTCCGCCAGCTCACGCATCCCTTCCTGCCTGCCCTCTTCCTTGGCTTCGTCGCGCATCAGCTCACCAAAACTGGAGTCTCGCCAGAGGTCTCGCAACATCGGATTCCTCCTCAACGCCGGGAGCACGACCGCGCGGGGGAGCCGCGGTCCCGCCAGCACCCAGAGCAGGCCGGACAACTCCCCGCGCTCGACGCGCGACAGCGGGGCGCCGGCGATCCGCTCGGCCACGGCCACCGTGGTCTCGATCGTCGCCCCCGCCATCAGGCTGGCCAGCGGCCAGAGCGCTCCCCGCGCCATTGGAGATCGGGCGCCACCAGCGCCAGGACGCCATCGGGCGCCCGGGTCAGCGGCAGCTTCAGCGTTTGATCGTCGTCCGGTCGGTCCGCTGGCGGCTGCATGGCGTGGTCGTCTCCTTGGCGGCAACGTACCATGCGGCGCGCCCGGCACGCGGGCTGTGGGGAGCCCGAGCACGGAGCACGACACCCACGCCCCCTCCGTCGTCGTCGTAGTTGACAGCGAACGGGCGTCACGATAGCCTCGTCCCTGCAAGCCAAGATACTGGGAGCGTGGCAGTGCGCCACCGGTGTGCTTGTCCTCGCCGTTCCCCCTGCTGGGAGACCGCCATGCCTGACCTGCCCACCGGCACGGTCACCTTCCTGTTCACCGACGTCGAAGGCAGCACGCGCCTTTGGGAGCAGCATCCCGCGGCGATGCGACAGGCGTTGGCCCGCCACGACGCCATTGTCGAGACCGAAGTCGCGCGACACGGCGGCGTGGTGGTGCGACCACGCGGGGAAGGGGATAGCCGGTTCGCCGTCTTCGCCCGCGCCAGCGATGCCGTGGCGGCGGCCGTTGCCATCCAGCAGGCGCTGCACGGCGAGACCTGGCCGTTGCCGACGCCGCTGCGCGTGCGCATGGCCCTGCATACCGGGGAGGCCGACCTGCGCGATGGCGATTACTACGGCAGCGCCGTCAACCGCTGCGCCCGCCTGCGCGCCGTCGCCCACGGCGGGCAGGCGCTCCTCTCGGGCGTAACGGCACGGCTCGCCGGCGCCGCGCTCGGCGAGACCGTGGCGCTGCGCGACCTCGGCCCGCGGCGGCTGCGCGATCTGGGGCAGCCGGAGCAGGTGTTCCAGGTAGTCGCGCCGGGGATGCCCGACAACTTCCCGCCCCTGCTGTCGCTGGACGCCCTGCCCAACAACCTGCCGTTGCAGGTGACGAGCTTCATCGGTCGGCAACGCGAGGTGGCCGAGGTGACGGCGCTGCTCGGGCGCTCGCGGCTGGTCACCCTCACCGGGACGGGCGGCGCCGGCAAGACTCGCCTGGCGCTGCAGGCGGCGGCGGAGCTGCTGGACCGCTACCCGGACGGCGTGTGGTTCCTCGACCTCGCGCCGCTCGCCGACCCGGCGGCGCTGCCGCGAACCGCGCTGGCCGTGCTGCGGGTCGCCGAGTCGCCAGGGCAGCCGCTGCTGACCGCCCTCCTCGACTGCCTGCAGACACGCCGCACCCTGCTCGTGCTGGACAACTGCGAGCACCTCATCGCAGCCTGCGCCGAGTTGGCCGACCAGGTCGTGCGGCACTGCCCGAGCGTCCACATCCTGGCGACCAGCCGCGAACTGCTCGGTGTCCCCGGTGAGGCGGCCTGGCGCGTGCCCTCGCTCGCCCTACCGCGCAGCACTGGGCTCTCGCTGGACGAGTTGTTGCAGTACGAGGCCGTGCAGCTCTTCGTCGACCGCGCGCGGCTGGCACGGGCCGACTTCGCGGTCACCGCGGCGAGCGCTCCGGCGCTGCTGCAGGTCTGTCAGCGCCTGGACGGCATCCCCCTGGCGATCGAGCTGGCGGCGGCGCGGGTGCGGGTGTTGCCGGTCGAGCAGGTTGCGGCGCGCTTGCACGACCGTTTCCGGCTGCTCACCGGCGGGGGGCGGACGGCGCTACGCCGGCAGCAGACCTTGCAGGCGCTGGTCGACTGGAGCCACGACCTCCTGCCGGAGGCGGAACGGCGACTCTTTCGGCGGCTGGCGGTCTTCGCTGGCGGTTGGTCGCTGGCGGCGGCGGAGGAGGTCTGCGCCGGTGACGGTATCGAAGCCGACGACGTGCTCGACCTGTTGACGAGTCTGGTCGATAAGTCGCTGGTCGTCGCCGAGCTGCAGGGGGAGCAAGCGCGCTACCGCTTCCTGGAGACGATCCGTCAGTATGCCGGGGAGAAACTGCGCGCGGCGGGCGAGGCGGCGGCGCTGCGCGACCGGCACCGCGACTGGTTCCGGTCGCTGGCGGCCACGGTAGGGGCGGAGTTTTTCGGCTCGTGGTCGGGCAGTCCCTGGGGCCAACTGGAGGCCGAGCGTGACAATCTCCGCGCGGCGCTCGGCTGGCGCCGGGAGTCCGCGGTCGAGCTGGGGCTGGCGATGGCGGCTGACCTCGCCTGGTTCTGGTCCCTCAGCTACGTCGGTGAGGGCGTCGCCTGGCTGGAGGAGTTCCTGGCGGCGGCGCCGGCCCGGACGCCGACGCGTGTCTCGGCCCTTCTCGGGTTGGAGCATATACTCCGCGTCTGGGTGGAGGACGCACCGCGCGCCTGGGGGCGCGCGCTGGAAGGGCTGTCGATTGCGCGCGAGCTCGGCGACGAGCGGCTGGTCGGCGAGGCGCTCTCTCGGGTCGGTCTGAACGAGGCGAACGCCGGCGACTACCCCGCGGCGCTTGCCCACCTGGAAGAGAGCCTGGTGTTCGCGCGGACGCAGCACCACCCGGTGGTACTGATGAACGGACTGCGCGACCTCGGCATCGTGTGCGCCTGCGCCGGAGACCTCCGGCGCGCCCGGCTGCTGCTGGAGGAAAGCATCGCCATCGCGCGGTCCATCGGCGCCACCGCCGGCGAAGTGGCGGGGTTGGCGCGTCTCGGCGTCATCGAACGGGCAGTCGGCGACCTGCCGCGCGCACGCACGCTGATCGAGGAAGGCATCCGACTGAATGCGATTGGGCATATGGCGGAGGGAGGGGGATTCGAGCCTCCGGGGGCTCGACACTTGACGCGGGGCGGGCTGGGCAACCTGGCCCGCTCCGAGGGGCGGTTCAGCGATGCCCGGGCGCTGCTGCAGGAGGGCCTGCGGCGGGCTGTCCGGGACCACGCCCCGGCCGCGATCTTGCACCAGGTCTGCTCCCTTGGAATCCTGGTGGTGACGATGGGCGACCATGCCCGTGGCACACGGCTGATCGCCGCCTCCGCTTCGCCGACCGGCCTGGTCGGCACCGTCCACGCGCCCGACTTGCGCATCGAAGGGCCGGCCGCCCTGGCGCGCGCCCGCGAGGCGCTGGGCGAAGCGGCCTATGCCGCCGCTTGGGCCGCCGGGCAGGCCATGACGCTGGAGCAAGCCATCGCCTACGCCCTGGAAGAGCCGGAGCAGGCGCCCATCAGGCGGGAAGGGGCACAGGAGTAGCCGCCCAGCGGCGGCAACCTCTCTAGGATGGTGGGCTGACGCCGCCGTGTTCTACACTTGAGCGATGGGAGAGAGGAGACGCGGTGGCGTCCGGCGCCGGCCATCCCGACTATGACCAGACGCTCAAGCGCCTGCTCACCCGTGCCCACGATGGTGTCCTCGCCCTGCTCCTTCCAGGCGCGATTTGGTTGGGCGAGCGCTCCCTGGAGTTGCCGGCGACGCGGCGCCAAGCCGACCTGGTGTGGGAGGTCGAGGACGGCGGCGAGCGCTTGCTGCTGCACGTCGAGTTGCAGACCAACCCGGACCCGGCGATCGGCGAGCGGCTGGCCGAATATGCGCTGCGCCTCTGGCGGCGAGATCGGCTAGCGGTATACTCGGTAGTGCTCTATCTCCGGGAAAGCGGAACGTTCCTGATGGCTCCTTCGTGCTGAGCCGCGGGCGCGGACAGGAGGCCTTGCGCTATCGGTACGATGTCGTCCGCTTGTGGCAGGAGCCGCCGGAGCGCGTCCTGGCGACGCCGGAGGCGTGGGCGTGGCCGCTCGCGGCGCTGATGGCTGGGGCGACCGCCGAGACGGTGGCAGCGGTGGCCGAGCGGATCGCCCAGTCGCCGCTCCCCTACAGCGAGCGGGGGGAGTTGACCGGGCTGTTGGCGGCGCTGGCGGGGGTGCGCTTGCCGCGCTCGGTGGTGGAAGAGTTGCTGTGGAGGAACCCGATGATCCGCGACCTATTGGCAGAATCGAGCGTTGCCGAAATTCTTCTCGAAGAGGGTGAGGCCAAGGGCAGAGCCGAGGGCAAAGCGGAAGGCCAGCGGGAACTGGTGCAGACGATGCTCGAGAGCCGGTTCGGGGCGTTGGAGCCAGCGGAGGCGGCGGCGCTGCGGACAGCAGAGGAGCCGGCCTTGCGCGCGCTGGCTGCCCATATCACGACCGACACCAGGGACCAAGCCCGCGCGCGGCTGGGGCTGGCGTAAGCCGCTGTCCGGCTGGTGCGGGACTTGCGGCGGATGCCGGCAGCAGCGCCAGCGCCGCCAGTAGCAAGAGTGGACCGCGCGGCTGCGCGAGACCATGGGCGCCTTGTCCTGGCCCGTCGAGTAGCGGCAGCGCGATCGTTGCCTCGCGGCAGTGCGCACGGCGCTGGACGTCGACGGCTTCGAGGCGGCGTGGGCTGCTGGACAGGTGCTGACGCGAGAGCAGGCCATTCCCTGTGCCCTGGATGAGCGAGAGCACGCGTAGCCGCTCCGGGAGCTGGTGACAGTTGCCTGATCGCTGCGCGGACCCTCACCCCCGACCCCTCTCCCGCCGAGCGGGAGAGGGGAGACGCTCCTCGCCGTCGGGGCCTGTTCCCCGCTCGCGGGGGAGAAGTGGCGCAACTGGAGTGAGGGCCAGCCTTCTGCACCAGCCCGCGCCGGCATGGACCGAGGACCGTGGTTGCCCGCGCCGTGGTGGCGGCGTACCATCGAACCTGCTATGCCAAGATCAGCGTTGACCTTTCTGGAAGTCGACCCCTCGCCGCGGCAGCGCCTGCGGGCCTTGACCGCGCACATGCGGCTGTGGCTGGTCCAGGGCGCCGAGCGCGAGGGACGCGAAGTCCGCCGCGAGGACGGCGTGACCTGGGTGGCCACGCCCGGGCCTGACGGGGAGGCCTGGATCGCCTATCCCCGGCTTCCGGCGGCGCGAGCGGGTGCGCAGCTTGATGCCATCATGGACGAGTACCGGCGCTCCCGACCGCTGCCGCGCGTGGGCTGCTGGTCGATGATACCGGCGCGGCCGCGTGACCTCGGGGTGCGGCTGATGGCGCGCGGCTTCGGGTGGGGCTGGCGTCCGCACTGGATGTGGCTGGAGCTGCACGGGTTGCAGGAAGATCAGCGCTCGCTGTCGGGGCTCGCCATCGCTATCGCTGATGACGAGAGCCAGTGGGAGGTGGACGACCTCCCGAAATTCCATCGCGGGGTGGCATACGGTCCGGTGCCGGAAGGTCGTTCTCAGCGGGCCTGGCATTTTGCGGCGCAGCTGGATGGCCGGATCGTTGGCCACAGCGTGCTGTTCGTCACCACCGGCCGGCTGGGCGTGGCGGGCATCTTCGACGTCGGCGTCGTGCCAGCGGCGCGCAGGCAGGGCATCGGCACGGCGGTCACGCTGGCGGCGTGCCGCTTGGCGCGGGAGCTGGGCTGCCGCCACGCCGTGCTCAATGCGACTCCGCTCGGGGAGGGGGTCTACCGGCGGCTCGGCTTCGTGTCGATGGGCTATGGCCAGACCTGGTGGCTGCAGCCGGAGACGCT
>CALBSQ010000071.1 GCA_937967325.1 uncultured Chloroflexota bacterium
CGAGGCCGGGGTGCTGGACGAGTTGCAAATTCACCAGATCCCGGTGCTGTTCGGTCGCGGCCGTCGGCTGTTCGAGGTGTTGCCGTCGCGCGTCGAGCTGGAGATCGTTCGGGTGATCGACACGCCGGAGGCCACACACATCCGCTACCGCGTCCGCCGCTGAGCCGGTCGACCAGCGGCCTCTTGGTGGTGGTTGGTCGGGGTGAGTTGACGGATCGGGCGTGGGCGCGGATTGCGCCGCTGTTGCCGGTGTCGGGGGCGAACGTCATCTTGCGCGCCACGAGTCGCGGACGGTCTTCAACAGCCAAGGCCAAGTCGCGTGCCTTCCTTCCTCGGAACATTGGCTACCCAGTCACCGGCAGCTCCCCGCCGCGCCTGAGTGGGCGCAGAAGAAGCGTTCCGTGCCGCACGTTCAGTATAGCCCCAGCGACCCAGCGACTTCCTCGAGACAGCACCCCGACGCGCTCACCGCTACACTTGACGTTCCTCTTTGACACACTACTAGCAACTGCTGGTCGTAGTACATCAACGCGCGCCGAAATCGCGGCGATGATAGCCAGCGGTCGGCAGAGGCTCAGAACGGCTTGGGAGTTGGTAGGCGGGGTGATGCCGGACGCCGCCATGTCGGATACTATGCTCGAAAGGAGCCCGCCATGCCTGTCGCTTCGCGGCCCCGACGGCAAGGTGACCGGCTACCTGCGCGTCCCCGACAAGACGGACCCAGTCTACCAGGCCCACCTGGATGCGCAGTTCGCCCAGCTCGACGCCACGCTCGATCGAGTGGCAAACGAGCTGGGCGTCACGCGGGAGGAGCTGGTGGAGCGGCTGAGCCGGGATTGAGGCTCGCCGTTGCGCTGAGCTTCGACGATTCTATACTTGACAAACGGGCTAAAGTCTAGTACATTAATTCTAACATTACCGGGACACCAGATTTGATGAGCCCGGTCGACGCCAAGGGCCAACGCGAAGGAGACGCGAGAGATCATCACCAGCACCCTCGCTATGCACTTCTAAGACGAGGGCGCCGCGTCGAAGCAGCCGGCGCGTAGCGGCAATAGGACGGAGGGTTACCATGGCCACGGTACGACTACGGGTGACGGGGAAACCCGGTGTCATTTCTGTCCGGTCCTTCCTCACCGTTGTTGAGAGCGCATTTAGGGTGCTGGCGGACCTCGACGTAGCTATTTCTCGCGACCAAAAGGGCACCCTTGATTGGGTAGTCACGGACCTTGGTATTGGCAGCCTCATGATGGAAGCGCAAGCTCGACCCAGGCGTGAAGACAAGAACATCGGGCCGGAAGTGACGGAGGCGTTCGTCTCTGGCCTCCGTCTGGTTGAGACTGCGGGAACGAGCCCACCGTTTCTCTCCGACACTGGCATGCGAACCACACAAAGGATGCTCCGTCCCATCGGCAGAGATGGCGCGACTGGCATCGAGGTATCTAATCTGCGTGAGTCGACAATGCTAACCACAGAGGCGATAGCGAACATTGCGGAACTTATCCCTGAGCGTCAACGTTCCCTAGGCGCTGTCGAGGGTAAGTTGGAAACGATCTCCGTCCGTGGCGGACACCCGAAGTTCACCATCTACCTGAGTAGGACGAATAAGGCGGTAGCCTGTCGAATACCAGAGGGAATGTTATTAGAGGAAGCAAAGCAAACTCTCGGTAAGCGCGTCCTAGTAACCGGAATTGTCCGCTCCAATGCGAGAGGCGAGCCGCTCAGCGTCGAGGCAGAGCATATCCGCGCATTTCGCGCTCCGGATCAACTGCCGAAAACGAGGAACCTCCATGGAATAGACCCAAACTTTACCGGAGGGCTGAGCAGCGACGAATACGTACGGGCGCTGCGCGATGCTTGATGAATTGGACATGTACCGGAAGCCGTACTGTGACTCTGCTATGTTCATCGCGTCCATTCAGAATGAAACCATCAAAGGCGTCAAGAGAGGGGAAATTTCCACCCATGTCCTAGACGTTGCAGAGCGCGGGGCCTATAAGATTTACACATCTGCCCTAACGCTAGCTGAGGTTTATAAGGCCCACGGTTCTCCTAGTCTCTCTCGTGATGCCACAAAGACATTCCTAGAGTACTGCGAGAATGAGTGGGTAGAAATCATCGACGTAACGCGTGTCATCGGCGAGAATGCCAATGAGCTGTGTAGGCTCCACAATATCAGAAAGCCGGCTGATGCGATCCATCTGGCATGCGCACTGTACGCTGGTTGCGATGTGTTGCTCACATGGGATCACCAGGATTTGCTCAAACTTTCGTCTGCCAACATCGGAATCAGGATAGAAGAACCGAGAATAATTGGGCAGTCTCGTCTGATCCCGGGGAGCGCCAATGAGGCGAAGTGAGACGCCAACGAGACGTGCCCGCAAACCGCGCGACTCGACGCGCCTCACGACCGATCTGCCTTTCGAGGAAGTAGTCAAGCGCCTGCGCCAAGCGCCACCACCGAAGGAGCCGCTTGAGCCGTCTCCCAAGCAAACAAAGGGCCAAGCAGACAAGCCACATTAGTGTCCGCTCAATTGGGCGCGGCCATCTGGACGGAGGATCGTCACTTCCACGGCTGCGGTGTGGCGTGCTGGACGACGGAGACGCTGACTCGCGAGTTGGCGGCGATCCCGAGGTCGTGAGACCACTGCAATACTCAACTATACTCTTCCACAGGTTGCTATCCGCTTCGTAGAGTATAGTATTGAGGCCAATAGCCGTAAGCTCGGTGATCGGGCCAAGGTAACCGGAACAGGCGACGACATTGCCGCCGGCAGCGAGGCTTGACCGCCCGTCCGAACCTGATCACGAATCCGACCAGGCCGGGCACAGGATTGCAAAGGGATCAGCCGTTGCAGAAGCGTCAGAAGGACCTCCTCCGCAGCGTGGTGCTCGACCTGCGGCACACGCTCGCCGGCAACACGGCGAATGGCAAGCACCAGCGCGGCGACCTGGACCGCGAGCTGGAGCGGCTGGGCATCGCGCCCGATGGCACGATCATCCCCTTCGACGTCGTCGCCAACCCCTCCACTGAGGAGACACGCGCGCGCCGGGTGGCGGAGGCGGAGCTGGCCGGCGTGCCGCCGGGCGGGCGAGCGGCGGCACGGACGGAGCTCGTGGAGCGCGCCGCCTACTCCTGGATCAACCGGCTGCTGGCGCTGCGGGCCATGGAGGCGCGCGGGCTGATCGCGGAGACGCTGCGGCCCAACCCTGACTACGACGGGCAACCGGAGGCGCTGTACGTGCTGGCGGCGACCGACCCGGCGCGCGCCGCCGCCGCCGACCGCGGCTGGTGGCAGGTCATCGAGGACGCCTGTTCCGGCCAGGCGGCCAGCCTGCCCGGCCTCTTCGGCGCCGGCGACCCCAATATTGCCCTGCGCCCCAGCATCGCGGCGCTGCTGCATTGTGTCGGCGCGCTCGGCGGTGGCCAGCTACCGGGCTTCACGCTGGAAGAGTTCGACGCCGCCTTCGCCGACCCCGACGCCATCGGCTGGGCCTACCAGTTCTACCAGGAGGAGGCCAAGGCGCAGGTCTACGCCAAGCTCAAGGCCGGCGGCAAGGTGACCACGCGCGACGAGATCGCCGCCGCGACGCAGCTCTTCACCGAGCCCTACATGGTGCAGTGGCTGCTCCAGAACAGCCTGGGCCGGAGCTACCAGGAGGCCTATCCCGAGAGCACGCTGCCGGACACCTGGGCCTACTACATTCGCCCCGACGCGCTCAATCAACCTGCCGTCCCCACCCTCGCCGGCCTCACCGTGATGGACCCCTGCATGGGCAGCGGCCACTTCCTGCGCGAAGCCTTCGACATGCTGGTCGCCATGTACCGCGAGCAGCAGCCGGAGCTGGCAGCCACGGAGATCGCCGACCGCGTGCTGAGCACGCACCTGCGCGGCATCGACATCGATCCACGCGCCGCCCAGCTTGCCGCGCTGACGCTGTACCTGCGCGCCCGGGAGCTGGTGCGCGACGAGCGCAGGAGCCGGCGCCAGTCGGGTCCCGGAACCTACCAGCCGCCGGCAATGAACCTCGCCACGACGCCGAGCCGCCTGGACAAGGGCGCGCTGGACCGCCATCTGCGCCGCCATCCCGAAGATGTCGTCCTCCAAGACCTGCTGGAAGAGATCTTCGCCGTTCTAGAGCAAGCCGACATCCTGGGCAGCCTGCTGCGGCCAGAGGAGCACCTTAACGCGGGCATCGACAAGCTGCGGCGCAGTCACACGCAGCAGATGGACAGCGATCTCGCCACGGTGCAACTGCGCGCCAGCATCACCCGCCTGATCCAGGAGAACCCAGCGGATGCCAAGCGACTGCTCCTGGAGCGAGTGGCGGCAATCTTCAAGGCCGAGGCGGCGAACACCGGTGATGTGGGAGAGCAGCTCTTCGGGCGCGAGGTGGAGCAGGGCGTGCGGCTGGTGCAGTTGCTGGACGGGCAGTACGCGGTGGTGGTGACGAATCCACCATATTTGGGCAGCGGGAATATGGTCTTGTCGCTGCGCCGTTACGTCGAGTTGCAATATCCTACGGGCAAGCGGGACCTCTATGCCTCGTTCATTCTCCGGTGCCTCGAGTTCTGTCAATTTAGCGGCCGAGTTGCCATGGTCACCCAACAGAGTTGGCTCTTCCTCCGTACGTTTGCCGATCTCAGGGCAGTACCCGAAAAAGAGCTTTCGGTGACTGGCGAGAGTCGTGGCTACCGCGGGCTGCTACGGGAAACCTCCATCGAGAGATTAGCACACCTCGGTGAATATGCGTTTGAGGACGCGAGTGCTGCTGGGGCGTTTGCCGCCATGTTCGTGTTGGCAAAGCTGCAACCGAGCACGAACCACCAAATGGTGGGCGTGCGTTTGATCGGCCTCAGGAGCCCGAGCGACAAAGCCGTGGCACTGCGCTCGCTGCGAGCTGCGGACGGCCGGGCTGGTGACGGCACGAATTCCCACGTTCTCCCTGATCGGCAGGTCGGTTTGATGTTCACTCAGCGCACTCAGGCACTGCTGTCGTTACCCGAGAGTCCCTTCGTCTACTGGCTGAGCGACCATGTCCTTGACATCGTCTCCCGCGGGTTGTCGCTGGGAAAGGTAACGCGGGTGGTAAAGGGTGTTAGCACGTCCTCCGAGTCGAAATTCATAAGGTTCGATTGGGAGACGCCCGACTCCCGTCGGTGGCAGCCATACGCTAAGGGAGGTGGCTATCGAAAGTGGTGGGGATGCCAGTCGTACAGCTTCGACTGGTCCGATGACGGCGCGCGGCTGAAAGCCTTCAACTCTGAGCTGTATGGCGGTGTCCACTGGTCGAAGAGGGTGATCAACACGGACCTTTTCGGAGCAACTGGAGTTGTGTGCTCTCGCGTCGCGAGAGGCAGCCTCGGATTCAGGATTAGACACGGGGAATATGGGTTCGACAGCACGGCAATCTTTGCCCAGGCTAGAGATAACGGTCAGTGTCTCGCATTGTTGGTTGACCTTAACTCGCACTTCGCAACATATGTTATCAGATCGCTCAGTCCGGCAATGGCCCTCGAGTCGGGTTATGTCGGCGTCGCGCCGATCTCCTCTGCGGCGCACAAGCCAGGGCCGCTACAAGTGGCCTCGGCATGCGTGGCCTTGGCGGAACGGGAGTGCGAGTCCAATCCCGTCGAGCGGGCATTTGTCGCCGTCGCCCTCGAGGAGCGCGATAATCTGGGGAGCCAAGCAGTCCGGCACAGCCTTGAGGGATTGCTCGATCGCCAAGTCATGGCCGATCATGGCCTCTCGGATTCCGAGGTAGCGCAGGTTGTCGATGAGACAGGCGTGCCCGTTGCATGGTTCCCTCTGGTCTCAGGGTTCGATGTACTTGGGGACATACCAGGTACAGAACCGGCTGTACAGCGTCTCAGTTCGTACGATTTCACCTCTCCCCGGCGGTTGCCGCTCGACGAGCGAGGTCTCACCGTGCTTAAGTCCAATGTCCGAAGGCTTTTCGAAGCAGGGCCCGGCACTATGAAATCTGAGCCGGAACCGCCTGGTGCTTCTGATGAGAGTGAAGACCAAGCTGCGCCAGGTGCTCGGATCCCCATTCCCGCTGAAACCTTCCTCGAGGAACTTAGTCAGAAACTCGAGATTCACCCCATCTCCGTCTACTGGCTCCTCGTGGAGCTGCGCAAGGAAGGTGTCCGCTGCAAGCCGGAGGAGCAGCGGCTGCTGGAGGACCGGCTGAGCGTGCTGGTGCTGCGGCTGCTGGGGCATCGCTGGCCGAAGCAGGTGGAGGCGGGCGAGATTGTGATGGACTGGGCGGAACCGAGCGGCATCATCCCGCTCACGCCGGGGTTGGGGCAGGTGACGCTGGCGGAACGGCTGCGCGTCCGGTTGCGGGCCGAGGACGGCGACCTGGGGGCGCAGCAGACGGAATCACTGCTGCAGGAGCTGACCGGACTCTCCTTGGAGGAGTGGTCGCGGCGGCAGCTCTTCTCGCGGCACGTCCGGCAGTTCAAGTACCGGCCCATCGCCTGGCATCTGGCCAGCCGGCCAGCGTCGCGAGCGGGGGGCAAGCGGGGTCGTGGCGTCCGCGTCCAGCCCGCCCTCGAGTGTCTGCTCTACTACCACGCCTGCGGCGGGGACATCCTGGCCCGCCTGCGCACCCAGCACGTCGAGCCGCTGCTGCAGCGGACGCGGGCGCGAGCCGAGGAGGACCGGCAGCGACAGCAGGAGAGCGGGGCCGGTGAGCAGGCGCGGGAGCTGGAAGCGTTCGCGGCGGCGCTGCGCCAGGTGGAGGAGACGGGATTCGCCGCACCGGAACTGGACACGCTGCTGGCGACGGAGCCGCTGGATCGCTGGAGCGGCGATGGGCAGTGGGCGCTCGGCAGCCGCGAGGAGCTGGTGCATCGGGAACGCGGCTGGCACGTCGACCTCAACGACGGCGTGCGCGTCAACATCGCCCCGCTACAATTAGCCGGCTTGCTGGCGAGCGACGTGCTGAAGGCGGCGGATGCCACCAAGGCGATTGCGGACCGGGCGCGCTGGCGGGCCGATGAGCGGCGCTGGGTGCGCGAGGGCAAGCTGCCGCGCTGCGGCTGGCTGCCGGAGCAGGTCCGCGAGAGCGAGCGCTGGACCGCCCTGGCGCCGGAACGGGAAGCTGAGCACCGCAAGCTGGAGGCCAAGCGCGCGGCGGCGCTGGCGCGCATTAAGGGCGAGGAGATGGCTGGACGGCAAGCCTGAACGGGAAGTAGATCGCCTGTTGATGCTCCATTCGCAGCGCGCCCAACCTGATTCTGGGCCGAAAGGAGGCGAAGCATCCGGCGCAGGGGCTCGCGAGCCATGTGCTTCGAGGCCTGGGAGCTTCGGGTTCCGTCGCTGCGCCAAACAGGGTACCCTGTGCCTCACGGCAAGTGCTCTATGGCCAGTCAAGGACGGTTGAGGATAATGGGCGTCCGGACGGCGGCGGCGAGGCCCCACCCCCGACCCCTCCCCAGCAAGCTGGAGAGGGGAGTAAGGGAGCGTCCGGAGCTGGCCATGTCGCCCGAAGCACGGCGCGAGCTCTGCCGGCGGCTGCGCCGAGAGCAGACCACGGCGGAGCGCTTCTTTTGGGAGCTCGTGCGCAACCATCGCTTCCAGGGCGTGCAGTTTCGCCGACAGCATCCGCTGGGACGCTTCGTGCTGGACTTCTACTGTCCGGCCTGGCGGCTGGCGGTGGAGCTGGACGGCAGCAGCCACGCTGGGCAAGGCGAGCGGGACAGCGAACGCGACCTGCTGCTCGTGCAACACGGCATCCGCGTGGTACGTGTGCGCAACGAGGAGCTGCTCGCCGAACCGGAGGGTGCGCTGGCCGGTCTGCCGGTCGGCCCCACCCCCGGCCCCTCCCCAGCAGAGCTGGAGAGGGGAGCCGGCCCGATCCCTCTGGTTCACCACCCCGGCACACTTGAAAGGGAGACCAGCCTGATAACTTCTGGCTCCCGCCCCGGCACGCCGAGGAAGGGGATACCCCATACCCGTCCTCCGGCAGCTCTTCCGACAGCGAGGCCCCCCAATCCGCCCGCGTCTCCCCTCTCCAGCTCTGCTGGGGAGGGGTCGGGGGTGGGGCCGTGACTGACCCCATCCTCGCGCAAGACCCGTCGCTCGCGGAGATCGTGCGCCGTGTCGTGGACGCCTACCAGCCCGAGCGCATCTACTTGTTTGGCTCGACAGCGCGCGGCGACGCCGGCCCGGACAGCGACTACGACGTGATGGTGGTCGTGCCCGACGACGCCCCGCCGGAACGGAAGCAAAGCCGCCTGGCCTACGAGGCTCTGCGCGGCACAGGCGTCGCCGCGGACGTGCTGGTCTGCACTCATTCTTACTTCGAGGCGAGGCGACATCTCAAGGCGTCGTTGCCCGGGACGATCCTCCGGGAAGGGAGGCCCCTGTATGCCGCTTGACCCGGCTCTTGTCGAGGACACGCGAGCCTGGCTCACGAAAGCCCTGATGGACCTCCGCGCTGCCGATATCCTGCTTCGTGCCGCCCCACCGCTTCTTGGGAATGTCGTCTTCCATAGCCAGCAGGCAGCGGAGAAGGCTTTGAAAGCGTTTCTGGCGTGGCACGATGAGCCGTTTCGCAAGACGCATAACCTTGAAGAGGTGGGACGGCAGACCTTGCCCTTCGACACGACGCTGCGAGCGCTGGTGGGCCGCGCCGGAGGGCTCACCGAATATGCCTGGAAGTACCGCTATCCCGGCGAGCCCAAGGAGCCGCGACTTTCTGAGGCGGAGGCCGCGCTTGCACTCGCCCGCGAGATCTACGAGGCGATCATTGCTCGCCTGCCCGCTGAGGTACGACCGTGACGGAACAGCCGTCACACATCATGGTATTCCGGCCACTACAGACACGGCCCCACCCCCGACCCCTCCCCAGCAAGCTGGAGAGGGGAGCCAATCCAATCCCTTCGGTGCACCGCCCCGGCGCGCTGGAGAGGGGGGCCAGCCCGATCCCTTCTGTCTCCCGTCCCACCACGCCGAGGATGGGGCTACCTCACACCCGTCCTCCGTCAGCTCTTCCGACAGCGAGGCCTCGCAACCGTCCCGCGTCTCCCCTCTCCAGCTCTGCTGGGGAGGGGCCGGGGGTGGGGCCGTGACATCCCCGTCGCGATGAGCACGTCCCTGGCCCAGCGCCTGCATGCCCTGGTCCGCTCAGTGCTGGATAGCTATCCCGGCGCCTGGCTGGCCTGGTGCGATCCGCAGGGCCATTGGGCGCCGTTGCTGGAGCAGGCGGCGACCCGCGACGGTGGCTTCACGCTGCTGTCTATCTCGGAGCGGACGGCAGCGTTCCTGGGCGGTCCGCTGGCGCGCCGGCAGGTGCAGGAGCGGCTGGAGCAGGGCGAGCCGCTGGTCCTCCATCTGGCTGCCGGGCCGGCCGACCTCGGCTGGCTGTGGGCACAGACGCTGCTGGCGGAGTACACCTTCACGCGCTCTTTGCGTGAGCAGCTCCTGGAGTGGGGCTGGCGACCGCCCAGTCTCTCTTTCAACGACGCCGAGCTGGCTGAGCTGGCCCGCCGGCAGGCCGACCGCGACCCGTCCGAGTGGGGCGGCGGCGGCTTGCAGCCCGACCTACCGCGCCTGCTGCGCGTCCTGGCCGGCGTGGCGGAGCCGGCGCCGGAAGACAAGCTGCTGCTGGACACGACGGCAGCGCACACGGGCCTGCCCCCGCTGGACTGGGACGATGTTCCGGCCTGGCAGCGCCGCGCGCTGGCTCGCCTGCTGGTGACCCAGGCCCACTACGTGGCGCCCGGCGTCGTGGCGGAGGGGCACGAGCTGCTCATCGCGGCCGAGCGGCGGGAGGCCGCGCTGCGCCTGCTGGAACGCTGGAGCGACAGCTTCGCCTTGCGGCCCCGCCTGGCCGAGGCGATCCTGGCGGCGGATCCCTTGACCGGGCTGGGCCAGGCCCCCGGCGCCGGCGGCGTCTTCCTCTCCTGTGCCGCTGAGGGCGCCGCGTTCGCCGGCATGTGTACGGAGCTCGCCCGGCAGAGTGGTCGCGAGCTGCTGGAAGCCCTGGCCGCCCAGGGGACCGTGCTCGCGACCCATGCCGCCGGCTTCTGGGGCGACGGCGCGCCGGCCGGACCGGGCGTGCCCTGGGCTGAGCTCTCCCGTCTCAGCGCGGCGACGGAGCTCGTCCTGCAGGCGACACCCGGACGCGAGTGGGCCTCGGTGACGGAAGCCGCGACCTGGTTCGTGCAGACCGGCTGGCAACTGGACGCGGCCGGCGAAGAGATCCTGCGCACGCTGCCCCGCCCCACGCCCGAGCTGCTGGCGCTGGTTGGGCCGCTGCGCGACGCCTATCGCGCCCGCTGGGAAGAGCTCCTCATCCGCTGGTCCCAAATCTGGCTGGCGGCGGGCTGCCCCGAGCCGGCCTACCCGTCAGCCGGCGAATGGCTGAAAGCGGTCCTGGAGCGTGACGCCGGCCGCCCCACGGCGATCCTGGTGATCGACGCGCTGCGGTTCGACCTGGGGGCGACCCTGGCCGCGCGGATCAATGCCGTCGAGGGCGCCGCCCGCGCGTCCGTGCAGCCGGCACGGGCGCCCTTGCCTTCGATCACGGCGCTCGGCATGGCAACGGCGCTGCCGCTCCCCGCCGCCTCGCTTCGGGCGGACGTAGTAGACGGCGCCTGGCAAGCGCGGCAGACCGGGCAGGAGCGCAATCTCAGCGACGCCGCCCAGCGCCGTGCGTTCTGGCAGCAGCAGGGTGTTGCCGCCAACCATTTCCTCAGCGTGGCGCAGGTCGAGGCGGGCGAAGCGCCGGCGCCCGGCAAGCGTCCCCGCCTGGTGGTCCACGACGCGCTGATCGACAAGCTCGGTCACGACGACGAGCTGGAAGGGTTGGGCCCGCGCGCCCCCCTGGATCGCTACCTGCGCGCCGTCGCCCTGTTACGCGACCAGGGCTGGCGTCGCATCCTGATCGTCACCGATCACGGCTTCATCCACACCGTCAGCGCCGGCGAGACCAACAGCCCGCCGCCCGCGGCGAACCCGGCTTACGCCTCCCGCCGGGCACTGGCCTATCCGGCAGCGGTCACCTGGGAGGGCCCGCAGGGGCTTGCCCCCGGCGGCGCCTGGCGGGTGGCTGTCCCCAGCGGCGCAGCCAGCTTCCGCGCCTACGGCGGCCTCGGCTACTTCCACGGCGGCGCTTCCTTGCAGGAGTGGGTCATCCCCTGCGTCAGCGTGGAATGGCCGTCGCGGAGCAAGCCGATCGAGGTCGTCCCGCGGCCCCTAGCAAGCGTACTCAGTCTGCGACCACGCGTGACAGTGGAGGTGGTCCGCACCAACCTGCTGACGGAGGATGCCATCGCGCGAAGCGTCGAAGTCGTCATCCGGGAGACCCGTCGACAGACCATCCTGTTCCGGTCTGATCCGACTACCATTACCCCCGACCAGGACGAAGTCACCATTCCCCTGTCGGCGATTCCTCAGGTGATGGCGGAGCGGGGCACGGCGCTGCGTATCGAGCTGCGCGACAGCAGTACCGAAGCAGTGCTGAACTGGGCGGACAGTATCCTTATGATCCCGATGGAAGATTGGTAGGGACCATGGCAGCGACCGTGACGACCGGACGAGCGCCGTTCGTGGCCGACGATCTGGACCGGCAGCTCTTCCGGACCTTCCCCGGTCTGGTGATCCGCAAGGACCTCACCCAGGAGATTCGGGGCGTGAGCAAGGCGCCGTCCTATGTGATCGAGTTCATGCTCGGCAAGTATTGCGCCAACATCCTCGACGACGCCGAGGTGCGAGAAGGGCTGCGCATCGTCCAGGAAGAAGTGGCCGCCAAGATCCCGCGCGGTGACGAGACGGAGGTCATCAAGGCGCAGATCCGCGAGCGGCCACCGCGACGGCTGATCGACCTGGTCAAGGTGGAGCTGGACCAGAGTCTGGAATTGGGCGTCTATTGGGCGACGCTCATGACCGCCAACATCCGCAACGTCAACATCAACAGCGAGATCCTCCAGAAGTACGAGCGGCTGCTGATGGCCGGCGTCTGGAGCAACCTCCTGGTCGGCTACGACGACACCGTCCGCTACCGCAACAAGACCTTCCCCTTCGTCATCGAGCGTCTGGAGCCGGTGCAGGTGGGTCGTGTCGACCTCCAGGAATACTGCGCCGGCCGCGCCACGCTCAGCCGCGAGCAGTGGATCGATGCCCTGGTCCGCACCATGGGCTACGAGCCAACGGCAGCGGTAATGACCGAGCGGGCGAAGCTGCTCTATCTGGTGCGCCTGATTCCCCTGGTGGAGCCGAACTATCACCTGATCGAGCTGGGGCCGCGCCAGACCGGCAAGTCATTTTGCTTCACCGAGTTCAGTCCCTACGGCACGCTGCTGGCCGGCGGCGCGGTCACGGTACCCAAGCTCTTCGTCTCCAACAGCGTGCCGCCGCGTCCCGGCTTAATCAACCAGCGCGACGTCGTCGGCTTCGACGAGATCGCCGGCAGCGCCTTCAACGCCGACGACGACAAGAACCTCTACAAGAACTATATGGAGAGCGGCCAGATCAATCGGGGCACCATTACCGTCAAGGGGGATGCCGGATTCGTGTTCAACGGCAACATCAACTTCGACCCTCGCGAAGGGCTTCTGGCGGAGCATCTCTTCAAGCCGCTGCCGGCGACGGTCGCCGACGACACGGCCTTCCACGACCGCTGGGCCGCCTACCTGCCCGGCTGGGAGCTGCCCAAGCTCACACCGGAGCTATTGACCACGCACGTCGGCTTCATCCTCGACTACGTCAGCGAGATCTTCCACCGCGAGCTGCGCAACATCAGCACCTTCGGCGCCCTCTGGCAGCGTTGGTTTGAGGCCACGCCCGGCGAGTGGAGCGCCCGCGACATGCGCAGCGTCAATCGCACGTTCTCCGGCTTGACGAAGCTGATCTTTCCCGACGGTGCGATGACCAAAGCCGACGCTCGACTGCTGCTGAGGCTGGCGATCGAGCTGCGGCTACGCGTGCGCGTGGAGCTGCACCGAATGAGCGCGCGGGAGTTCCCGCTCACGCAGTTCACCTATCGGGACATTGAGGCGGGCTCAGTCGAAACGGTCAATATCCCGGCATAGTACCTGACCCCTAGAACGTCCGGCCCAGCGTCTGGTCCCACGGTTGCGGCGCGGCAACGCGGATGACGATGTCTTCGCGGTCGCGCACGTAGAGGTAGAGCTGGGCGAAGAACTCCTCTTCCGGCAAGGGATACGCGGGATTGATGCAGAGATAGGGATAGGGCCAGGGAGGAGTCACACCCGGCCGGCAGAGCACCTCGATGCGGCGTCCGACGCGCAGGCGATAGGTGACGCCCGGCAGCCGGGTTGATGGCACGTCCAGATAGCCCTGCCGCTGCGCCTGAGTCCAGAGGCTGTCGCCAAGTGTGGTGCGAGCTACTTCGCGGGCGCGGGCGTGCGCCATCTGACGGTGGCTCAGCGACAGCCCCGGCCCGGGGCTCCGGCGAGGCAGATATTCCCAACGGAAGAGCCAGGGGCGCTCAACGCCGGAGAGCAGAGGATCGGCCGCCTCCGGGTCGTCGGAAACGCCGAGGAGGCGGCGCCACCACGCGGCGAACCTAGCCCCCAGCGATTGGGGCAACGATCTGATATTCCTCTACGCGGGGATCGAAGGGGCGGGTATCCAGCACGTGCTGGCCGCCTTCTTTCCTCGAGACCATGCAGCCCTTCTCGCGCGCCTCGCGCAGGATGCGCTCGGCGGCGGAGATTTGGGCGCGCGCCTCTTCCGTATCGGTCGTCTCCCATTCGACGACCTGATGGCCATAGCGATTCGCCACGATGATCCGGTGCATGGAACGCTCCTCTCGCTACGCCGTGTGCAGGAGGACTGGCACGGCTACTGTCGACGGACGTGGTCCGTTAGGCAGCGTACTCACGATCATACGGCCAATTCCCCGGGAACACAAGGACCGTGGCCCCCTGCTAGGGTCTTTTCGTTACGTTGGTCATGCCGGGGGCGGCGACTGCGCACCCACAAGTGGGTGCGCAGTCGCCGCCCCCGGCGCCACCGCCGCCACTGGCTTCCCCTTAGCCGTTCCGCGGCTCCCATACCTCCGTGAGCACACAGTCCCACTGGAATTTGTATTCGTCGGCCGGGTCATAGGGATGGGACTGGAAGTTCGTGACGATGAGCTCCGGTGGCAGCAAGGCCTTCCAGCCGTGCATCACGCCCGGCGGGATCTGGATGAGCCGCGGGCGATCGAAGCCGGCGAAAAGGCAGTTGACGTGGCCAAAGGTTGGTGACTGCTCGCGCAGGTCGGCCAGGGCGACCTGCGCTTTGCCGCGGGTGATCACGAACTGGTCGGTATGCATGGCGTGCAGGTGCCAGCACTTGATCACGCCGCAATCGGTGACGCTCTGATAGGCATGCTCGGCTCGGACGATGCCCTGGTGCGCCCAGGTACTGCTCCACAGCTCGGTCAAGCTGCCGCGGCCGTCCAGGTGTACCGTCAGATCGCGCACAAGGACGCCGTCAATGGTGACCTGCGCCGGACGCTGGACCTGAAACGATTGGCGCTGGACCCACGCCTGACCCCCATCGCCAAACGGCGGGGCGTCCCCTGCCATCTCGACCTCCTCGCGCAGATCTGGTTCGCACCGGCGTCTCGCTGCGCCAGCAGTGTAACCAACGCCACCAATTGAGCAATTCGACGTGTCTTCAGGCCAAGGCGCAAGTGTGTACCATAAGGGAACTTCGTTGAAGGGAGATACAAAGTGGGACGGCTCGAAGACAAAGTTGCGCTTATCACCGGGGGGAGCAGTGGTATCGGCAAAGGTATCGCCCTGGGCTACGCCCGAGAAGGCGCCACGGTAGCCGTCACCAGTCGTCAGCGAGACCGAGCGCAGGCCGTGGCCGGCTTGATCGAGCAGCAAGGCGGTTCTGCCCTGGCCCTCGCTTGCGACGTTCGCGAGCACAGCCAGGTGGACGCGGCGGTCGCATCGGTGCTTTCGGCGCATGGGCGCATCGACATCTTGGTGAACAACGCCGGGAATCCCATGGTCGCTCCTTCGGAGCAGCTCACCGACGAGCAATGGAGGCTGACCATCGGCACGCACCTCGACGGTACCTTTTATTGCTCCCGCGCCGTAGCCCCAGGAATGCTGGAGCGCGGCTCCGGCTGCATCATCAACATGGAGTCGCTGCTCTCCTTTACGGCGTTTCCGATGCGCCTGGCCTATGCCGCGGCCAAAGGAGGGATGCACCAGATCACCAAGACGCTGGCGCTGGAATGGAGCGGACGCGGCATCCGCGTCAACGGGATCGCCCCGGGTATCGTCCGCACCGAGCTGCACCGCTCGCTCGTAGAACAAGGCAAGCTCGACCCGTCGCGCATGCTGGCGCGCACCCCTATCGGGCGGCTGGCCGAGGTTGAGGATATCGTCGGTCCTGCCGTCTTCCTAGCGTCCGACGAGGCTGCCTACATCACCGGTCACACGCTGGTGGTCGATGGCGGCTGGCTGTGCAACGGTTACATGTAGCGGAACATCCAGTACCGAAGGCTGGCGCGCCTACTCTCCGCGGCGAGCGCCCCGACGTACTCCGGCCCGAGCGGAAGGTCGTGCAGCGACCAGCGTCGCGGCGCCCTCGGGTCTTCCGCCACACGGAGCAACGCGGCAGGCTCATCTGGGTCTACCGACACCTCAAACTGGTCCAGCGGCAGCACGAGCCCCGCTCCCCGCGCCTTGACGTAGGCTTCCTTGCGGGTCCAGCAGGCGTAGAACGCTCTTGTTTGAAGGGCGCGCGGCAGCGAGCGCAGCGTCGCTGCCTCACGCCGCGCGAAAAAATACTCTGCTACCTGCTGCCGCGCAACGTCCTCCTGGATGTGCTCGACGTCGACGCCAATCTCGTGCTGCAAGGCGACGGCATAGACTGCCATGGGGCCGGAATGCGAAACATTGAAGCGCAGGGGACTGGCGGCTTCCTCGCGGAATAGGGCGGGCTTGCCGTAGACCCCATACCGGAACCGCAGGCTCTCCGGCGATTCACCGGCATAGCGGCCGAGGATGATTCGGAGAATCGCCCTCCCCGCAAGGAAGCGCTCGCTGTCCTGGGGGGCGTGGAAACGGTCGGCTCGGGCGCGCTCGTCGTCGGAAACAATTGACTCCAGCGCATCGAGACGCGGGAGTGCCAGCCCCAAGTCGGCGCGCCATAAGTGGACCTCGTCGCCGCCGAGCCCCAACGCCGGCGGTGGCGGAACCCACGGGGCGCCGGTACCATTCGTTCGATCCTGTCTAGACCAACCCATGCCATACCCCTCCGTCTAGAATACCGCTGAGTTTCGCTGCCAGGCGGCGGACCAGCGGGTCAAGCAGCATGGTCGAGTGGTCTCCTGGAACCGTGTAGGTGTCGATCCCACCCGTGGCGAGGTCCTTCCAGCCGCTGCGAGAATCATGGGCGCGCGGCCGTCGAGGCCCGTTGGCAGCCCAGAAGTACGTCAAGCGGCCGGAGTAGGGCCGCGGCCGGTAGTGACCCAACATAGTCGCATCGATCGCCTTTGCCCGGGCGTGCTCGGTTTCGATGGGAGGACGGCTGCGTAACACGTAGCTTGCCAGTGAGGATGGTAGCCTATCCGCGACTCCCCAGATGCGGCGGGCAGCGTTCTGCACGACGATCTGCGATCGCGTAGTGGCATACCGCCACCACTCCGACCGGTCGAGCCCCGAAAGAATGCTGACGAACTGGCGGAGGCGCCAGGGCAGCGCCAATAGGCGGGACCAGCGCCTATTTTCGGTGCAGGCCGGACATTCTGTGTCGAAGAGGGCCAGAAGCGCGACCTGCTGGCCTTGTGCCGTGAGTTGTTGCGCAGCTTCATAGGCGAGCACGCCGCCGAAGGAGTGGCCGGCCAGGTGGTAGGGGCCAGTTGGTTGCACCGATCGGATGTCGCGGACGAAGCGACCGGCCACTCGCTCAACGGTCAGCATGCTCGGCTCGGCGCTATCGGTCGCAGGCTGGTGCGCTTGCAGAGCGCACAGCGGCTGATCATTCCCCAGATGCCCGGCCAGGTGGCGCAGGTAGAGCACCTCCGTGCCGGCGCCCGGCACACAGAACAGTGGGGGGCGCTGGCCGTTGGCCTGAACCTCGATCACACTGTATGACCGCTCAGGTCGTTCATCCTGTCTCAACAGGCCGGCCAGTCGCTCTACCGTACTGCTTTGGAAAAGCATCCCCAGGCTGATACGCTTGCCCGTTACCTTGTCGACGCGCTCCAGCATGCGAGCGGCCAGGAGCGAATGACCGCCGAGCGCGAAGAAGTCGTCCTGGACTCCGACGCGCTTCGTTCTCAACAGATCGCACCAGATCTGCGTCAGCATCTGTTCCTCCGCCGTTCGCGGGGCCACGAACGCCGTCGCTTGCTCCTCACGTTCGACTGGCGGGGCCGGCAGCGCCCTCCGGTCGAGTTTCCCGTTGGGCGTGAGCGGCAGCGCCGGCAGCGAAACGAAGGTTGATGGGACCATGACGTCTGGAAGTGTGGCCTTGAGGAAACGACGCAGAACGCCGGGAGGCGCCGGCTCACCCCGCGCAACCACGTAAGCGACGATCTGTTGCTCTCCGCCATCACCGCGTGCGACGACAACGGCCTCACGGACGGCCGGGTGCGCTGCCAGCACCGACTCGATCTCCCCGAGCTCGACGCGGATTCCACGAATCTTGACCTGGAAGTCCTTTCTCCCCAGTATCTCGACGCTACCGTCCGGCAGCAGTCGCCCCAGGTCTCCGGTTCGGTAGATTCGTTTGTCGGCATCCTCCGATTCGCTGAGAAAGGAGGCCGCCGTGAGCTCCGGCCTGTTCCAGTAGCTGAGCGCCACATGCTTGCTTCGTATGGCGATCTCACCGACCAAGTCCGTCGGGCTGCCGGCTTCGTCGAGCAGCAGCACCTCCGTGTCCTCCACGGCGAAGCCCGCCGGCAGGCCGGTTCGAGTCAGTTCTGACCGTTGGTCGACGAAGTAGAGGAGGTTGAGCGAAGACTCGGTCTGGCCGGCGAGATTGACGAACAGGCAGGTCGACGGGAACTGTTGCTTGAACCGCTCGGCGTCCACCCTCGTGACCGGCTCACCGCCCAGGACCACCAGTCGCATGGTCGGGAACTGTACCTTTCCGGTCACAGACTCCAGGAAGTAGCGGTAGACCGTCGGCGTGGAGTGGTATATCGTGAGTTGGTGACGGCGTATGTGCTCCGCGAGCGCCGCGATCCCGGACTCCTTGATGCTGATGGGGAACAGGGAGGCGCCGTTGAGGAGCGCGCTGTAGACGTCGATTACGGCGGCGTCGAAGCTATATGAGGGAATGAGCGATAGCCGATCCGACGTGTTGAGGTGCAGGCGGTTGGTGTAGTTTCGGACAAAATGCAGCACGTTGCGGTGGCTCTGCATGACACCCTTGGGCCGGCCGGTCGAGCCGGAGGTGTAGAGCAGGTAGGCGACGCTTGCTGGTGAGATGGGCAGGTCGAGATTGTCGTCCGCCACGGAATCAGCCATCTCGTCGACGTTGACGATTGGTAGCTTGCCGCGCGCCAGCGACTCCGCCAGCGCCACGTTGGCCCGGTCGGTCAGGAGCACGCTTGCCTGGGCATCCTCCAGCATGTAGCCCAGGCGATCGCGCGGATAGGTCGGATCGAGCGGCACGTAGGCCATCCCAGCCTTGAGAATGCCAAGCATGCCGGCAATCATAGGCGCGTTGTGGTCGAAAAGCAGGGCGACCCTTTCGTCATGGTTGGCACAGAGCGGCAGCAATGTCCGTGCCACGCGGTTGGCCGCCTTGTTCAGCTGGTCAAATGTCCATTCGTGAGTTCTTGTCTTGATGGCGAGCCGGCTCGGCCACCGTTTGACCTGCTCTTCGAAGCGAGCCGGAATTGATTGCTCGATGGCCGCTTGCGGAAACTCGCTGAACTGGTTGGCCGGACGAATAACGTCGTGCCGCGCGGCCAGGTTCGCCCGGTCATTGGCCGTTACCACGGAGAGGGACGACAGTCTTTGGTTGGGGTCAGCGACGACGCGTTCCAGCGTGGTCACCCAATGCTCGCGCATGCGGACAATCGTCAGGGCATCGAAGAGATCGGTGTTGTACTTGAACCGGCCAATAATGCCGTCAGGCCGATCGTCCAGCTCCAGGTACAGGTCAAACTTGGCGCCGCCGGTCTCCACGTCCATCTGGGTAAAGTCCCAGCCGGCGCCAAGCGGCGGCAGGGGCGGCTCGAGCGAGAACAACACTTGGAACACCGGGTTGCGGCTGGTATCCCGATCAAGCCGCAGCTCTTCTACGAGGCTGGCGAACGATAGGTCCTCGTGCGCCAGGGCGTCGACGGTGACGTCGCGAACCCGTCGCAGCAAGTCCAGGAACGTGGGGTTGCCCGATAGGTCGGTTCGTAGCGCCAGAGGATTCAGGAAGAAGCCGAGCAAGCCTTCGATCTCCGATCGTTTTCTGCCGGCGGTGACGGTCCCCACGATAATGTCCTGCTGCCCAGAGTATCGGTGCAGCAACGATTTGAACGTGGCCAGCAGCGTCATGAACGGTGTTACGCCCTGTTCTCGACTGAGTGCCTTGAGGGCCTCAGTGAGAGACCTGGAGAGTTTTACGGGCAGTGTTGCGCCTCGCAGTGTTTGCACTGCCTGCCGCGGCCGGTCCGTGGGGAGCTGCAGCGTCGGCAACTCGCCCCCGAGCTGGCGCCGCCAGTAGTCCAGGTCGTCGGAAAGGCAACCGCTGTTCAGCCATTGTCGTTGCCATCGCGCGTAGTCGGCATACTGGAGCGGTAGTTCTGTCCGAGGCGCCGCCTGGCCGGCCGCGAATGCCTCGTAGAAGTGGACGAGCTCAGGCAGGAAGACCCGATAGGTGGAGATGCCGTCGAAGATGATGTGGTGCAAGGTCAGGTAGAGGCGGTACTCCTCATCCCGTAAGCGCACGAGCGCTGCCCGCACGAGCGGACCATTGCTAAGGTCGAAAGGCAGACGCGCATCCTTCGTCGCCAGGGCGAGCGCTTCCTGTTCCCGGCGTCCCTCGTCCGCGCCTCGGAGGTCGACCAAGGGAAGCTGAATTGTCGGCACCGGTTGGACGACTTGCACGGGGCGCCCCTGCCGCATGGGGAAAACGGTGCGCCACGCCTCGTGTCTCCTGAGAATCTCCTGGAGACTTCGTTCTAAGGCGGCAACATCCAACGGGCCGTGCCGATGCACCGTCAGCGGCTCGTTGTAGACGGCCACCTCTGGAGCGAGCTGATGGTGGACCCAGATCAGCTCCTGTCCGAAGGACAGTGGCGCCGGTTCCTCGTTGCTATACCGCGTGATGGGGGGCGGACCACTTCGCAGGCGCGGGCGCTCGCCACGGAGATACTGACCGAGGAGGGTGCGCTTTGTCTCCGAGAGCTCCAGCACGGCTGCCATCCTGCTACTCCTGAACGGTAACGGGCAGCGCCGTAAGGCCACGCAAGCCCAGGTTCTGTCGCCACGACTGGTCGCCCGGAGCCAGCTCCAACGCTGGAAACCGTCGAAGGAGCGCTTCCAGCGCGAGCTGGCCTTCCATGCGGGCGAGCGGCGCGCCAAAGCAAAAGTGGCTGGCCCACCCGAAGGCCAGGTGCCGGTTATCCTGCCGGCGAATGTCGAGACGGTCCGGATCAGGGAAGCGCGCTGGGTCGCGATTGGCGGCCCCCATCACGGCAATCACCGCCTGGCGTCTTCGGATCGTGTGCCCGCCGATCTCGAGGTCATCGGGGGCCAGGCGTCCCGTATGCTGGCTCGGGCTCTCGTAGCGCAGGAGCTCCTCCACCGCTGAGGGGATCAGCGACAGCTCGGAGCGCAACTGGCGAAGCTGGTCGGGATGTCGCAGCAGGCTGAGGACGCCATTGCCGATGAGATTCGTCGTCGTTTCCTGGCCGCCAACCATGGTAATGATGGTGTTGGCGATCACCTCTTCTTCGCTGAGCCGGTCACCGTCGACCTCCGCGGTGAGCAGCGCGTTGATCAGGCCTTCCCGAGGTTGCCGGCGCAGTTCCTGGATGGCGGCACGGAAGTAGTGGGTCATCTCCTCGACGCTGCGCAGCACGCGAGGGACGCGGTCGGGATTGTGTTGGAAGTTGCCGAGCATCTCGGCGAAGTCCGCCGACCACGCCTTCAACTGCTCGTGATCACTCGTGGGTACCCCCAACATTTCGGCAGTCACGATGGCTGGGAGCGGCGCTGCCAGATCGGCCATGACGTCCATGCGCCCCTTGTCCTGCACGGCGTTGAGCAGATCGTCCACGATGTCGCGGATGTGGCCGCGCAGCGCCTCGACGCGGCGCGGCGTGAAGGCTTTGGCGGCCAGGCTCCGCACGCGGCTGTGGGCGGGTGGGTCCAGGAACAGCATCTGGCGCACCATCAGCTGGGCGATGGGGTTGAGCGCGGACAGCCCGAGCGCCGAGAGCTGTTCGGGCGTGGGTGTTCGGTCCGCCGAGAACCGTTGGAAGACCGTCACGACGTCAACGTAGCGCGTGACTACCCAGACGTGCAGATACGGGTCCCAAAACACGGGGGCTTCCTCACGCAGCCGGCGGTAGAGCGGGTACGGATTGGCGAGCACGGCGGGGTCGAGGAGATGGTACAAGCTCAATGATTGGCTAGGCGCGTGCTCGCTGCGCGCGGCGAGGGTCTGGACGGCCATCAGGCGCCCCTTGCCATCTGGTATTCGCCGTGCGATGTGGCCGGAGCGGACGCGGTCACTGGGTGGCCGGGTGAGCTGTGGAGGATTGTCCGCGCCTCCTCTTCAGTCAGGCGCTCGAGCGCGGCGACGACGAGACGCTCGACCTCGAGCGCCAGCCCGCGGATCGTAGGCGACTCGAACAGGCTGCGCAACGGCAACTCGACGCCGAAAGCGTCGCGCAGGCGAGCAATGACCTGCGTACCGAGCAGGGAATGTCCGCCCAGCATGAAGAAGTTGTCATCCAGCCCGACCCGAGAGAGGTCAAGCAGACCCGCGACGATGGCGGTCAGACGCTGTTCCACGGGCGACGGCGCGATCACGTCTTCCCGAGCGCCCAGGGTGTTGGTCGCGTCCGGCATGGGCAAGGCAGACCGGTCTACCTTGCCATTGGACGTCAACGGAAGCGCGTCCAACCGGACATATTCGGCCGGCAGCATGTACGCTGGGAGCTGAGCAGCGAGGAAGTCGCGCAATTCGCCGGCGGACGGCTGGCCGTTGGGCGTCGGTACAACGTAGGCGACGAGGCGCTGGTCACCGGCATTGTCCTCCCGCGCCAGGATCGTGCTGCTGAACACGCCGGCATGCGTGTCCAGGAGCGCGACGATTTCTTCGGGCTCGATGCGATGGCCACGTATCTTGACTTGCTGGTCGAGGCGACCGAGGAACTCGACGTTGCCGTCGGGACGATACCGTGCCCGGTCGCCAGTCCTGTACAGGCGAGCGCCGGCCTGGTCGCTGAACGGATCGGGCACAAACCTCTGGGCCGTGAGATCGGGTCGGTTGAGGTAGCCGCGAGCGAGGCCTGCGCCGCCTACGTAGAGCTCGCCCGTGTCACCTACCGGGACCAGCTGCATCTGCTCATCCAGGATGTGAACCCGCACATTGGAAATCGGACGTCCAATTGGCGGCAGGGGGCCGGCGACGGCAGAAGGCTCGACGCGGCCCGACGTGGTCACGACCGTACACTCGGTCGGGCCGTAGTTATTGATCAGCGCGAAGGGCAGTCCCTCCCGCGGATAGTGATGCAACGTGTCGGCGCCGGTCAGCAGCAGGCGCAGAGGCGTTGTCGCCGGCCAGTCCAGCGCCAGAAGACCCTCGGCCAGCGGGGTCGGGGCGAAGCTGATCGTGATACCCTCGGCGACGAGCCAATCTCGGAGCCGCCAGGGATTCGCACGTACCTCCTCGTCCGGCAGGTGGATGCTGGCCCCGGCCGTGAGGTAGGGCCAGATTTCCCAGACCGCCGCGTCGAAGGCGGGGCTCGCGAGTTGGGTGGCACGGTCGGCAGGCGTGACGGCGAACGTTTGTTTATGCCAGTAGACCAGATTGAGCAGGCTGTCGTGACCCACCTCGACCCCCTTGGGGCGCCCGGTAGAGCCTGACGTATAGATGACGTAGGCGAGGTCGTCGCCAGTGATCTCGACATCCGGGTCCACCGATGGCTCGTCGCCGATGTAGCTTGCCTCACCGTCCAAACCGACGATCTGCCATGGACCTGGTGGCAGCCGGCGGGCCAGCTGGCTACGGCAGATCAACACGGGGACGTGGGCGTCCGTCAGCAATGTACCGAGCCGTTCCAGGGGATGGGAGGGGTCGAGCGGCACGTAGGCGGCGCCTGCCTTGAGAATGGCCAGCGCCGCGACGACGAAATCGGCGGAGCGCCCTATACAGAGTCCAACACAGGCGTTCCGTCGCACGCCCATCCGGCGCAATTGGTGGGCAAGCCGGTTGGCCCGCGCGTTCAGCTCAGCATAGCTCAGCGTCGGACCACCCTCGCGGACGGCAACCGCATGTGGTGTAGCGGCTGCTTGTGCCGCGACCAGCAACGGAACGGGCGCAGCACGCTGGAAATGAGCCTTCGTCGTATTCCGTGCTGCTATTTGCGGCCATTCTGCATCGGCGTTCCGCAACGAAGGCGCACCCACACCAGCACTGCCCCCGGCTTTCAGCGCGTCAAGGGTATATTGCATGCTGGTTCGTGTTCCTTCTCGAGCAATTTGTGACATTGCCTTAGTCCCCAGGCCCATAATCACAAAACCAAAGCCCTTCTCCTCTTGTGTAGAACCAAGTAGTAACGATCTTTTCTGAAAATCGCGTGACGAGATTCGTCCTGATGGCGACCATTAGCATGCCAATAATGCCTGTTTCAACTAAAAAGGATGCCGCTATGCAGCGATCACTCTGCTACCGGATAACCTGCCTAGTCCATCGAGCCGCGAAAGATTACAACGCTCGCTCTGGTTCGTAATGTTCGGTCGGCGGCATCGCATCTTGCGTGGTGAAGCTGCATGTCGCATTCACCAATAACTCGGTCACAAAAGATCGGATTCATCTTTCCCTTGTAGCTTTAGATGCGAAAAGACACGAACGGGAGGTGAAACACGATCGTCGAGGTCGCGTCCAGCGACGAGAGTCGCATTATGACCGTACCGCCTCCGTTGGACTACGCCGCCGGACGGTCGCCGTCCACGGAGCGAGGTGACGCGCCTGAACGACGATGTGCTGCGCAACCTGGGCAACTTGCCGCGCCGTGGCGATCCGCATACTGTCGGTCGGTCAAGCGATTCATCGACGTGGCAGTTGCGCTGGTCCTGCTGATTGGAGTCGCTGCTGGTCTGCTCCTCATTGCGATTGTCATACGCCTCGATTCTCCGGGTCCGGTGTTGTTTCGGCAGACTCGAACTGGCAAGGGCGGACGGCCGTTTGTCATCTATAAGTTTCGCAGCATGTTCCATCATGGCCGGACCGCCGCGGCCAATCCGAGCGGTGACCGGTCGCGCAAGGCGCGCAATGACCCGCGCGTCACGCGAGTCGGGCGGTTCCTGCGCCGGACGAGCCTGGATGAGTTGCCGCAATTGTTTAACGTGCTGCGCGGGGACATGAGTCTCGTCGGTCCGCGTCCGGAGCTGCCCGAGATCGTAGCCACCTACGAAGCGTGGCAACACGATCGTCACCGGGTACTCCCCGGCCTCAGCGGCTGGTGGCAGATCCACGGACGTAGTGACAAGCCGATGCACCAGCACACGGAACTGGACATCTACTACGTGAGCCACGTCTCGTTTCTGCTCGACGTGTACATTTTGCTGCGAACGCTCGTCGTGGTCATTGCTGGGCGCGGGGCGTTCTAGGGCGCCGCTGTGGGAACAGATTTGGGGATCGATGGACAGTACTGACACGGCGGACGTTGGTCCTTTGGAGATCGCATCCACACTGAAGCGGCGCTGGTGGATGATCCTGGCTTTTGCTCTGCTGAGCGCGCTCTGCGCGTTCGGCTTGGTCACGCATCGAGGTCCGAGCTATCGCGCCACCGCGATCCTACTTGTCGGTCAATCGCCGGCTTCAGGCGCCGGCTCGTCGAGTTCCGTTGACGCGGCGGTGCTGCTGACAAAATCATACAGCAAGCTGGTTGCCACTCCATTGGTCCTCAATCGGGTCATTCAGGAGCTGCACCTTGCCGACACCGAGCCCAAGCTGGCACGACGCGTCTCCGTAAAGTCCGATACCGATACGCAGGTGATCGAGGTCACGGTGGTTGCTCCGAACCCTGAAATGGCCGCGGCCGTGGCGAACGCCGTCGCCGCCGGCTTTGTGATCTCCCTCTCCGATTTCCAGAGCAGCCAATCGTCGCAGGTCGATCAGGCGCTCCGAGCGGCGACCAATGAGGCCAGTCAGAACTTGCAGAAGACCTCCGCGGAGCTCGACGCCTTGCGCAATCAGACGCTGACTCCCGCTGCCGACCTGAGCGCCAAGATCGCTAGCCTGCAGCAGCTGCAGCAGCAGTACCAAGATACCTATACCAATTTGCTGCAGCTGCAACAACGCTCCGCGGAGGCTCGAATCGGACCACAAAGCCTTGCCACGGTCTTTGCCAAGGCGGCGGCGCCCACCAATCGATCGGGTCTATCGCCGCTGCTCGCCAGTGTGATCGCACTCGTGCTCGGTCTTGCGGTCGCGGCGGCCGGTGTGGTGCTGTGGGACGAAGCGCAGCATCGGATTCGGTCGTCGCGCGATGTCCGGCGTGTTGCGCCTACCCCGGTACTCGCTACCCTTGGCCGGCTGACGCCTATCGTAGCGGATTCGTCCCTCACCTTGCCTGGGAACGGCGCCACTGACGCCTTCTACGTATTGAGCATGCGATTGTTGGCGGACGGCACGGCTCACAACGCTGCCGGACGAGTTGTGGCGGTTACCAGCGCCGATGTCGGTGGCGGAGAGGCCGCCTCGATAGTCGCCGCCAGACTGGCCCTAGCCCTAGCTCACATTGGGCAGCGAGTCGCGTTGATTCAAGCCAACGTGCCGTCGCCATCGCCAAACGACCCGCTCGGCGGGGTTCACCATCTGGGCCTCACCGATTTGCTCGCCGACGACGCCCTGCGCCTAGCGACGGTGCTGCTCCCGGGCCCAGTGCTGGGGCTGCAGATTCTGCCCGCTGGTCGTTCCCGGACGGGCGCCATCCAGCTCTTGACGCCGTCTCGTTTGGCCCGCGTCTTGGCCCAGGCGCAGTCGACCTCGGATGTGGTGGTCGTGGACGCTCCCCCGTTGCAGACGCAGCCTTCCACGTTGGCGTTCGCCGCCATTGCAGCTCACACCATCATCGTCGCGCAGTTGGATGCGACGCGCCTTGACGCACTCGGTGCCCTGATGGATACCCTCAGGTCGATCGGCGGACAGCCCTATGGTGTGGTCTTGCACAGCGGTGTCGAGCGGGGCGCCAACGGGAGCGGCCTGGCTGCCCAGCGCCATCAGGCGGAGGATCTCTTGAAGACGCTTCGTTCCGCCTATCTGGGGTCGCAGCCGTGATCTCTCCGTTGATCAGCTCCGTTGCCCCATCGCGGCAGCCCGGCGACCATAGAGGGCAAGCGGTCGCTGGCCGTACCGTCGCGGGTTTGCGTACCCAGATGCCGGCCGAGCGATGGAACACACCTCGGCGTTCGGCCCAGGGCGGCATTGTGCCGGGTCATTCCGACGGGGCCAGCGGATGTATCCTGATTGCCACGATCATGCGACGGCGCGGGTTCACGGGCGTCCAAATCCACTCCCGCCTGCTGGAGGAAGGGATCCGCCGCGAGGGCATTCTCTGCCACCGCGAGAGTCCCTTTTCCGGCAGTGCCATGTGGCTGGCCATGTTTGCCCTCCGGCCGCTGGTACTCCATCGCCTCAACAAGGACTGGTCGACACGTTGGTACCGTCATTGGCACTTCCTAGCCTTGCGCGAGAACCTTGCCTGCCATGTGCGTTGCCACGACGTTTGCGCCATCGTGGCCGAGTCGCCGTTAGCTGCTCTGGCCGCGCTGCAAGTACGCGAGCGATGCCAAGGGAGCTTCAAGATCGTCCTGGTCTGCCATTTTCCATACAGTCAGGCGCAGGAGTTTCGCGACAAAGGAGAGCTTAGCGATCCGGGGACGTACCGGCAGATCATGGAGCTGGAAGCGTCTGTGCTGCGAAGCGTCGACGAAGTTGTGTATGTATCCAACTGGTCGAAACAGATCCTGGAAGAGGTCCGCGGCATCCAACCGAAGAGCTCGACAGTCATTTGGAATGGCATCGCGCAAGTGGTCACCTCGGAACAGGTGGCGCGCCGGTCGCTCGGCCTCGGATCGAACGACCTCGTGCTCATTAACGTCGGGACGCTGCTGCCGTACAAGAACCAGCTTGGCCTCATCGACCTGTTCGCCGCAATCGCCTCTGACTATCCCCAGGCCAGACTCCTCCTGGTCGGAGATGGTCCCCAACGATCGGCCATCAAGCGTAAAGTGGCGGCAAGGGGCTTGAGTCAGAAGGTAAAGCTTCTGGGCAATCGCTCCAACGTGCCTGCCCTGCTCGACATCGCTGATCTCTACATCCACTACGCAACCGCCGAGTCGTTTGGTACCGTCCTGGTGGAAGCGGCGCGGGCTGGGATTCCGTCCGCGGACGTTCCGGTCGGGGGGATTCTGGAAGTTCAACGCCGGCTCCAAGGCAGCATCCCGCTGGACGCCTCCCACCGGCGGGCGTCGCTCGAGGTCTTGAAGCCGCTGCTCGATGATCCGGCGATGCGCGCTGACGTCGGGCGTCGGGCTCAGATCAACTTCCGGCGCTACTTCACCCAGGAAGCGATGGTCGACGCCTATCTACGAACGCTTCGGGCGCCGGCCCAACCTCGCAACGTGGACGGTGTCGAGCGAGTCGGCGATCTCCGCCCGGCGGAAGCGAGGTGAGCTGGTGCAGACACTGACGATCGGGCGGCCACTAGTGTTGGGAGCCGGCGGTATTGTGCTGGCGGTTGTCCTTGCCGCGGGGGTCGCCTGGAATCCTCTGTTTCTCACGGGAGCCGTGATCGCAGGCATCGTCCTGTACTACGGATTCTTGTTCCCAGCACGGTTGCAATACGCCTGGGCGCTGAGCCTGGGCGCTATCCTGGCGGGCTACGCGTTTCTAGATCGAGGCTTCGCCTACGTAGGCGTCCCACCACTCTACGTCGGCGAGTTGGTGCTCCTCCTCGGCATCCTGGCGGCTGTCGTTGGTGGGGGATTCGCGCCCGTGCTGCGCTCCCCCGTATTGTGGCTGCTCATCGCCTTCGCCGTCGAAGGGGTCCTTCGCACGGCGCCGTACTGGAGCACTTACGGGGTCGACGCGCTACGCGACGGAGTAATCTGGGAGTACGGCTCCTTTGCTATCCTGGTCGCTGCCTTCCTGCTTCGGGCGCGGCATTTGGCCACTATTCCGGACATTTACCGGCGGTGGTTACCCTGGTTCCTCTTCTGGGTACCGGCGGCAATCGCAGTACAAAAATTCGCCCCCACGGCATCTCCACTTGCGCCTGGGTCCGCTGTCCCGCTGTTGGCCCTCAAGTCCGGGGATGTCGCGGTGCATCTGGCCGGAATCGCATCGTTCCTCCTGCTGGGCCTGCACCAGTTCGGCGCGCCAAGGTCGCGTCCCAACTCATCGCGCCTGCTCGAGTGGATGTGCTGGCTGGCTTGGATCGTCGCCGCACTGGGCGTCAGCTCGTCGAATCGCGGTGGCCTTCTGGCCATACTGGGAGCCGTTACGGTCGTGCTTGCCATACGGCCGATGAGTCGAAGCGGCCACGCGGGACTCTTTCGGATCAGCTACGTCGCAGTCGTCCTCACCCTGGTCTTCGTCTTGTTCAACATCCAGCTTGACGCCGGCGAGGGTCGCCAGATCTCTCCCCAGCAGATCGCGGCCAACCTGGCGAGCGTGGTCGGGTCGAGTGGCCAGAGCGGCTTGCAAGGCACGCGAGACTGGCGGCTGCAATGGTGGCAGCAGATCACAAAGTACACGGTCGTCGGTCCGTACTTTTGGACCGGCAAGGGCTACGGCATCAATCTGGCCGACGCCGATGGCTTTCAGGTAAACGCCGACGGCTCGTTGCGCGACCCGCATAACGGCCACATGGACATCCTGGCGCGCACCGGTGTGCCGGGGCTGGCGCTTTGGGTAGCCCTGCAATCGACCTTTGGCGTGAGCCTGGTTCGAGCCTACCTGCGCGCCCGCCGCGGGAAGCGGGAGTGGTGGGCACGTCTCAACCTCTGGATTCTGGCCTATTGGCTCGCCTTTCTGATCAATATGTCCTTCGACGTCTATCTCGAGGGGCCGCAGGGAGGCATCTGGTTCTGGTCGCTCATGGGTTTCGGTATAGCTGCGCTTGAACGGCAACGGAGCGCTCAAGCCGGCGTGCAGCCGGTGCGCGAGTCCGGCGCCCGGACACAGCCGGCCACTATGGCGCCAGCGTTGGTGGAGGCAGGAGCGTGAACTTACTCTACACCATAACGAGCTATCCGCCCGCCATCGGCGGCGCACAGCTCTACTTTCATCACCTCGCCAAGGCGCTGTCGAAGGAGCACGTGGTGCAGGTTGCCACGCATTGGGACACCAATCGTGTCGACTGGTTGCTTGGAACCACGCTGCGGGCCTCGTCGATATCGCGACGCTATTGCGTCGACGGCATTCCGGTCTACCAGATGGGGATCAGCGCCCCGGCCAAGGTGAGGGCGCTGCTCGGGCTAGCGAGCTATCCCCTGGCTCAGCGGCGAGCCGTGGCCTGGCTGTCCGCCGCGCTCGTCGACCAGCTCGGCCTGATGGCCCGTGGTAGCGACGTTATTCACAACAATCGCATCGGTCGGGAGCCAATCAGTTACGCCTCCTTCCAACTCGCGCGCCGATTGGGTATCCCGTTCGTCTTCACGCCGAATCACCACCCGAGATGGGTCGGTTGGTGGTACGAAGTGTACCTTGATCTCTACCGCCAGGCGGATGCGCTCATCGCGCTCACACGGGCCGAACGCGATACCTACGTCGCGCTCGGCGTCGACCCGGCCAGAGTTCACGTGGTCGGCGCCTCGGGATTCCTTGCCGACACGGCGCATCCGCGCGCCTTTCGTGATCGATACCAAATCAACGGCAATATCGTGCTGTTCGTAGGGCAAAAGTTCGAGTACAAGGGGCTTGACCGTATCTTGGCGGCCGCGCCGAAGGTGTGGGCTCGACACCCCGATACCCATTTTGTCTTTATCGGGCCCCGAACTCCCTATTCGGTGGGGCTGTTTTCTCGACCGCAGGATTCGCGCATCCTAGAGCTTGGCTCGATAGGCCCCCAAGAGAAGACTGATGCGATGGCCGCGTGCGACATTTACTGTATGCCATCCACGCAAGAGAGTTTCGGGCAAGTCTTCGTGGAGGCATGGACGCTGGGGAAGCCCGTTATTGGTGCAGACATACCGGCTGAACGGGAGCTCATAGGCGATGGCGTCGACGGGTTCGTTGTGCGGCCCGGCACGGATGAGCTGACGAACCGAATCGTGACCTTGTTGGACAGTCCGGATATGCGAGCCCGGATGGGCCAAGCCGGGCACGAGAAGGCTGTTACGGAGTTTTCGATGGAAAGGATTGCCGCCCGAACCACTGACGCCTATGAAGCGGCAATCAGGAATGTCCGATCGACGAAAGGGCGCATAGGTTATCGCGCGGCGAGTGCGCGTGCATTGGCGTGAGTCGCGAGCATCGTGCAGGGTGAACGAAGTGTTGGGAGAGGAGATAGCTATGGCCCAGAGGAAAGTGCTTGTTACTGGAGCGGGGGGCTTTATCGGCCATCACCTCGTCGAGCTGCTGACCCGAGACGGGTACTGGGTTCGCGGGGTCGACAAGAAACAGCCCGAGTTTGCGCCCTCGGCGGCGCACGAGTTTCTGCAACTGGACTTACGGCGCTGGGAGGACTGTCTGCTGGCGACTCGCGGCGTTGATGAGGTGTACGGCCTGGCGGCAGACATGGGTGGGATGGGGTTCATCTCGTCGCACCATGCCGAGATCCTGCGCAACAACCTGCTGATGAGCACGCACATGCTGGAGGCGGCGCGCCAGAACGGCGTAGGGCGTTACCTTTTCACCTCCTCGGCTTGCGTATACCCGGAGTACCGCCAGCTGGAGGCGGATGTTGTGCCGCTCCGCGAAGACGATGCCTATCCGGCCCAGCCGCAGGACGCCTATGGCTGGGAGAAGCTCGTCACCGAACGGCTGTGCCAGCACTTTGGTGAGGAGTTCGACATGGAGACGCGCATCGTGCGTTTCCATAATATCTTTGGTCCTCTCGGCACGTGGCAGGGGGGGCGTGAAAAGGCTCCGGCGGCGCTCTGTCGTAAGGTCGCCGCAGCAAAGCTGACCGGCGACCCCACCGTGGAAATCTGGGGCGACGGCGAGCAGTCGCGATCGTTCTGTTACATCGACGACTGCGTGATTGGCCTGCACAAGCTCATGCGCTCCGATTACCGGCAGCCGCTGAACCTGGGCCAGGACCGCCTGGTCACGATCAACGAGCTGGCCGACCTGGTGGCCGCTGCCGCCGGAACACGCATCGTCAAGAGGCACATTCCGGGTCCGCAGGGGGTACGCGGCCGCAACTCGGACAACACGCGGCTGCGGCAGGTGCTCGGTTGGGAGCCGCAAGTCTCTCTGGAAGAGGGACTGCAGCGAACCTACCTCTGGATCGAGGATCAGGTCCGGCGATCGTCGGCAGACCTGCCGATTGTCGAGCCGCCGATCGCCGAGCGCGCGCCTGCTCTGGTTATCGGGTAGCGAAACGACGTCATTTTGGAGGGAGACTGAGTGAACGCCAGCCTGTCAGCGGAGCCGATGAGCCAGCCGCGCGTCAGCATCCTAGGTGTAGGGGTGAGCGCCGTCACGATGACGCAGGCGGTGGAAGCCATCGACGCCTGGATCGCGCAACGCCGCCAGCATTACGTCTGTGTGACTGGGGTCCATGGACTCATGGAGTCGCGTCGCGATTCCCTGCTCCGCCAGGTCTACCGCGGCGCTGGGCTGGTAACGGCGGATGGCATGCCGCTGGTGTGGCTAAGCCGGAGGCGGGGATTCCGCCACGCCGAGCGCGTCTATGGCCCCGACCTAATGCTCAGGGTGTGCGGCCAGTCGCTGGCGAAGGGCTATCGCCACTATTTCTACGGTGCGACGCCAGCGGTCACCGCCGAGCTGGAACGTCGCCTTTGCCAGCGCTTTCCGGGGCTCAACGTCGTCGGCGCCTGCTCGCCGCCGTTTCGCCCCTTGACTGCCCAGGAGGACGGGCAGATTGTGGAGGAGATCAACGCCACCGCGCCCGACGTGGTCTGGGTCGGGCTGAGTACGCCAAAGCAGGAACATTGGATGGCGGCACATATCGGGCAAATCAGTGCGCCGGCATTGATTGGGGTGGGAGCAGCCTTTGATTTTCACGCCGGTACCAAGCGCCAGGCCCCTTGCTGGATGCAGCGTATGGGATTGGAATGGCTCTTCCGTCTCGCCAGCGAGCCGAAGCGCCTGTGGCGGCGCTACCTCATCAACAATCCGCGCTTCATCGGCTTAGTCCTCTCGCAAGAGCTCGGTTGGCAGCGTGATCCGGTTGGTTAGCGCTCGGTAAGGTGGTCAATCCGCGAACGCTCGCCCAGCAGGCAGAAAGAGGTCCGTTACCATGAGGACTCGCTGTGGCCTCCGGTCGACGCTTCGGACGGCCAAGAGTCACGCGCGCCGATGCTGACCGGTAGTGCCGCGGCCGGGTTCGCGCGCCTCACCAATTCCACGCGAATTAGCGGTATGCTCAGCACCGGCGCCTGGGGCTCGATTGACCAGGCGTTGGTGTCGGCAACCAATTTCCTGACCATGGTGCTCGTCGCTCGAAGCGTCGGCGCGTCCGCCTTCGGAGCATTCACGCTGGTGTATACGGTCCTCCTATTTTTCAATAGCATGCAGTCGGCGCTCGTGACCCAGCCGCACAATGTCCTCGGTGCGACGCGGTGGGGCGAGGATTACGTCCGCTATACCACCACTACCGCGGCGAGTCAGGTAGCGCTCCTGTGCGTGGCGACGCTGTTGGCCCTTGTGGCCGTCGTGCTGGCCCGAGCCGAGGGCTGGGTCGTCACCCCATTGTTATACGCCATGCCCCTTTCGATTATCGCCTGGCAGCTGCAGGAGTTTGGCCGGCGTGTCCTCTATACGGAGGGCCGGCTCGCTGCTGCCGTCGCCAACGACGTCATCAGCTACGCAGGTCAGTCGCTGGTTGTGCTGTCGCTCTGGCGCCTCGGGAGCCTGACCGGCGTGAGCGCGCTCTGGGCGCTGGCCATCACGTCGGCCTTAGCAGCGACCTGGGGTGCGTGGCAGATCCGCTCCAGTTTGGGTCGATCCATCGATCTGGCCGTGATTCGAGAGAACTGGCGGTATGGGAAATGGCTAGCCGGCAGTGAGATTGTCGGAGATTGGCTCTCTGGACAGTTCTACCTCTATTTGGCGGCAGCTATCCTCGGTGTCGCGTCCGCAGGCGTCTTGAAGGCTGCCGTGGTGCTCATCGGTCCGTTGCGCATCCTCATCACGCCGCTGCAGCGGGTGCTCCCTACCAGCTTCGCCCGCGTCATGGCGAGCGGCGGCGTGGTAGCGCTGCGCCGCCGCTCGGCCAAGGTCTTCCTCATAACGACACCGGCGCTCGTTTGCTATTGCCTTCTGGTGGCCGTGTGTGCCGCTCCGCTGCTGCGTTTGCTCTACGGCGCGACCTATGCCGACCAGGCCCACGTGCTGACGCTGTATGCCGCCTATTCGTGTTTGGCCTATCTCCCGACCGTGGCCACGGCGGTGTTGCGGGCCCGGCGAATCACCCGCCAAATCTTCCTGAGCAACGTGTATGCCAGTCTGGTTGCGCTGACATGCGGCTGGCTGGTCATCCACAGGTTCGGCGTTGAAGGCGCCGTGTTAGGCATGATTGCGTCGGCGTCGTGCGGCGGCTACTTGTTGTGGCGCGCCTACTATGACGCCTTGTACCGCCAGCCTTCGGGTCAGGCGCGTGGAATGCCCCAGTGATCGTTCCCCGGTGTTTGGACCCTGCTCATCTGTGGCGGCTGGTCTGCCGAGCCTTCTACGTCGATCGTTGGAACGTCGGCGTCGTCGACGCCCCCATACACCAGTTCCTCGATCCCTCCTTCGTCCCGCTCATTCGCTGGCTGCCGGATAGGAAGCTCCGGTCGTATAGAGCTGATCCGTTCCTCATCGTCGCTGCCGACGCGCTAACGGTCGCATTCGAGGAGTACGATTTCTTTCGAATGCGTGGCCGGATCTCCTCCTTTACCATCAAGAACGGCGAGGTATCGGCCGCGTCACCAGTGATCGACAACGGACGGCACATGTCCTATCCCTATGTCGTGCGTCATTGCGGCGCGGTGTATCTGATCCCGGAGACGTGGGATCGAGGCGAGCTCGCCATATACTCCTTCGACGCGTCGGCGAGGCGCTGGCGCAACAGCGCAACGATCCTCAGCAACTTCGCTGCCGTCGACGCTACGCTCGTCCGGTTCGACGGGCGCTGGTGGATGTTTTGCGGCAATCAGGCCGACTCTCCGATGAGCAAGCTGTACCTCTGGTACTCAGACGATCTATTCGGTCCGTGGCGGCCGCACGCCGCCAATCCGGTCAAGGACGATGTGAGCTGCAGCCGCAGCGGTGGCACGCCCTTTGTCCACCAGGGCGTTCTGTACCGGCCCGCACAGGATAACCGAGAGACCTACGGCGGAAGCATCGTCGTCAATCGTGTGGTCCGGCTGACCACCACGGCGTTTCGTGAGGAGTCGGTGAGCCAGGTGCGGCCGGCCGCGAACGGACGGTACCCGCGCGGTCTGCATACCGTTGCTCAGGCAGGAGGCATCACGCTCGTCGACGGCAGACGCCGGGACCTCGCTTTGCACCTTTGCGTCCAGAAGGTTCGAATCAAGCTGCGCGAACAGCCCAGCCGGCATTGGCGACGAACGAGATGAGCGGTTTGCGTCCGTTACATGCGTCTCTGTAGCCGCGCATCAACGCTTGTCAGAACTGGACCGCCGCGATTCCTCCGGCTACTGAATCGGGATCCGGGTAGTCTGCAGGACGTTCTCGGCGCTGGCGTCGCGAGCGAAATCCGTAGCTGCAGACTAACACGCACTACTTGGCCCGTGGCATCGTACCCCCGAATGTCGTGGGGATGCCGGCCTGGCTGAGCGCCCACGTCGCCCGCGCGGATGTGAGGTACCAGCTATTGGCTCCCCCACGCGTGCCGCTGAAGTCGGCAAGCAATGTGATGTCGCCGGTCCATTCGAAGCGCGCATCCTGACCCTCTGGGCTCGGGTACCAGAAGCCATTCCCGGAGCCGCGATTGTCGGCAGCTTGGTCATAGAGCGGACCGGCCCAATCCTGAAACCAGCCCAACGCGATGGAGCCGGCAGTTGACTCCACGACTGTGTTGTCATGCACCATATTCGCCGCGACCGGCCGGCTGTCGCTGCGATCCTGACTGATTACCGTGATTCCATTGGCATTCCAGGCCAAGGTGTTCCGGATAATCTCCGTGTGGTCGCAGTTCTGACAGAGGATACCGGCGCCAAAGCCCCAAACCGCACGATCACCGCCGTTTGTCCACACCGCGTTACCGGCGATCGTGCCATCGTGGCTGACCTCATAGGAGATCCCCTCACGGCTATTGTCGTAGACCCGGTTGTTGCTGATGACCGCTCCGCTGCAGCCGGCATCGCACCAAATGCCGGTCCCATCGTTGCTATAGACGCTGTTCGCGCTGATCGCCGGTCTCACGTTGCCGGTGAGTTTTAGCCCGCCGGCTTCCCATCCCGGGTCGAACTGCTCGGTATTATTGTTGTGAACTCGGTTACCCTGTACGAGCAGGCCAGTATCCAAGGCGCCGTGGACTCCCTCCTCGCCACCTCGGCTAATGTCGTTATTGAGCAGTCGGAGTCCGCTTGCGCCGTCGAGCGACACGACGGCGCCGTGGGCGTCAGACAGCACGTTACGCTCTACCGTCCAGTTTCCGTAGCCACCGTTGCTGAGCGCTCCCTGCTGAGCAGGGTTCGCGGCGTATCGCATGCGAAAGCCTCGGATGGTCACGTCGCCGGCGCGTCCCAAAACCCAATACTGCCGGGTCGTCACTTCCACCTGGCGACCGCTCGGATTGTCGGCGAGGAGGATCCATCGGTTGCCATCGACCGAGAACTGGCCGCTGGCGGGGGACGCTGCTACCTGGGTCAGCGGCTGGCCATCTAGGAACACCTGTTCCGGCCATCGGCAGCGGCCGGTGCTGCCCGGCTCACAGGGCCACCTATCTTGGAAGAAGGGCGGGAGCGGACCCTTGATCCAATAGGAGCCGCGTCGCGTCCATCCGGACCAGACGTCGCTGCCACGGATCTCGCTCCCGGGCTGTCCAATAAGGGTGATTGGCTTCGTGATGATCAGCGTCTCCCGGTAGACGCACGCTGGCGTCAAGAGGGTCGACCCGGGCGCCGCGGCGAGTATCTGCGCTTGGAGCGACGTGCCGCAGCGTGGCGACGCCGGCGCCGGGCGCGAACTCGAAAGGAACAACGAAGACAGCAAGCACAGAAGGATCGCGCCACCGAGCGCCGGTCGTCTGCTAAGGACGCCGACCCTGGCCACCTAGCGACTCACTTTCCATTCCCGCCACCGTAAGCGCCACCAACCGCTGAGCGTTCGGACCGATCGACTCGATGCAGTCCCAGCGTGATGAACGCCAGCCTGGCCTGTTCACCTGCTCGCCACACCTGCAACTGCGCCAGAGGCGGCGGACGGGCGATTCAGCGGTCAACACGCCCGTTTTCATTGACATTGTCCCTATGAGCAGTATACTGCTCGCAAACAGGTTGATTCGGTCCCAGGCTGGTGATCGACGATCGTGGCACAGCTTCGTGCCTAGGCGAAGGGGAATAGAGACGCCATGGAATCCGCCCATCGAATCTGGCGAGCGCTGGCCGGCCGGCTGGGCAAGGTGGAGCGCGTGCTCCTGCTCAGCGCCGCCGCCATGATCATCGCGGCGCCACTGGCGGTCGCAGGCCCGCAAGAGTCGGCCAACTTGGCGACCACGCCGACCTCCACCGGAGGCGCTCCGTCCACGCCACCGCACATCATCGCGCCGGCGCCGGCGCGGGTGCCGAAGGCGCTGCCGCAGACCGGTGGCGGCGGAACGGCTTCCTGAGCCGGTCGAGGACCGAGCTGCCTCAGGCTATTGGGCGACGGGCGTCGTACCATTCGCCGGCCAGGCGATGGCACGCGTCTTGCTCCATGCGCGCTTGGCTGATAGGCGCATTTCCTGATCAAGTGATGCGTGCTCGACGCCACGTGAGTCAGGCCAGCATGGAGGGTAAGCGTGTTGAGAATACCGGGTGCATGTTCCAGGGAAGTCCAGCAGAAATACAAGGATGCCGGCCGCGCCCTGCGCCGTCTGCGTGACCAGAGCCTGGCCACCGGTTCGGAAGGCGCCGATGCGCTCAGCGGCGCCCTTGATTGGGCGCAGCGGAGTGTGAGCGCGCTGGCCGTAGTTGGGCGGGTCGGAACCGCACAGGCGCTAGCCCGAACGAGCGCGCCTCGGGATCAGGCGGCTGATTGGACCAGGCGCGCGGGCGACTCGTTTGCTCAGCTCGATGGGGAGACCGCCGGAGCACTCCGCGACGCGGCGGCGGCTCAGTCGCGGCAGTTTGCCGAGACAGCGGCCCAAGCCGCTGGCCAGTTAAGCCAGTCGATTGGTCAGCAAGCGTCTGCTGCCAAGGAGACGGTTGGCGCCGCGATCGGCGAGGCGAAGGAAGCGTTGGGTCCGCGTGTCGGCGCCATGTCGCAGACGGTAGCCAAGCAAGCGGAGCAAATGGCGCCGCGACTCGCCGACCTGGTGAGCCAATCGGTCGAACGGGCGACGCAAGCCGGCGCCCAGGCCACGGGAGCGCTTGCCCCACGCCTGGCTTCGATCGCCGGAGGCGTAGCCGAGCAACGGGACGCGTTGGCGCCGGTTGTCGCCGGCCTGGCCACGCAGGCGTTAGAGCGCGCATCTCAGGCCGGTAGCCAGGCAGCAGAGGCGGCCGGTTCCTGGCAGCAGGCCGCGGCAGCGGCGGGGCCAACCGTCGCCGAGACGGCCGGCGGAACGGCCCTCGCCGTTGGTAACGCGTTTGACGCGACGGGGAGGGCCGTCCGCTCCACCGTGAACAACATCTTCTGGATCGGCGTGCTGGGCGCCATCGCCGTCCTTCTCTACGCACCGAAGGATGAGCAGCGCGCCAAGCTGATGGCCGGGACTCAAGAATGGATGTCCTACCTGGCCGATATTGTCATGGAACTCCGCGGTCGCGAGGAGTGACGGGGCGAGGGGGCGCCCCGGCGCCCCCTCGCCCCGTCAGCCCACCGCCGGCAGCGTCGGGTAGGAGCCGCCCAGCACCGACTTGGAATCGGCCTGCAGCCAGCGCTCGATGACGGTCGCGTAGACGGAGCGGAAGTCGATGGAATGTCGCAGATTGCCGTTGTCCAGATTGGTCAGGTCCGGCATGTCGCCGTAGATGCCGCCTTTGACGCCGGAGCCGAGCAGGAACATGGGGGCGGCAGTCCCGTGGTCGGTGCCGCGGCTGGCGTTTTCCTGGACGCGACGGCCGAACTCCGACCAGGTCATCGTCAGGACATTGCTATCCAGCTTCTGCGCCGACAGGTCGCCGGAGAAGGCGAGCAGCGCGTCGCCGAGCTGGCGCAACAGCCGTGGCTGCTGGTTCAGCTGCTGGGAGTGGGTGTCGAAGCCGCCGAGCACCACGTAGCCGATGCGTAGTCCGATCCCCTTCTTCAGCGCCGCGGCGAAGAGTTTCAGTCCCTGAGCTACAGGAGTCTGCGGGTAGGGCACGGCCGGCTGATAACTGCTGCCGATCTCCTGCATCTGGGCGCTGCTAACCAGCGCCGAATCGGCGGTCGATTCCAGCAGCGCTGCGTAGGGGGCGGGCGCAGCGTACGTCTGGTAGAGCTTCATCAGCGCCTGCTCGCGTGCTGACGCCCCCTTGGGGAACGCGGGATCCGGCATCAGCTTGTAACTATTGAGGTTCGCGAAGGCCGGTGGCGGCGTTGGGGGACAGCACAGCGCCGGGGCCAGCGTCGGACCCAGGCTCAGCGAGCCGATGGGGTGGCCGTTCCCATCGACTTTCCCTTCCACCAGCGTAGACAGCCAGCCATCCTGCCGGTGCAGCTCCGGATCGGCAGTTTCCCAGATGTCCATTGCCTGGAAATGGGACAAGCTGGGATTGTCGTAGCCAACCCCCTCCATGACGGCAACCTTGCCCTGGTCATAGAGGTGCTTGAGTCCTGTCAGCTCGGCGTGCAGCGCCACTCGGTCGCTGATCGGCAGGAGCTGCGACTCCGGAACGCCGATCGTCGGTCGCAGCGTACGGTAGTGACCGTCGCTGTAGGGGATGACCGTGTTCAGCCCGTCGTTGCCCCCGGCAAGCTGGACGATGATCAGCGTGCGATCGCTGGCCGCCTGGCCGGGATTTCCGTACCGCGTGTCGCGACCGATCTGGTCGATGGCGCGGCTGAAAACGGAGGGCATGAACATCCCGACCGGAACTATGGCTCCGCTGGTTTGGAGGAGGTCGCGCCGAGAGAGCATTTCCAATAGTCCTTTCTGTGGTGGTGGCGATCAGCTCAGGTGGTACTCGGGGAGACCGAGCGCGAGGTAGGTCAGCCCGCGATAGCGCTCCTCCGACGACGACGTCGCGCTGGTCACGTATTGCTGCATTATTTGGCGCTGCGTCGTCCCAACCTGGCCATCGAGCAGTTGCCGCAGGAGCAGGTCGACGGCCGCGTTGGCGTTGCCTCCCGTCACCTTGTGCAGCCACTCCTGCACGGTGGACGCACCCTTCGGCCAGGCGACGTTGCTCGCCGCGACCTGGTTGGCAAAGTTCAGTCGCGAGAGCCAGGTTCCGCTATTGAGCCAGCTTGTTCCGCCGGGCCAGCCGGCCACGTTGGGCGGATTGAACAGCTCCTGGCCCATCGCCGGCATGACCCCGGCCAACTGGCTGCCTTCGGTGAGCATGCCGAGCGACCGAAGACTGCCCACGACCAGATCGACCGGGCTCTTGATAGCGGACCGATAGGCTTTGCCCGAATAGAAGGCGCTGGATGTCAGGATCTGGCGAACCAGTGCCTTGACGGAATAGTTGCTCTGGAAGTAGGTTTTGGTGAGGTCAGCCAGGACGCTCGGCTCCGGGTCGGCGTAGGCGAACCAGGAGAAGAGGCGACGGCACAGGTACGCGGCGGTGATCGGCTGGGCGACGATGATGTCGATAATGTCGTCGCCGGTGAAGGCGCCGGTCTTGCCGAGAAACGTCTTCGCTCCGTCGTCGTGCAGCTTCGGATTGAAGACGAAGGTGGGCGGATCGTAGAGATTTGCCTTGTAGTTCTTCGGGTATTGGAGCGAATAGCCGGTGAACGCCCGCGCGCTCTCCCTGACGTCCTGCTCGGTGTAGTTGCCGACGCCCATGGTGAAGAGCTCCATCAGCTCACGGGCGAAGTTCTCGTTGGCGTGGCCCTTGCGACTGGTCTGCAAGTCCAACCACACCATCATCGCCGGATCCTTGGAAACCCCCTTCAGAATCGTGGGGAAGTCGGCCAGGGCGTTCTTCCGGAAAAACAGGTTCTGCACGTGCATCATGTCCGGACGCGATTTGGAAAACGCCGACGTGAGGAGGCTGTGCCAGAACAGCGTCATCCGCTCCTCCAGCGGCCGCACGCTGTACAGCATGCGCAGGAGCCACCAGCGCTGCAGGTCACGACCGTTGGCAAAGTCATAGGTGTAAAACTGGTCCAGCTTATCGAGCAGGGGATTCGGCAGCGACTCGTAGTTGAGGAGGCGCTCTGTTGTTGCCGCCAGGCCTGCCTGCTCGGCAGCGCTCAGCTCCTCCGGCGAGGCGCCGAACCCGGCGCGGCGCAGCAGATGCCCCAGGCGTGCAGCGTCGGGCATAGCGGCCTCACGCCGCTTGGGACCTCCGGCGTACAGCGCCGCCAGCACGGCGCCGACGCCAAGCGCCGCCGCGCCGCCGATGGCGACGCGCCGCGTGTGCTTTGGCTCAACCACGGTTGGCGCGCTCGAGGGAGCGATCATCGGCTCATCCATCGGGTTGCCCTTCGTTTCCTTGACAACAGATCGATCCCGGACTCAGCGGACGGCGAACGCCGTCAACGTATCAGTCGCCACAAGAAACAGAATAGTACGCACAAGTAAATGCTGGATGGGAGAAACGGTAAAGCTAGCGTAAAGGGATGGACCCTCACCCCCGGCCCCTCTCCCGCTCGGCGGGAGAGGGGAGCAGACTCTTCAGTTGGAGCCTTTCCCCCGCTTGCGGGGGAGAGGTGCCGAAGGCGGAGTGAGGGTCCGTCGCTCCGCCCAGCTAGCGCCCGCAGTAACAACCGCCAGTGCCGTCCACCCGGCACCGCGGTTCGTCTGGGCAGCATACCGATTCGTCCATCACTGCCCGCAGCACCGTCGCGACCGTACAGAGCGGCAGCCCCACGACATTGGCGTAGCAGCCGGTGAGGCGGGAGACCAGATGATAACCCATTGATTGAATAGCGTAGGCGCCCGCCCTGTTGACTGGCTCGCCCGTTGCGACGTACGTCTGGATGGCGGCATCGCTGAGCTCATGCATGGTGACGCTCGACGTCGCCACGGCAGAGATGATGAGGCTGCCAGTTCCAGCGTCGCGGCTGATCAAAGGGGTCGTGTGCTGCGTGGTCAGAGCCGCCTCCAGGGCCTGAAGCAGCCCACCGCCTCCGGCGGAAAGCACGACGCCAAGGGCGGATTCTGACGGGTAGCACACGGCAATTCCGGTGTGGACGGCGTGCGTCCGGCCGGACAGGTGGCGCAACATGCGGACGGCGTCGTCCCGATCGCTCGGCTTTCCCATCACCTCACCGTCCACCGTCACTAATGTGTCCGCGCCAAGCGCGACGGTCCACGGTCGTCGTGCCGCCACATCGACCGCCTTGCTAATCGCGAGTGTCCGAGTCTGTTCCTTCGGCGCTCGCGGCACAGGCACGTCGCGTTCTTCAATAAGGCTCGGCTGGATAACGAAGGGAACTGTTAGATGGGCCAACAGCGCGGAGCGTTGTGGCGAAGCGGAGGCTAAATAGAGATGCGGTGTTACCATCGACTGGGGGCCTCTGCCGTCACGGGGGTCGCCGGGGCCGGAAGTGGAGCAAGCATGCAGGTCGACCAACAGCGTATCCAGGCTGCAATCCGCGAGATCATCTTAGCAGTTGGAGAAGATCCGGAACGAGAAGGACTGCGTGGAACGCCGCGGCGGGTCGCCCAGATGTACGAAGAAGTGTTTGCCGGTCTGCATGCCGACCCTCGTGACGCTCTGAATACTACCTTCCAGGAAGAGCACCACGAAATGGTCGTGGTCAAGGAGATTCCCTTTAGCTCGCTGTGCGAGCATCACTTTCTGCCGTTTCTCGGCCACGCGCACATCGGCTACATCCCCAATGGACGCGTCGTGGGCCTCTCCAAGCTGGCCAGGGCGGTCGAGGCGGTGGCGCGCCGCCCGCAAGTGCAGGAGCGTATGACCGGACAGATTGCCGACGCACTCATGGAGGCGCTCGAGCCGATGGGCGCCGGGGTCGTACTGGAGGCCGAGCATCTCTGCATGACCATTCGCGGGGTGAAGAAACCGGGCAGTGTGACGGTGACCTCCGCTATGCGTGGCGTCTTTGCCGACTGCAGTATGACCCGCAGCGAATTCTTACAGGGGGTGTGGGGCTATCGCCGTTAGCTCCCGCCGAACGTAGGCGCGCTGTCCCGGCGCTTCTTCTACCCCGACCCGGATCGACCGCAGGCCCTTGGCAATCTCGCCCGGCAGGCGCCGAAGGATGTCGGTGGACAGGTAGCGCGCCAGGTGCTCACTGCTGGTGTTCGGTATGGGGAGCACACACACGTCCGCGGCCGGAAATTCGAAGCGGTCTTCGCGGTAGCAGACCCGCACTGCCGATCCCGTCTGCTCGACGCTGACTTCTTGACTCTGACCGGGCAGGAGGACGAGATGGTCCAAGGCGTCACAGGCCGCGCGCGCGGCTCGTTTGAGGTCACCAAAGTCGACGACGAAGCCGTCGGGGAGAAGGTTGCCCTCCACAATTACCGAGCAATGGTAGTTGTGGCCGTGGAGCGGCTCCCGAGTGCCGGACATGGTCACGAAGTGGGCGCAGCAAAACTGGAGATACTGCTTGTCGACCTCGACGCTGTAGTGCTCCAGCGATTCCCTCCTTCGACGGGCATCACCTCGGTAGGCTTCATCATACCCCGCCCGAGCGGGAGCCTAGGGTGGAGCGTTACCGCCTTGCGGCGGAGCGGCGACGCTATGCCCAGGCAGCACACGGCGGACTATCGTCTCATTTTGGCGCGCGACCTGCCGTGGTAGGCTGCTATGCCCGGCAGGCTATGGCTACGTCGCCATCAGCGCTCTGGAGCGACAGTGTCGGGTGGGGATACGGGAAGGCGGGCGCATGGCCTCAACGCGGGCGACTCCGAGTCGCGCGCCGAAGCGAGCTGGTGGACGAAAACGCTCCACGCCGCCGCCGAGGGGCGCCTGGCTCGCCGGGCTGCACTTGCCGGCACATCTCTGGTTCGACGTAGCGGCGGTGCTGGCGTTCCTCTTGCTGTTGCTCCTCTTGCTCGCGGCCCTTCCCGTGCTGCCGTCCAGGCTGGCCGCCGTGCCGGTCCGCGTACTGCACAGCACGGAAGGATCGCTCCTGGGTGGGGCCGCCTTTCTCGCACCGGCGCTGCTTATCGCCGCGCTGGTGGAGGTGGTTCGCTACTACCGTTTCGAGGGGCCTCCGGTTCGCTGGTTCCGCTATCTTGGGGGCGCCGTGTTGCTGGGCGCCTGGGTGTCCTTCGCCGACGTGGTTGCCACGGGACATGGGGGCCTGGCCGGCGTGGAGCTGCGACGGATCGTCGGCGACGCGCTGGGGGCGTTTGGCTGGCTGGTGTGGCTCGGCGCGGTGCTCATCGGGCTGATCTGGGCGCTGCACCTGTCGCTGGAGGAGTTCTGGGTGGCGGTCAAGAGGGTCGCTGTGGCCGGGCACTGGTCGGTAAGGGCGTCGTCCCGGGCTGCCGTTCCGGCAGTACGGGCCGTCCAGCGCCGCCTCACACGGACCCGACCCTTGCCGGTAGGCGCTCCCGAGATCGTGCCCTTGCCGGCTGCGCCGCCCTTACCGGTGATCCGGACGCTCGCCCGGCCGCGGCCCCCCGAAGTCAGGCCGCCGCGCGCGAGCAGCCCAAAGCAAGAGCCGCTCCCGATTCCGAGGACGACCGGAGTGGCCTGGCGACTACCGGAAACATCGATGCTCAAATATGGTACGTACATAGAAGCCAGCCACGACGCCATGCGACAGCGGGCCGACATGATCGTCCGCACCTTGGCCGACTTCGGCATTGCCGCCCGCGTGCAGGAGATCCGGCCCGGCCCCACCGTGACGCAGTTTGGCGTCCGGCCAGATCCTGGGGTCAAAGTTGCCCGCATCGTCGGCGCCCAGAACGATCTCGCGCTCGCCTTGGAAGCGCATTCCATCCGCGTCGAGGCCCCCGTACCCGGTAAGCCGTATGTCGGCATTGAGGTGCCCAACCCAACGGCCATGGCGGTCACGCCGCGGGAGTTGCTGGAGAGCCAGGAGTTTCAACGCTACCGTGCTCGGGGGGCGCGCCTGCCGATCGTGCTCGGTAGCGACGTAGCAGGCGAGCCGGTGTTCGGCGATCTTACCCGCATGCCGCACCTGCTGATCGCCGGCGCCACCGGGGCGGGCAAGAGCGTCTGCATCAACTCCTTGATCACTTGCCTGCTATTCCAGAACTCGCCGGACGAGCTGCAGCTCATCATGGTCGACCCCAAGCAGGTCGAGCTCACCGGCTACAACGGCATCCCCCACTTAAAAGTGCCGGTGATCGTCGATCCCGATAAGGTGGTTGGCGCGTTGGACTGGTGCATCAAGGAGATGGAGCGGCGGTACGCCCTGTTCGCACGCGGTTCTTTTCGCGACATCTCGCGCTTCAACGAGACGGCCCACGCGAAGCAGGAAGCGGCGTTGCCCTATCTGGTCGTCATCATCGACGAGCTGGCCGATTTGATGATGACCGCCCCCGAACAGATCGAGCAGCAGATCTGCCGGCTGGCGCAGAAGGCCAGGGCCACCGGCATCCACCTGGTGGTGGCGACGCAGCGCCCTTCGGTTGATGTGATCACCGGCCTCATCAAGGCGAACTTCCCCAGCCGCATCGCCTTCGCCGTGAGCTCTGGCGTGGACTCCAAGACCATCCTGGATAGTCCGGGCGCCGAGCGGTTGCTCGGGCGCGGGGACATGCTCTACACGCCTGCCGACGCGCTCCGCCCGATGCGCGCGCAAGGCGCCTGGGTATCCGAGGAAGAGCTGGAGGCGGTGGTGGACTTCTGGCGCAAGCAGCGCGAGGCAGTGGGCGAACGCTGGCAGAGCAGCGGCGAGCAGCAGGAGCTGCTGGCAAGCTGGACGCCCCCGCCGGAGGTCGATCCCGAAAGTAGGATGCTCGACGACGCTGTCGAGGTGCTGCAAGCCGTGGCGGAAGTGGCTCGCGCGCAGGGGAAGGATCCCCAGGTGACCTTGTCGCTGCTGCAGCGGCGCTTGCGCATCGGTCAGAATCGCGCCTCGCTGCTCATGGACGAGTTGTTCGACCAGGGCTACGTGGGCATGGCGCACGGACCAACCCGTGCGCGCACCGTGCTCTTGAGCCACGGCGCGCCGGAGGACATCGAC